>NZ_JBISAI010000008.1:0-137499 GCF_044391605.1 Kitasatospora sp. NPDC018619
GTGAAGTTCGCCGGGACCGAGGACGCCTCGCTCCAGACCAGCTTCGTGATCGACGACACCTCCGTCCAGACCGGCTGAGCCCGGCCGGCTCCCGCTGAGGGGCCGGTGAACCAGGACAGGTGAGGGGCCCGGCGGCTACGGCCGCCGGGCCCTTGTCGTGCTCTCTCTTGACGGCCCCCGCGGGTGGCCCTAGGTTCGGCGCTGCAAGTTTCCGGCAAGTTGCTGAAACTTCCTGCAGACTTCACCTCCGGCTGCCCCACCCCAGCCACCCCCAGGAGACGACGTGGTCACCACCGCCCCCGCCCGCCTGCCCGCGCCCGCCCGTCGGTCCGGCCCCACCCGCACCCGGCGGCCCGCCCGTTCGGCCGGTGCGCTCGCCGCTTCGGCGGCGCTCGCGCTCTCGCTCGGCACCTTCCTCGGCGCCCCCGCCGCCCAGGCCTCCCCGCCCGCCGACAACGGGAAGGACGTCACCGCCACCCTCTTCGAGTGGCGCTTCGACTCCGTCGCCCAGGCCTGCACCTCCACCCTCGGGCCCAAGGGCTACGGCTTCGTGGAGGTCTCCCCGCCGCAGGAGCACATCCAGGGCCCGCAGTGGTGGACCTCCTACCAGCCGGTCAGCTACCGGATCGCCGGACGGCTCGGCGACCGGACGTCCTTCCGGAACATGGTCACCGCCTGCCACGCGGCCGGGGTCAAGGTGATCGCCGACGCGGTCGTCAACCACATGTCGGCCGGCTCGGGCACCGGCACCGGCGGCACCGCGTACACCAAGTACGACTACCCCGGCACGTACCAGACCCAGGACTTCCACGGCTGCCGGCAGCCGATCACCAACTACCAGGACCGCGCCGACGTCCAGAACTGCGAGCTGGAGAGCCTCTCCGACCTGGACACCGGCAGCGCGTACGTCCGGAGCACCATCGCGCACTACCTGGACGACCTGGCCTCGCTCGGCGTCGACGGCTACCGGATCGACGCCGCCAAGCACATCGCCGCCGCCGACCTCGCCGCGATCAGGGCCAGGACGGCCGACCCCGGGGCGTACTGGGTCCAGGAGGTCATCTACGGCGCCGGCGAGCCGATCCAGCCCACCGAGTACACCGGCACCGGCGACCTGGACGAGTTCCGGGTCGGCACCGACCTCAAGCGGGTGTTCACCACCGGCAAGCTCGCCGACCTCAGCGGCTGGGGCGCCTCCTGGGGGTACCTGCCGAGCGGCCAGGCGCGCACCTTCGTCGACAACTGGGACACCGAGCGCAACGGCTCGACCCTCAACGCGGGCTACGGCAACACCTACACGCTCGCCAACGTCTTCCTGCTGGCCTCCCCGTACGGCGCCCCCAACGTCTACTCCGGCTACTCCTTCACCAACAAGGACGACGGCCCGCCGAACGGCGGCACCGTCAACGCCTGCTACCAGGACGGGTGGAACTGCACCCACGCCTGGCGGCAGATCGCCAACATGGTCGGCTTCCGCACCGCGGTGGCGGGCACCGGGGTGACCGACTGGTGGTCCGACGGCGGCAACGCGATCGCCTTCGGCCGCGGCAACCGGGGCTACCTGGCGATCAACCATGAGAGCGGCGCGATCACCCGGACCTTCCAGACCGGGCTGCCCGCCGGCACCTACTGCGACGTCCAGCACGGGGACCCGCAGGCCGGCGGCGGCTGCACCGGCCCGACGTACCAGGTCGGCGCGAACGGGCAGTTCACCGCGACGGTCGGCGCGGGCGACGCGGTCGCGCTGTACGTCCGGCCCGGTACGGCCGTCTCCGGCGCCTCCTTCAACGTCAACGCGACCACCTCGCCCGGGCAGGACGTCTACGTGGTCGGCGACGCGGCGGCGCTCGGCGGCTGGGACCCGGCGAAGGCGCTGCCGCTCTCCTCGGCGGGCTACCCGGTCTGGTCGCTGGCGCTGTCGCTGCCGGCCGGCACGTCCTTCCAGTACAAGTACGTGCGCAAGGACGCGAGCGGCGCGGTGACCTGGGAGTCCGGCGCCAACCGGACGGCGACGGTGCCCTCGGGCGGGGTGGTCGCACTCAACGACACCTGGCGGCCGTGAGGCGCGGGCAGGCGGGCCGTGCCGGATCCCCGTCGGGCGTGCCGACGGGGACCCGGCCGGTTGCGCGGGGGCGCCGCCGGGGGCGTGGCCGGGCGGTCAGCCCCGTCCGATGTAGGGCATGGCGGTCGCCAGCACGGTGGCGAACTGCACGTTGGCCTCCAGCGGCAGCCCGGCCATGTGCCGTACGGTGCGCGCCACGTCGGCCACGTCCATGGTCGGCTCGGCGGCGATCCGGCCGTCCGCCTGCCGCACGCCCGCGCCCATCGCCGCCGTCATGTCGGTCGCCGCGTTGCCGATGTCGATCTGCCCGCAGGCGATCCGGTACGGGCGGCCGTCCAGCGACAGGGACCTGGTCAGGCCGGTCACGGCGTGCTTGGTCGCGGTGTAGGCGATCGAGTGCGGGCGCGGGACGTGCGCGGAGACGGAGCCGTTGTTGATGATGCGGCCGCCCTGCGGATCCTGGGCCTTCATCTGCCGGAACGCGGCCCGGGCGCACAGGAAGGCGCCGGTCAGGTTGAGGTCGACCACGGCCCGCCAGTCCTCGACCGCCAGCTCGTCCACCGGGACGGCCGGGCCGAAGGCACCGGCGTTGTTGAACAGCAGGTCCACCCGGCCGTGGCGCCCGACGGCCGCGGCGAACAGCGCGTCCACCGCGGCCGGGTCGGTGACGTCGGTGGGCACCGCGTCGGCCGGGGCGGCGCAGAGCCGGGCGGTCTCCCGCAGCGGCCCGGGCCGGCGGCCGGCCAGTACCGTCCGCCAGCCGGCCGCGGCCAGCTCGACCGCCACGGCCCGGCCGACGCCGCTGCCGGCTCCGGTGACCACGGCGATCCGCGGGCCGGTGGCCTGCCGGTCGGTGGCGTGCTGGTCGTTGGCGTGCTGGTCGTTGGCGTGCTGGTCGGGGGTCTGCTGGGTCATGGCGCCCTCCTCGATGGCTGTTCCCGGTCGGCCCCGAAGATCGTCGCGGATCCGCGGGCCGCCGTCACCGGTCGAAGCCACCACAATCCGGACGCCTCGGCCGGCCCCCGGCGCTCACCCCCGCCGACCGGCCCCCGCCGACCGGCGGGCCCGGTGGAGGCTTTTACCCGATCGCGAACAAACATTGGATTTCCGGTGGCCACCGCGCAACCGGGCCGCCCCGGCCCTCGTCATAAGATCGCAGGAAGGCGCACCCCGGTGCGGGGTAGCGCGCCGTCATTCCGGGGGCCCCGTCCATGCCGTGCCCCCGGTCCTGTCCGGCCCCACCGGGGGGCCGCCGCCCGGTCAGAAGGACCGGGCGCGAGATCGGTCGGAGAGTCCTCACCGTGCTTAGGCAGTCGTCCCGTTCCCGCGCCGTCCTGTCCGGCGCCGCCGTGCTCGCCCTGGCCGCCTCGCTCGCGGCCTGCGGGAGTTCCGGCGGTGGGAAGGGGGGCGCCACGGCGAGCGCCACCACGGCGGGCAGCAGCCCCGCGGGCAGCCCGAGCGCCACGGGTGCCACCCCCGGGACGACCGGCAGCGCGACCCCGGCCGCCGCCGGCAAGGTGCTGATGCCCACCGGGCCCGCCGCCGCCCTCAGCAAGTCGCGGGACACCGCCGCCGGCCCGATCATGATGACCAAGGTGACCGGCGCGAAGTCCGGCGTCACCGGCCAGGTCTGGGTCTGGCTCCCGCCCGAGTACAACGACCCCAAGTACGCCAGGACGGGCTTCCCCGTGCTCACCCTGTTCGCGGGCGGCCAGAGCAACGGCTACAACACCTGGACCGACAACCAGCTGCCGATCCAGGAGGAGAACGAGCGGCTGGTCAAGGAGGGCAAGTCCCACCCGTTCATCATGATCATGCCGGTGCAGAACTTCAACGGCGACGAGAAGAACGCGCTGGACTGCTCCGACATCCCGGGCCAGCCCAAGATGGCGACCTGGATGGCCGAGGACATCCCGGACTTCGTCCGCGCCAACTTCCGCACCCTGAAGGGCCGCGACGGCTGGGGCGTGATGGGCGCCTCCACCGGCGGCTTCTGCAGCGCCAAGCTCGCCCTCCAGTACCCGCAGGTCTACAAGGCCGCGGTGCCGATCGACGGCTACTTCATCCCGGACTCGGGGCTGTGGAAGGGCCACGACGCCGAGCGGGCCGCCAACAACCCGGACGTGCTGGTCACCCAGGGCAAGGCGGACGTGAGCATGCTGGTCACCGCGGGCGGCGCCAACCCGTACGAGACCAAGGTGGTCAAGTCCTGGGTGGAGAAGGCGGTGCCGCCGGTGAGCCTCCAGTACCACGAGCAGCCCGGCGGCAAGCACCTCACCTCGGACTTCAAGAAGATGATCCCGGACACCCTGGTGTGGCTCACCGCCCACCTGGCGGGGCCGGCGGCGGACTGAGGCCCGCGGGGAACCGGCACCGCCGTCCTGCCCCCGCCCCACTTCTGCCACCGTCGCCGGTGCCCGGACGCGTTCGCGCTCCCGGCGCCGGCGGCGCCGTTTCCGGGCGGGTTCGGGCGGGGCTCGGGGCGCCGTCGGGCCCCGTCGTTCGCAAGCCCGTGACCTGCGCGTCAATCGGACATTGATTCCCTTCTGATCGACTGCGAGCACCTTGGCTGGGGGCGGTCCTCCACCGGCCGCCGCCACCCGCCGTGCCCCAAGCCGTGAAGAGAGTCCGATGCCGATCCATCTGGTGCCCCAGCCCCTCCCCACCGTGCCCGCGCAGGGCCAGCCCGGAGCCGACCCGCTGGGCGCGGACGCGTACGGCCGGGCCGCGGACGACGAGCCGGCCACCCTCCGGTTCGCCGGGCTGCGCCTGGTGCACGCCGCGCTGCGCCGGGACCTCGCCCGGCTGCCCACCGCGCTGCGGCTGCTCCAGCCCGGCGAGGACCACCAGGGCGAGGCGCTGCTGCGGCACTGGAACTTCGTCACCGCGATGCTCACCTGCCACCACGAGCAGCAGGACAGCCGGCTCTGGCCGATCGTGCGCCGCTTCGCGCCCGAGCTGCGGCTGCTGCTCAACTGGCTGGAGGACGACCACCACAACCTGGACCACTCCTTCACCCGGGTCACCACGCTGGTGCGGATCGCCAGCCGGGACACCGGCAGCGCCTGGCCGGTCGCCTACGCGGTGGAGGACCTGGCGGCCCGGCTGGAGACCCACCTGCGGATCGAGGAGCGGCAACTGCTGCCCCGGATGGAGCGGGTGGTCGCCGAGGGCTCCCGGCTCGGCGGGCTCGGCGAGCTGCTGGACCTGCTGCGGCTGGCCGAGGGGCCGGGCCTGGCGGACGCGCTGGCCTGGCTGCTGGAGGGCGTGGAGCCGGCGCTGGTCGAGCGGCTGCTGGCCGAGTGCGACGACGACGTGGCCCGCAACTGGCCGCACTGGCACGCGACCTACCAGCGCTGCACCTCGCCGCTGTGGGGCCCGGTGGACGGCCCGGCCGAGGACACCGCCTTCGGCCCCGGCGCGGGGCTCGGCACCGGCTCCGGCACCGGCCCCGGTTTCGGTGGGCTCGGCCTGGGGGGCGTCGCCGACTGAGGGGCGGCCTTTTCGCGGGCGTTGATCTACGCGCGTGGCATACGCCTCCGGCACGGGCCTCCGGCATATGACGGCAGCTTCCGATGGCTGGGGCGCCGCGCCAACTCACCGTTCCCCCTAGGGGATTCGAACCAGCGCTCTCGGGGGCGACAGCCCCTGCGGCTCCGGGCCGGACCAGGGGAGGCGTCACGCCGGCGGTCGATGGCGGGCCGCGCCCGCCGCCCTACCGTCGACGGCATGACCACAGCGCGCAGCACCTCCCACCCGTACCGCACCCGCCATCGCCCGCGGTTCCGGCGCGGCCCCGCCCTCCTGGCCGCCGGCGCCGTCCTGGTGCTCGGCGCCGGGCTGACCGCCTGCGAGGGCGGCGTGGCCCTCTGCCTGGACGACTACAAGTGCACCGTCGGGATCAAGACCGACGGGGCCGACGGCACCAAGACCGTCAAGGTCTTCGGCGGCGACAACCCGATGACGATGACCGTCGGCGGGATCACCGACGACTCGGCCGAGGTGACCATCGGCGACAGCCGCAGGACGGCCGCCAAGGGCACCGAGACCTCCGTCGGGGGAGTGAGGGTCACCCTGCGCAAGGCGAACAGGGGCGACCACTACGCCGAGGTGCACGTCGAGCGGGCCCGCCCGGCCCCGCCGCCCGGGGCTACTGCGGCAGGCGGTTGAGCCACTCCAGCGGGGCGACCCGGATCGTCGTGTGCGGCGAGCCGTCCCACTGCGCGTCGAGCCCGACCGCCTCCAGCGCGGCGACCACCGCCCGACCGACCTCCACCGTCCGGCGCTCCGAGACCTCGCCCGCCTCCTCCCCGGCGCGGAACCCGCCGTAGCGCAGCATCAGCCCCCGCCCGGCGGCCGCCGCCTCGGTGTCCTGCCGGTGGAAGAAGACGAAGCCGACGGAGTCCTCCCCGGCCTCGCCGCCGATCTCCGCGTAGCCGCAGCCCGCGCAGCAGGTGAAGTCCATCGCCGCGACGATGCCCTGCTCCTCCAGCGCGTCGAAGGCGTCCGCCAGCAGGTCCACGTCGGTCGTCTCCGGCCAGGAAGCCTGCTCGGCCAGCCGCGCCGTCCACAGCGGAGCGACGATCCGCTCCGCCTCCTCCTGCGCCAGTCCCTGGTCGTCGAAGGCCTCGACCAGGGACTCGGCTATCTCGTCCGGCTCCTGGAAGCCGCACCGGATCAACCCGCGTGCCAGCTCCTGGGCCGCGTGCAGCACGTCGGGGGTGGTCTGCTCGGTCATGGCGGCATCCTCGCACCCGCCACCGACACTCCCGGACGGCGGCAGGAGGCCGGCTCCGGGGGCGGGGCAGGCTCCGGGGCGGGGCCGACTCAGGGGGCGGCCGGCTCCATCTCCCCCGCGAAGACGATGAGCTGGTCGATGAGGCTCCGTCGCAGGTGAACGACGTCCGTCCCGGTCAGGTGGGGGCCTCCGTCCGGCATGGTGAAGGCCCACTGGTACCGGGCCCACTCGTCGGGCATGTCCACCGCCGAGCAGCGCTCCATCGTGCCGGTCCCCGCGGGGTGGTGCCGGATGTCCAGCACGAACCGCTCGACCGCCGCGATCCCCTCGCTGCGGCCGAGCGGCCCCCAGAAGACCACGTCCGAGGTCAGGGCCCGGGAGAGCAGGGCAGTCACATAGCTGTCGTCCGAGGCGTTGAACGCGGAGATGAACGTGTCGATCGCGGAGCGTGCCGTCTCTTCCTGCATGCTCCAGTCATACCAGCCGTTGCCCGTGCGCTCGTCCCGCGAGCCGCCTTCCGGTCACCGTGCGCCATCCCCGGCGCAGCACCGGGCCCGGCCCGATCGGTCCGGGCCCGCACCCGGTCAGAACGCGGCCAGCCTGAACTCCAGGTTCCCGAACCGCACCTGGTCGCCGGGCCGGACCGGCACGCCGCCCGCGATCCGGCGCCCGTTCACGTGGGTGCCGTTGGTCGAGCCGAGGTCGTACAGCACCCAGCCGTCCCGCTCGTGCCGCAGCTCGGCGTGGTTCCGGGACACCGAGGCGTCGTGCAGCCGCAGCCCCGAGCCGGGCAGCCGGCCGATCGTCAGCTGCCGCACCCCGCCCTGCGGCAGGCTCAGGCCCGGCAGCCGCTCCGTGCGCCAGGCCCGGCCCAGCCGGTCGCCGAACGCGGAGATCCGCCCGACCGTCCGTAGCACGAAGCGCTCGACCGGCCCGCCGGTCGGCAGCCCGGCCACCGCCGCGTCCAACTCGCCGCGGCTGGTGGCCCGCAGGACGACGTCCATCCGGCCGAGGAAGGTCTCGTGCGAGAGCCGCCCGCTGCCCGCGCCGTCCCGCAGCATCCCCAGGGCCCGCTCCCGCTCGGCGTCGGAGGGCCGGAGTGCGCCGGCCGGCCCGGCCGCGCCGGTCGGCAACTCAGGAGGCGTCATGGCCGAATTGTCGGCGCGGCCGGCTCCGGCTGTCCAGGCCGTGCGGCGCGCGGGTGCGGGGTTCGTACGTCACGGCAGTCCAGACGCCCCGCCCGGCCGGGCGGTTCCGCGCCCTCGGGGCGTGCGGACGGGCCGTCAGCTCCTGCGGGCGGCGGCCAGGATCTTCTCCGTGGTGTGCAGGAACCGCGAGGTGACCGCGCCCCGGTAGGCCTTGCCGAACAGGTCCTTGGTGACCCACTTGCCGTCCTGGAGGCGGACCACGACGTAGGCCGCCCCCCGGTCGGCGCCGAGCACCTCGACGTCGCCCTTCGGTGAGCGGTAGGGGAGGGCGAGCGCGGCCGGCAGCGGCTCGGAGAGGAAGGCGACGACCAGCCGGACGTCCGGCGTCACCTCGACGCCCCGGAACGGCTCGGCGGCCAGCAGCGCGGCCACCTCGTCCACCGTGCGCAGCAGCACCGGCACCCGGTAGCCGAGCGCCTGCTCCAGGTGCTCCTCGATCCGCCCGGTCAGCGCCGCGCGGTCCGGCTCGGCGGTGGTGAAGAAGACGTTGCCGCTCTGGATGTAGGAGCGGACGTTCCCCAGCCCGAGCTCGCCGAAGAGCTCCCGCAGCCGCTCCATCCGCACCGTCCGGCCGCCGACGTTGACGGCGCGCAGGAAGGCGATGTACGTGGTCGTGGTCGTCACCCCGCCAGTGTGGCACCGGCCACCGACAACGGCCCGGAGACCGGTCCGCGACCGGGCCCGCGGCCCTGGGCCGCACGGCGGTTGTCGGTGCCGGGTGCCAGACTGGCGCCATGGCTACCTGGCAGGATTTCGAGCACGAGGCCCCCGACCTGGCGCCGCTGGTCCGGGCCCGGTTCGAGGCGAACAAGCACCACGTCCTGGCGACGCTGCGCAGGGACGGATCGCCCCGGGTGAGCGGGACGGAGGTCGAGTTCGTCGGGGCCGACCTGTGGATCGGGTCGATGCACGGCGCGGTCAAGGCCCGCGACCTGCAGCGCGACGCCCGCTTCGCGCTGCACGCGCACCCGGGGGACGAGACCATGGCGGGCGGGGACTCCAAGGTCTCCGGGCGGGCGGTGGAGGTCACCGACGAGACCGAACTCGCCGCCTTCGCCGGGGACCTTCCCGAGCCGCCGCCCGGCCCGTTCCACGCCTTCCGGCTGGAGCTCGACCAGGTGGTGCACACCACCGTGGAGGGCGGCCACCTGCTGGTGTCCAACTGGCACCCGGGCGGGCCGGTCGAGCGGATCCAGGTCCACTGACCGGCCCGGGCCCGCCCGGGCGGCCGGGGTGCCCATCGAGGCCGCCCGGGCCGCGCCGGCCCTACGGCAGAACGGACTTGACGGCCTCGGGGGTGCGGGCCACCACGGCGTGCCCGTCGTCCGCGGTGATGATCGGGCGCTGGATCAGGATCGGGTGCTCGGCGAGCGCCGCGATCCAGCGGTCCCGCGAGCCCTCCTCCCGGGGCCAGTCCTTCATCCCCAGGTCCTTCGCGACCTGCTCGTCGGTGCGGGTGATGTCCCACGGCTCCAGGCCCAGGCGCTCCAGCACCCGCACCAGTTCGGCGGCGGTCGGCGGCTCCTCCAGGTAGCGCCGCACGGTGTACTCGACTCCGGCGGCGTCCAGCTCACCGAGCGCGGTCCGGCACTTGCTGCACCGCGGGTTGATCCAGATCTCCATGCCCGCCACCCTACCGAGCCGCCGGTTCCCGCCGCGGCACCCGCCGCGCCCGGATGTCCCCGCCGCGGCACCTGCCGCGCCCGGACCGGTCCGTACGGGAACTCCGCCGCCCCCACCGGCGGTTGACCGGACAGGAAGCACGGTCTCGGGAGGGGAGCCCCGGATGGACGGCGCGGCGATCATCGAACAGCTGATGACCACGGAGGTCAGGACCGATCCGTACCCGCTGTACGCGCGGGCCCGGGAGCTGGGCCCGGTGGTCCCGGCCGGCGAGGGCATGTTCGTGGCGAGCGGCTACGCGGCGGTCAACCGGGTGCTGCGCACGCCCGCCTTCGGCGTCGCGACCGCCGAGATGATGGCCGGCCTGGCCCCCGAGTACACCGAGCACTCCTCGCTCGCGCTGTTCGGCCGCTCGATCCTCCAGCGCAACGCCCCGGACCAGCCCAGGGTCCGTTCGCTGATCGCCTCGGTGTTCACCGCCCGCCGGGTCGCCGCGCTGCGCCCGGCCGTGGAGGCGGCGGTCGGCCGGCTGCTGGACGGGATGGCCGAGCAGGGCGCCGACGGCTCGCCGGTGGACTTCATGGACGCCTTCGCCTTCCGGCTGCCCGTCGGGGTGATCTGCGAGCTGCTCGGCGTCCCCGAGCAGGACCGCTACCGCTTCCGGGACCTCGCCTCCGACCTGACCGTCGCGCTGGAGATCATCCAGGACCTGGACGAACTGGCCGCCGCCGACGCGGCAGCCGACGAGCTGGCCGGGTACTTCACCGAGCTGGCCGCCGAGCGCCTGGCCCGCCCCCAGGACGACCTGGTCACCGACCTGGCCCGGATCGCCGCCGCCGACGACGAGCGGCTCTCCGCCCGGGAGCTGCTGGCCAACCTGGTGCTGCTGCTGGTGGCCGGCTTCGAGACCACCACCAACCTGCTCGGCAACGGCCTGGCCCTGCTGTTCCGCCACCCCGAGGCGGCCGCCGGGCTGCGCAGCGGCGCGGTCACCCCGGCCGGCTTCACCGACGAGGTGCTGCGCTTCGACTCCCCGGTGCAGGCCACCGGGCGGGTCGCGCTGGAGGAGGGCCTGTCCGTCGAGGGCCTGCCGGTCCCGGCCGGCCACGCGGTGACCCTGCTGATCGGCTCGGCCAACCACGACCCGGCCCGGTACGAGCGCCCCGAGCTGTTCGACCCGACCCGCACCGACAGCCAGCCGCTCAGCTTCGGCGGCGGCACCCACTTCTGCCTGGGCTCCCAACTGGCCCGGCTGGAGGCCGAGGTCGCGGTGCCCGCCCTGCTCGACCGCTTCCCCCGGCTCGCCCCGGGCGGCGTCCCGACCCGGCGCGACCGCCTGGTGCTGCGCGGCTACGAGACCCTGCCGGTGACCGTCCGCTGACGCTGCGCCCCCGGGGCCGGGGGACTGGCTCCTCCGGCCCCGGGAGCCGGGACGTTCGGCCGTTCGTGGCAGGGCCGTCCGTGGGAGAGCATGGAGGGACCAAACCGGCTATTTCGGACTGATCGCCCGGAACGGCCGCCTGCCGGGAGGTCCCGCCGTGTCCACCTCACCCCGCCCGCCGCGCCCCGCGGCGCCGGAGCCCGGGGTTCCGCGGTGGGTGCCCTGGCTGCCGGTGCTCCTGCTGGTGCTGGACCTGGTCGCCGAGGCCGTCGTCCCGGACGCCGTCGCGGCCGGCTTCCTGCTGACCGCGCTGCCCGTGGTGGCCGCGTTCAGCTACGGCCCGGTGCTGACCGCCGTCACCACGGTCGGCTCACTGGGCTTCCAGCTCGCCCTCGCCCTGCGCGCCGGCCACGTCGACGAGCAGCACCACGTCTGGGTCTACATCGCCACCCTGCTCTCCGGCGTCATGGGCACCGCGCTGTCCTGGCAGCGCACCCGGCAGAACCGCCACCTGCTCCAGGCCCGGACGGTCGCCGAGACCCTCCAGCGCACCGTGCTGCGCCCGGTGCCCGAGCGGGCCGGCGGGCTGCGGGTGGCCGGCCTCTACCGCCCGGCCCGGGCCGACACCCTGGTCGGCGGGGACCTGTACGAGGTCTGCGAGACCCGCTTCGGCGTGCGGGTGCTGCTCGGCGACGTCCGGGGCAAGGGCCTGGGCGCGGTCCGCACCGTCGCGGACGTGCTCGGCGCCTTCCGGGCGGCCTCGCACGACACCCCCGGGCTGGTCGACCTCGCCGACCAGCTGGACCGCGCGGTGCTGCGCGACGCCGCCGACCGCGGCGACGACGAACTGTTCGTCACCGCCGTCCTGCTCCAGTACCGGCCCGGCTCGGACTGCGTGGAGATCGTCAACCGCGGCCACACCACCCCGCTGCTCCTCGGCGGCGCGGGCATCGCCCCGGTCTCCTGCGCCGAGGAGCTCCCGCTCGGCCTCGGCCACCTCGGCCCCGCCGACGAGCGCAGCAAGGCCGTCGCGGTGGCGCTGCCCCCGGGCCACACCCTCCTGCTCTACACCGACGGCGTCAGCGAGGCCCGCGACAGCACCGGCGCCTTCTACCCGCTGGCCCCGCGCCTCGCCGCCCTCGGCACCACCGCCCCCGAGCGGGTGGTCTCCTTCCTCGCCCAGGACGTCCACCGGTACGCCGGCCCGCTCGCCGACGACCTCGCCGTCCTCGCGCTCACCCCGGACGCCCGGTAGCCCCGTCCCACTCCCAGAGGTTCGCGAACAGCCCGGCCTGCTCCCGGGCGTCGTCCAGCGCGTGGTGGGTGTGCGGCAGGCCGGGCAGCAGCTCCGGCGGCGTCGACCGCTTCCCGATGCCGGCGAACGGCACCCCGGCGCGGGCCGCGTACAGCCTCTTCACGGCCAGGCAGCCGGAGTGCCCGAACGGGCCGGAGCCGGTGAACCGCATGAGGCACCAGGAGAGGAACTGCCAGTCGTACCCGCCGGGGTAGCCCACCATCACCGGCCGGTACCGCCGCCCGTCCGGGCCGCCGCGCACCCCCCTCCACCCAGCGGCCGAACTCCCGCACCGCCGCCGCGGGATCGGCCCCGTCCGTCTCCGGGGCCGCGCGGTCCAGCCCGGACACCGCCGGCGCCTCCGGGAGGTACTCGGCGCTGATCGGCCGCAGTTCCCGGTAGAACGCCGCCGCGCCCGGCCCCGGCCGCCGGAACCCCTCCCGGTCGTGCCACCCGGCGACCACCGCGCCGAAGCTCACCATCGAGTACGGGCCGGGGATCGGCCCGTCCGCCTCCCCGTCCACCGACACGTCCACCGTCGGCGTGGTCGTCGTGCTGCTGCCCATGCGGTCCGTCCAAGCGGGCCGACGGGGCCGGGCGGGCGGTTTGCGGGCCGCTGTTCGTCTGCCCGTCCGTCTGCCCGCGGGATCGGCCCCGTCCGTCCGCCCGCCCGGCGCCGTCCCGTCATCCGGACGGCCCTGCCGGGGATGCCTCCGGCGGCGGGAGTGCGCAGGCTGCTGGCAACGACCGCGCCCGGCCGGGCCCAGGGGACGCGGCGCGGGGACGGCGTGGCGCGGGAGGACGAGATCGACGGGACACGGACGGCTGACGCCCGCGCGGGCTCCGGCGCGCCGCTGCTCGCGCGCTGCGCCCTGCTGACGGCGGCCGGCGCCGCCGGGATGCTGCTGGTCGCGCTGGGGGAGCGCGGGCTGACGGTGCTCCTGGCGGGGCTGCTCGGGCTGGTCGTCTGGGCGGCCGGCGTCTGGTGGTTCCTGGCCTACCGCGGCGCGGTCCGGGTCTTCGGGCTGCTCGTCGCCCTCGCGGCGCCGGTCGGGCTGCTGGTGGTCTTCGCCCACCACCAGCTGTGGCTGACGGCCCTGGTCATCGTCGCGTGCTGGGGCGCCGCGCTGGCCTTCGCCCGCGCGGCGCTGCGCCGGGCCGCCCCGGTCCCGCCGATGCGGGCGACCCCGGTGCCCCGACGGCAGCGGCCGTTCCTGATCATGAACCCCGCGTCCGGCGGCGGGAAGGTCGGCCGCTTCGGGCTGGTCGAGCGGGCCGAGGAGCTCGGCGCCCGGGTGGCCCTGCTCGACCCCGGGGCGCCCGCCGACGTCGCCGCGCTGGCCCGCGAGGCCGCGGCCGGGGGAGCGGACCTGCTCGGCGTGGCGGGCGGCGACGGCACCCAGGCCCTGGTCGCGGCCGTCGCCGCCGAGCAGGGCCTGCCGTTCCTGGTGATCCCCGCCGGCACCCGCAACCACTTCGCGCTGGACCTCGGCCTCGACCGCGCCGACCCGGCCCGCGCGCTGGAGGCGCTGACCGACGGCGAGGAGCTGCGGGTCGACCTCGGCGAGGTGGCCGGCCGGGCCTTCGTCAACACCGTCTCCTTCGGCGTGTACGCCGACGTCGTGCAGCAGCCCGGGTACCGCGACGACAAGACCGGCACCGCCCTGCGCCTGCTGCCGGAGCTGCTGGTCGGCGAGGGCGTGCGGCGGGTCGACGCCCGGGTCGACACCGCCCTGCTCAGCGGGCAGCAGGCCGTGCTGGTCAGCAACAACCCGTACGGCTCGGCCGACGACCTCGGCCTCGGCGGCCGCCGCCCGCGGCTCGACGGCGGCCGGCTCGGGGTGCTGGCCATCCGGGTGGAGGGCCCGGCGGAGGCCGCCGACCTGGTGGTGCGCGGCACCCGGTCCACCGGGCTGGCCGAGCTGACGGCACGGCGGGCCGAGGTGACCGCCGCCGAGGAGGAGATCCCGGTGGCGGTCGACGGCGAGGCGCTGCGGATGCCGGTACCGGTGGTGTGCACGCTGCACCCGCGGGCCCTGCGGGTCCTGGTGCCGCGCGACCGTCCGGGCGTCCCCGCCCCCACGCCGCCCGTGGACTGGCGCCGGCTGGCCGCCCTCGCCTTCGGCCGCACCGACCGCGACTCCCCGCCGGCCGCGGACCCGGGCCCCGACCCGAGCAACGACCGGGGCTCCGACCCGAGCACCGACCCGAGCACCGACCAAACCACGGAGGGGCCGACCCGTGACTGACCCGACCCACCAGCCCGCCCCGTCCGCGGACTGCGCCGTCGAGGCGGTGCTCACCGACCTGCGGGCGGTGGACGGCGCCGTCTACGCGGCCGTCGCCGCGACCCCCACGCCGGCCCTGGACACCGCGCTGCGCCGGCTCTCCCGGGCCGCCGACCACTCGAAGCTCTCGCTGGCCGTCGCCGCCCTCCTCGCCGTGCGGCCCGGCCGCCCCCGGCAGGCCGCGGTGGCCGGGGTCGGCGCGGTGGCCCTGGCCTCGGTGACGGCGAACCTGGTCGGCAAGCGGCTGGTCCGCCGCGCCCGGCCCGACCGGGAAGTGGCCCGGGTGGTGGTCGGGCGCCAGGTGCGGATGCCGGCGTCGGCCTCCTTCCCGTCCGGGCACACCGCCTCGGCGACGGCCTTCGCCACCACCGTCGGCGTGCTGCTGCCGCCGCTCGCGGTGCCGCTCGGCGCCCTCGCGGCCGCGGTCGGCTACTCCCGCATCCACACCGGGGTGCACTACCCGGGCGACGTCGCGGCCGGCGCGCTGCTGGGCTTCGCGGCCGCGGTGGTCTCCCTGGCCGTCGTCCGCGGCGCGCCGTCGAGCCCCCCGGCGTGAGCGCCAGCCCGGGAAGCGACCGGTGGCTCGCGGAACGCCCCCGTTCCGCCGCGAGCCTGCTGATCGCCACGGGCACGGCCCTGCTGCTGTCCGTCCTGGACGACGGCTGGTGGCGGGTCTCGGGCGCGGACGTGGGCGTCCTGGTGCTGCTCGCCTACCTCCTGCCGTACTTCGCGATCACCGCGCTGGTCTTCTCCACCGCCCCCGCCGAGCGGGTGCGCACCTGGGCCCGGCGCACGGAGCGCGGCACGCTGCTCCAGCGCTACGTGCTCGGAACGGCCCCCTGCCCGGGCGTCTCGATCGTCATCGCGGCCGCCGCCATGGCCGTCGCGATGGTCTGGCGCCCCGGCCACCTGGGCTCCGACCTCGCCCCGGTGCCCCGCGCGCTGGTCGCCCTCGCCCTGGTCGTGCTCGCCTGGGCCTGCGTGGCGGTCTGCTTCGCGGTCGCCTTCCAGGCCGACAACCTGGTGGAGGACGAACGGGCCCTGGAGTTCCCCGGCGGCCACCCCCCGACCTGGCTCGACTACCTGTACTTCGCCGTCTCCCTGATGACCACCTTCGGGACCACCGACGTCATGGTGCTCTCCCGGGAGATGCGCCGCACGGTGGCCGCCAACTCCCTCATCGCCTTCGTCTTCAACACCGTCACCGTCGCGAGCCTCGTCTCCGCCCTGAACGGCCTCTGACCCCGCTCGGCACCGCGCCGTATCCGTCGTGCCCGTCGCCCCGCAGCGACCCGGACGTCCGGCGGCCGGCGGGAGGACCGGCGCCGCGTCCCCGGTGCGGACGCCCGGGCCGCTGAGCTGGTACGGGTGCGGTGGCGCTGATCCGGCTGGTCGCCCACCGGCTGACGCCGGCGCTGACCTTCACCGCGACGGGGGTGCCGTCGGCGGCCCCGGTCAGGGAGGTGGCCGGGCTGTGCGGGCGCTGCCCGCCGTCGAGTGCGGTGACGGTGTGCAGGGCGCCCTACGCGCCCAGGCGTGCTCCGAGCGTAGCCAGGTGCCGGTCGAGCGTCGGCATCGCGCGCGGCGCCCACGCGGCGACGGCGATCGCGACGGCGACTCCGGTCCAGGCCACCGGGCCCAGCGGCGTGCAGCCGAAGAACTGGCTGACGAGGGGCGTCTCGACCAGGCCGACCAGTACGGCGGCCGAGCCGAGGACGGTCACCAGCACCAGCGGACTGCGCCGCCGCCCCGCCAGGGTCTGCGCGAGCTGGGCGCCGACCACTCCGCACAGCGCCATCGTGCCGGTCCGCCGTGCGGAGCCGGGGGTGACCGTGCCGATCAGCCAGGCCGTCGTCGCGCCCAGCGTGGTGACCACGCCCCGGTGGCGGATCTGCCGGGTCAGCGGCTCGCCGAGCGCCGCCAGGCCGACGGGCACGCTGTCCGCCAGGGCGGACTCGCCGTCCGGCCGCTCGCCGTCCGGCCGCTCGCCGTCCGGCCGGTCGCCGACGGCCTCGTCCCGGGGAGTGACCGAGACCGCCATGGCCGGGAACATGTCCGTCAGCAGGTTGACCAGCAGGATCTGCCTGGTGGACAACGGCGAGGAGCCGGAGAGCAGGGTGCCGAGCACCGAGAAGCCGATCTCGCCGGCGTTGCCGCCGATCAGCACGCTGATCGCGTCCGCCACGCTGCGCCACAGCGCGCGGCCCTCGGCGACGGCGGCGACGAGCATCGACAGGTCGTCACTGGTGATCACCAGGTCGGCCGCGTTGCGGGCCGCCGCCGAGCCGCGCGCGGCGATGCCGATGCCGACGTCGGCGGCACGGATGGCCGCGGCGTCGTTCGCGCCGTCCCCGACCATGGCCACCACCCGCCCGGTCGCCTGGAGGGCCTCCACCACGTGCAGCTTCTGTTCGGGCGCGACCCTGGCCACCACGCCGGCCCCGCGCAGGGTACGGGCCCGCCCGGCCCGGTCCTGGGCGGCCAGTTCGTCACCCGTGACCACCACGACGTCCTCCGGCCAGCCGAGCCGGACGGCGAGGGCCCGGGCCGTCTGCGGGTGGTCGCCGGTGAGCATGACGGGCCGCACGCCGGCCGCGCGCAGGTCGGCCACCAGCGGCGCGGAACTGGGGCGCGGGGTGTCGGCGAGCCCGACGAACCCGAGGAGCTCCATGCCCGCCGGGGGCCGGCCCAGTACCTCGGCCGGCTCCTCGCCGGGCGTCAGCCGCTCCCGGGCCACCGCCAGCACCCGCAGGCCGTCCGCCGCCAGGCTCTGCGCGGCGGCGCCGGCCCGGTCGTCGGCCTCGCAGGCCCGCAGAACCGTCTCCGGTGCGCCCTTCACCACCCGGAAGCGTGCGCCGCCCGCGTCGGTCGCGACGGCGGCCGCGTACCCCCGGCTGGCCTCGAACGGCTGGACCGCGACGGGTGTCCAGGGTGACCCGGGCGGGGCCGCGGCGAGGATCGCCTCGTCGGTGGAGTGCGCGTGGATGCCCGCCTCCGCCTCCGGGGTCCGGCAGCTCAGCGCGGCGGCCTGGAGCACCGGGGCCGCGTCGGCGGCGTCGGCCGCGTGTCCGACGCCGTCGGCGGTGGCGATCCGGTCCACGTGCAGCCGGTTCTCCGTCAAGGTGCCGGTCTTGTCGAAGCAGACGGTGTCCGTCCGGCCGAGCGCCTCCAGCGCGCGGGGAGTGCGGACCAGGATGCCGAGCCGGCCGAGCCGGCGGGTCGCGGCCAGCTGTGCGACGGTCGCCACCAGCGGCAGGCCCTCGGGGACGGCGGCCACCGCGACCGCCAGCCCGCCGCGGACCGCCTGCCGTACGGGCCGGCCGCGCAGCAGCGACAGGCCGGTCACGGCGGCACCGCCCAGCAGGGTGAACGGCAGCATCCGGCTGGTCAGTTCGTGCAGCCGCGCCTGTACGCCGGGGGCCTGCTGGGCGTGCGAGGCCAGATGCGCCGCCCGACCCGCCTCGGTCTCCTCGCCCGTGCCGGCCACCACCGCGCGGCCGTGTCCCGCGACCACCGTGGTGCCCGCGAAGACCATGCAGCGGCGCTCGGCCACGGGAGCCCGCGGCGTGGCGGCCACCTGTTTGGCGGTCGGCAGCGACTCGCCGGTCAGCGAGGACTCGTCGACCTCCAGGTCCTCGGCTTCCAGCAGCCGGGCGTCGGCCGGCACCACGTCACCGGTGTAGAGCTCGATCACCTCACCCGGCGACAGCCGCCCGGCCTCCACCGTCCGGGCCTTCCCGGACTCCACGTCGACCACCCGCCGGGCCTGTTGACGCTCTCCCAGCTTCAGGCCGGCGAGCGCGCGCTCGGCCCGCAGCCGCTGCACGCCGCCGACCAGCGCGTTCACGGCCATCGCGCCGACCACCAGCAGGGCGTCCACGGTGGAGCCCAGCAGTGCCGAAGCCACCGCCCCGACGAGCAGCAGCGGGGTGATCGGGTCACGCAGTTCGGCGCGCACCGCCGCCAGCAGACGGACCGTCAGGCGCGCCGGGGTGAACACGGGCAGCCGTACGACCCGGTCCGCCGTCGCGCGCAGGCCCGGGGGCACGGCCGGCTCGCGCGCCCGGGCGGTGGCGCGCAGGCGCGTCAGCGCCTCCTGCGGCAGCAGGGCGTGCCAGGGCACCCGCGGCAGTGGACGCGGCGCGCGACCGGCGCTCACGCCGAGGGCGGCCCGCCAGCCCGAGACGAGCGCGGCGGCAGCGGCGGCGTTGACCGGGCTGATCCGGAAGCCGGGCGGGAAGGTGAGGAGTCTCGAACGCGCGCCCCTCGTCACCACCATCAGCCCGGCGAGCGCCGCGCCCGCCTCGGCGAAGACCTTGGAGTGCTCCCCGACCGCGCGCGCGGCCGGGATCGCCGCCAGCAGCCGCCACGCGCCGGTCAGGCCGCGCAGCAGCAGGATGTCCGCACCCCACACGACCGCACTCCGGTCGTCGGTGAGCGAGACGGCGATGTCGCTGCGCAGCAGGCCGGCGAGCACCTCGTGGGCGGCCCCGTCCGGCCCCTGCCGCGTCGCGGCGTCACCGCACGGGACATGGGCCACCGTCAGCACCACCCGGCCGTCGCGCTGGAGTTGTCGGACCACCTCGGCCAACGGCCGCTCCGCGCCCACGAGTTCGTCCGCCAGTGCGGCGAAGTCGCCCAGTGTCCCGTCGTCCTGGACCACGACGTGGAGCCCGGCCCGGCGGGCCGCGTCCAGGGCGGCCTCGGCCAGCGGGTCGATCTCCCAGCCGACCAGCACGGTGCCGACGTCCCTGCCGGCCGAGGAGGCGATCATCAGGCCGGTGTCGCAGTCGCGCTGGTCCGGCACCGGGCGCAGGTCCAACTCCGCTTCCTCGCCGGTGGGTTGGCGGTCGGTCGGCCGGGCGCCCGGCTCCAGCGCCGCGGTCGCCGCCTGCCACAGCCGGTCGTGCTCCCAGTCGGTCACGTTCGGGTTGACGTCCAGGACCGTGCGCCGGGTGCCGCGCAGCGCCTGCGGGTGCAGGACCACGGTGTCGACGAGTTCCAGCTGGCGCAGCCGGTCGAGGTTGCGCACCAGGACGCCTTCGCGGGCCAGTTCCGTGCCGAGGGCCGCGGTGAAGGCGGCCGGGCCGTAGCGGGCGGCCTTCGGGTTCCCGGCCAGCAGGGCCTCGGAGACCTCGTGGGCGTCGTGCGTGAACAGGAGCGTTCCGGCAGCGCCGAGGAGCGTTCCGGTGACGGCCTGGTCCCGGTACTCCTCGCCCGGGCAGCGGTGCACGGGCGGGCGGGCGACCTGGCTGCCGGCCAGGCTCAGCCGCTCCGGTGCGCAGAGCGTGTCGTGGGCGGCGTCGAAGGCCGCCGCCCGGGCGACGGCCTCGGTCAGACGGGCCACCCGCAGCGCGGCGTCCAGCGCGAGGGCGGTCGGCGACTGCCCGATGCCCGCGGCGGCGGCGTTGACACCGGCCAGCACCAGGTCGGTGGCCGAGCGACCCAGGCGGCGCCGCAGGACCGCCCGTACCCGCGGGTCCTCGCGCAGCAGCGTGACGCCGGCGGTGACGAGGTGCGGAGGCCCCTTCAACCGGACCGCGCGCGCGGCCACCGCGGTGGCGATGCCCGCCGCGTCGCACGCGACGGCGAGCGCCCCGGAGCGGACACCCCCGGGGTGGCCGGGATGGACCGGTTCCAGGACGTCCTCGTCAGGGCGTTCCAGCTGTTGTGCGGTGGCCAGTTCCGTCGCCCGGTCCACCACCCGGTCGGTGACCGCGTCCTGGGCCGTCTGCACGACCAGGCGGGCCAGCCCGCCGTCCCAGTAGGCGGCGAGCACGTCCGGCCGCTTGGCCAGTCCGGCCGCCACCCTCCTCGCCGCTGCCTCCACGTTCCGGACGGTGGCACCCGGAGCGGGCCGCAGCGGCAGCTGCACCCGGGATCCGGCGTGCCAGTAGGCGCGCGCGGGCGTCACCGCGTTCACCCCGACCCGCCCCACCCGCACCGCGGCGGACGACACCGCCGCCGCCCCGCGCGCCGAGGTGCGCACCCCCGCCCCGGCAGCCTCGACCGCCCCGCGTACCGCGGCGCCCGCCGAGGGGAGGACCCGGCGGGCGCCCCGGACGGGTACCCCCACCGCGAGGTCAAGCCCCGCCGCGGGCAACCGTGCGACCAGCCGCAGGAGCATCTCTCACCTCACGCACCTCACGGGGCCGTCCCGCCTACCGGCTCGCCGAGGCCGCGGTCCGGCTCGGGGATGTCCTGGCCGTCGTCTTCTTCGCCGCGCGGGGCTTCGCCGCCGTGTTCTTCGTCGTGGTGTTCCTCGTCGCGCGGGGCTTCGCCGTCGAGTTCTTCGGCGTACGGGGCTTCGCCGCCGCCGTGCGCTCCGCCGACGGCGCCGCCGTCCCGGAACGCCGAGCCGGTGCCGCCGTACCGCCCTCGGCCGTCGGAGCGTCGGCGTGGGCCGCGCTCGTCCCCGGGCGCGACTGGGTCAGCCACACGACGGCGGCGCCAGCGGCCGCCACCGGCCACTCGACCACGCCCGCGGCTCCCAGCAGACCGGCGCCGGCGTAGGCCGCGATCCGGCGCGAGCGCGGCGAGACCACCCCCACCGCGCCCAGGACGCCGTCGAAAGCCCCTCTGACCTGGGCAGCACCAGGCACCTGGCTGACGGTCGCCATGACCGTGTCCACCGGACGCAGCAACTTCTCCGCAGCCGAGGCGGACGTCGAGGGTGTGCGCTTGGTCGTCACCATGAGCCGTCTCACCTCCTTCTTCTTCGCGTACCCCGTCTTTCCTCGCATACCCGGCAATCCCGGCGGGAATCGCCTCCGGCTCCCACCGGCGCCCCCGGGCCGCGACTGCGAAACGCCCCTGGGGCGCGCGGGCGTCCGCCGCGCCCCCTCGGGGGCGGCGCGGCGGACCCGAACGGGTGAACCGCGAAGCGGACCGGGAGGAGCACCGGGCCGCCCGCCCCGGTGCGGGCGGGACGCGGCGAACTCCCCCTCCGCCGTGCAGCGCCCGGGGCGCCGCCGCCCTGCCGACCCGTGGTCACGGCGGGTGAAGGCGGCCGTCACTCCGGTCGCGCCCCCGCCGCCGAGCGTGAAGGCTGGACCGCAGGCCCCCACGGGCGCTCCGTCACACCGGACCGAGGAGAGATCGATGAGGCCGTCGGCATCGCCCGCCCGCCACGCGGTGGTCACCGGTGGAGCCGGATTCGTAGGCTCCCACCTCTGTACCGCGCTGCTCGCCGAGGGCTGCGCCGTCACCTGCGTGGACGACTTCTGCACCGGCTCGCGGGCCAACCTGGCGCACCTCGACGGCCATCCCGCCTTCACCTGCGTGGAAGCGGACGTCGGAGAGTCGCTGGAGCTCGACCAGCCCACCGACCTGGTGTTCCACCTCGCGTCGCCCGCCTCCCCCGCGGACTACCTGCGCCTTCCGGTCCACACCCTGGAGGCCGGCAGCCTGGGTACCCGCAACGCCCTCGCCCTGGCGCAGCGCCACGGAGCGAGGTTCCTGCTCGCCTCCACGTCGGAGGTCTACGGGGACCCGTTGCAGCACCCGCAGAGCGAGAGCTACTGGGGCAACGTCAACCCGGTCGGGCCGCGCAGCGTCTACGACGAGGCGAAGCGCTTCGCCGAGGCGCTGACCACCGCGGAGGCGGGCGCGCACCAGGCGGACACCGCGATCGTGCGGCTGTTCAACACCTACGGCCCCCGGATGCGCTCCCACGACGGACGGGCGGTGCCCACGTTCATCCGCCAGGCACTGGCGGGCGAGCCGCTGACGGTCACCGGTGACGGCAGCCAGACCCGCTCGCTCACCTACGTCAGCGACACCGTGGCCGGGATCCTGGCGATGGCCCGCTCGGATCTGGCGGGCCCGGTCAACATCGGCAACGACACCGAGTTCACCATGCTCGAACTGGCCCGCCTGGTCATCGAACTGACCGGCTCCTCGTCGGAGATCGAGTTCATCGCACGGCCCACGGACGATCCCGCGGTGCGGCGGCCCGACCTCACCCTGGCGCGCGGAAAGCTCCGCTGGGAGCCGCGGGTCCCCGCCCGGGAAGGCCTGCGACGGACCGTCGCCTGGTTCCGCGAGCATCCCGACGCCTGACCCAACGCGGCCACGCCGTCGTGGCCCGCCCGGCGGCGACGTGTTCTCGATCGAAAGGCCAGAACCACCATGCGCGTCCTCGGTATCAACGCCCTGTTCCACGACCCCGCCGCCGCCCTGGTCATCGACGGGCGCACCGTCGCGGCCGCGGAGGAGGAGCGGTTCAGCCGCCGGAAGCACGGGAAGCGACCACTGCCCTTCTCCGCCTGGGAGCTGCCCGAACAGGCCGCCCGCTGGTGCCTGGAGCAAGCCGGCCTGCGCCCGCAGGACCTGGACCTGGTGGGCTACTCCTTCGATCCGGCGCTGAGCGAACCGGCCGAGAGCCTCGGGCTCGACGACCCGTGGGACTGGCTGCGGCTCCGGTACGCGCAGCAGGCGCCCGCGTTCCTCGCGGAAGCCCTGCCGGGCCTGGACCCGGCGAAGGTGCGCTTCGTCCCCCATCACCTGGCACACGCGGCGTCCGCGGCCTTCGCGGCCGACGAGGACGCCGACCCGTCCGCCGTCCTGGTGCTGGACGGCCGCGGTGAAGCGGCCTCCCACCTGGCGGCCCGCCGGGTCGGCGGGCGGCTCGAACCGCTGGCCGCCCAGCGGCTGCCGCACTCGCTCGGCCTGGTCTACGAGGAGTTGACGCAGCATCTGGGCTTCCTGCGCTCCTCGGACGAGTACAAGGTGATGGCGATGGCCTCCTACGGCGCGCCGACCCGGCTCACCGAGCTGCGCCGGTACGTCCACCCGACCGGCGACGGCGGCTTCCGCGCCACCGGGATCCCCTGGTCCGAGCTGGCCCCGGCCCTGCTGCCCGGGCAGGAGTGGAGCAGGGACCACGCCGACCTCGCGTGCTCCACCCAGCGGGTCCTGGAGGAGGTGCTCCTGGACCTCGTCCGCTGGCTGCACGGTCGGACCCACGACTCGCTGCTCTCCATGGCCGGCGGTGTCGCGCTGAACTGCGTGGCGAACTCCCGGATCGCCGCCGAGGGCCCGTTCGACCGGGTCTGGGTGCAGCCCGCCGCGGGGGACTCGGGCACCGCGCTGGGCGCGGCCCTCTTCCTGGCCGCCGGGCAGGGGGAGCCGGTGGCTCCGATGCCGGGGGCCGACCTCGGGCGGGGCTGGTCCGACGCGGAGATCGAGGAGTGGCTGCGCCGGGCCAAGGTGCCCTACCGGCGCTCCGAGGACATCGCGGCGGAAGTGGCGCGGACGTTGGCCGAGGACGGGATCGTCGCCTGGTTCCAGGGGCGCTCGGAGTACGGCCCGCGGGCGCTCGGCCACCGCTCGTTGCTGGCGCACCCGGGCCGGGCGGCCAACCTGGAGCGGTTGAACGACGTGAAGGGGCGCGAGCAGTTCCGGCCGGTGGCACCGATGGTGCTCGCCGACCGGGCCGCCAAGATCTTCGACGGACCGCTCCCCAGTCCGTACATGCTCTTCGTCCACCAGGTGGCCACCGACTGGCGCGACCGCATTCCCGCCGTCGTGCACGTGGACGGCACGGCGCGGATCCAGACCGTCGACCCCGCCGCCGACCCGCTGACCGCCCGGATGCTGGAGGAGTTCGAGCTGCTGACCGGCCTGCCCGTGGTGGTCAACACCAGCCTCAACACGGCGGGGCGCCCCATGGTCGACGACGTGCGCGACGCGCTGGAGTGCTTCGGCTCCTCACCGGTCGACCTGCTCGCGCTGGGCCCCTTCGCCGTGCGCCGCGGCTCCGTCTTCGCCGACGGCGACACCACCGGCGAGGCCGGCCGATGAGCGCGCTCCGCTACGCGGTGGTCGTCCCCACCCTCGGCCGGCCGAGCCTGACGGCCTGTCTGGCCGCCCTGGCCGACAGCGCCGGACCGCCGCCGGACCACGTCGTCCTGGTCGACGACCGGCCCCTGAGCGACTGCGGTCCGCTCCCGCTCGACGTCCCCGCCGCCCTGTCCGACCGGCTCAGCGTCGTCCCGGGCTGCGGCAACGGGCCGGCGGCGGCGCGGAACGCCGGCTGGCGGGCCGTCACCGAACCCTGGGTGGCGTTCCTGGACGACGACACCGTGCCCGGCCCCACCTGGGCGGCGGACCTGGAGCGCGACCTCGCCGCGGCGTCCCCGCGCACGGCCGGGGTGCAGGGCCGGATCGACGTGCCGCTGCCCTCCGGACGCAGGCCGACCGACTGGGAGCGGGCCACCGCCGGGCTCGCCACCGCCCGCTGGATCACCGCCGACATGGCCTACCGCCGCGCGGCACTGGTCGAGGTCGGCGGGTTCGACGAGCGGTTCCGGCGCGCCTTCCGGGAGGACGCCGACCTCGCGCTGCGGCTGCTGAACGCCGGCTGGCAGCTGACCAGGGGAGAGCGGTCCACCACCCATCCCGTGCGACCCGCCGACGCGTGGGTGTCGCTGCGTCAGCAGGCCGGCAACGCCGACGACGTCCTGATGAACCGGCTCCACGGGCGCGACTGGTGGCGCCGGGCCGGGGCACCGCGCGGGAGGCTGCCCCGCCACCTCGCCACGACCGCCGCCGCCGCGGGCGCGCTGATCGCCGCGGGGACCGGGCGCCGGCGGGAGGCGGCGGCACTGGCGGGCTGCTGGCTCCTGGGGACCGCCGAGTTCGCGGCCGCCCGGATCGCCCCGGGGCCGCGAACGCGCGCCGAGGTCAGGGCCATGCTGCTGACCAGCGCGCTGATTCCGCTCGCCGCCTCCCGCCACTGGGCGGGCGGGCAGCTGCGGTACCGCCGAGTCCCCTCCTGGGCCGCCCTGGCCCCCGGGCCCTCCGGGCCCGCGGTCGGGACCCCCGACGGCCCGGTCACGGCGGAGCTGTCCGGATGAGCGCCCATCACGGTCTCGCCGGAACGGCGGACGCCGGCACCCGCCCGGCTCCGTGGCTGTACGGGGCCGCGCCCCCGGGTGGCCCGGCCCCGTCCGACCGGTGGCCTGCCGCCGTGCTCTTCGACCGGGACGGCACCCTCATCGAGGACGTCCCGTACAACGGCGACCCGGCCCTGGTGCGGCCGGTGCCGACGGCGGGGAGGGCGCTGGCCGTCCTGCGGGACCTCGGGATCCCGGTGGGCGTGGTGACCAACCAGTCCGGCGTCGCCCGCGGCCTGCTGGACCGGGAGCGGGTGACGGCGGTGCGCGAACGCGTCGAGGAACTGCTGGGCCCCTTCGACGTCTGGGCGGTCTGCCCCCACGGCCCGGACGACGGGTGCGGGTGCCGCAAGCCCGCCCCCGGACTGGTGCTCGCCGCGTGTGGCCTGCTGGGCGTGCCGCCCGAGCGGACGGTGGTCGTCGGGGACATCGGCGCGGACGTCGAGGCGGCCCGGGCGGCCGGCGCGTGCGGCGTGCTGGTACCCACCCCGGTGACCCTGGCGCACGAGGTCGCCGCGGCGGACGACCGGGCGGACGACCTGCTGGGCGCCGTCCGGCTGCTGACCGGCGGCGTCCGGCGCCCCGGCGGACGGAGCCGCCGATGAGGAGCCTGGTCGTCCGTCTCGACAGCGCCGGAGACGTCCTGCTCGCCGGTCCGGCCGTGCGCGCGGTCGCCCACGGATCGCGGGAGGTGGTGCTGCTCTGCGGCCCCCAGGGCGCGCCGGCGGGCCGGCTGCTGCCGGGCGTGGACCACGTGCTGGTGTGGGCCGCGCCGTGGAGCGGTTTCGACCCGCCCCCGGTGCGCCCCGCCGAGATCCGGGCGCTGGCCGCGGACCTGGCCGGCGCCGGGTTCGACCGCGCCCTCGTGCTGACCTCCTTCCACCAGAGCCCCCTGCCGACCGCCCTGCTGCTGCGGCTCGCGGGCGTGCCGTGGATCGCCGCCGACTGCGAGGACCACCCCGGGTCGCTGCTGGACCTGCGGCACCGGCGGGCCGACGGGCGGCACGAGGCGCAGGCCGCCCTGGACCTGGCCACGGCGTCGGGGTACGCGCTGCCGGCGGGGGACGACGGCCGGCTGGGGGTGCTGCCCCCGCCGGACCAGACCGCGCTGACCGGCCCCGGGCCGTACGTCGTCGTCCATCCGGGCGCGGCCGTACCGGCCCGGGCGGTGGGGGCGGGCCTGGCGGCGGAGATCGTCACGGCGCTCACCGCGGCCGGCCACCGGGTGGTGGTCACCGGAGGGCCCGACGAGAAGTCGCTCACCGCGGCGGTGGCCGGCCCCTACGGGCTGGACCTCGGCGGCCGGACCGATCTGCCCGCGCTGGCGGGCGTCCTGGCCGGTGCGCGCGCCGTCGTGGTCGGCAACACCGGCCCGGCGCACCTCGCGGCCGCGGTGGGCACACCGGTCGCCAGCCTGTTCGCCCCCGTGGTGCCGGCGGGCCGCTGGCGCCCCTTCGGCGTCCCCCACGTGCTGCTCGGACGGCAGGACGCCGCCTGCGCCGGCACCCGCGCCAGGGTCTGCCCGGTGCCGGGCCACCCCTGCCTCGACACGCTGACCGGCCGTGAGGTCGCCGCGGCCGTCGACGCCCTGCTCGACCGGCGACCGGGCACCACCGCGCCGGCCCGTGCCCCTGCCGAGCCGACCGACCAGCCCGCCTCCGGGAAGGAGATCCCGTGAACATCCTGCTCTGGCACGTCCACGGATCGTGGACCACCGCGTTCGTCCAGGGACCGCACCGCTACCTGGTACCGGTCACGCCCGACCGCGGCCCGGACGGACTGGGGCGTGCCCGGACCTTCGACTGGCCGGCCTCCGTCGAGGAGGTCCCGCCGGAGCGACTGCGCTCCACCCCCGTGGACCTGGTGGTGCTGCAACGCCCGCACGAGGCGGAACTGGCGGCCCGCTGGCTGGGACGGCAGCCGGGCCGCGACGTGCCGGCGGTCTACCTCGAACACAACTGCCCGCACGGCCGAGTGCCGGACACCAGGCATCCGATGGCCGACCGCAGCGACCTGACGGTCGTCCACGTGACGGACTTCAACCGGCTCTTCTGGGACTGCGGCCGGACCCGCACCGAGGTGATCGAACACGGCATCGTGGACCCCGGGCACCGCTACACCGGCGAGGTGCCCGCCGCCGCGGTGGTGGTGAACGAGCCGCTGCGCCGCGGCCGGACGACCGGCACCGACCTCCTGCCGCTGTTCGCCGCGCACGGCCCACTGGACGTGTTCGGGATGGGCACCGGCGCCCTCGCCCGGCACCTCGGCCTGCCGGCCGACCGCTGTCGCACCGCCGAGCTGCCCCAGGCGCGGCTGCACGAGGAGATGGCCAGGCGCCGCCTCTACCTGCACCCCGTCCGCTGGACCTCGCTGGGACTCTCGCTGCTGGAGGCCATGCACCTGGGCATGCCGGTGGTGGCACTGGCCACCACCGAGGCGACCCGGGCGGTGGCGCCCGGCACGGGGGTGGTGTCGACCAGGCCCGAAGCCCTCGCCGAAGCCGTCCGCCACTACCTCGCGGAGCCCGAGGCGGCGGCCGCCGACGGGGCACGCGCGCGGCAGGCGGCGCTGGAACGCTACGGCCTGAAGCGGTTCCTGGGGGACTGGGACCGCCTGATCGAGGAGGTCACCGGCTGATGTCCACCCTCACGATCTCGCTGGTCTCGGAGCACGCCAGCCCGCTGGCGACCCTCGGCGGCGTCGACGCGGGCGGCCAGAACGTCCACGTCGCGGCGTTGGCCCGGGCCCTGGCCGAGCGCGGCCACACCGTGACGGTCCACACCCGGCGCGACAGCGCCGCGCTCCCCGAGCACGTCCCGCTGTGCCCCGGGGTCACCGTGCACCACGTCGCCGCGGGCGCCCCCGAACCGCTGCCGAAGGACGCGCTGCTGCCCCACATGGGCGCCTTCGGCGACCAACTGGCCCGGTACTGGGCACACCACCGGCCCGACGTGGTGCACGCGCACTTCTGGATGTCCGGGGTGGCGGCGCTGCGCGGCGCCCGGCTCCACGGCGTCCCCGTGCTCCAGACGTACCACGCGCTGGGCACCGTGAAGCGGCGCCACCAGGCGGACGCCGACACCAGCCCGCCGACCCGGATAGCCATCGAGGCGGCGCTCGGCCGGTCGGTCGCGACGGTGATCGCCACCTGCCGCGACGAGGTGGCCGAACTGCGGGCGATGGGAGTGCCGGAGGACCGGATCGAAGTCGTGCCCTGCGGGGTGGACCCGCGGCGCTTCAGCCCGCACGGCCCCCGGGCTCCCCGGACGGACCGCCCCCGGCTGCTGGCGGTCGGCCGACTGGTGGCCCGCAAGGGCGTGCACCTCGCGGTGGACGCCCTGCCGCGGCTGCCGGGCGTCGAGCTGCTGGTCGCGGGCGGCCCGCCGGTGGACCGGCTGGACGAGGAGCCGGAGGCCCGGCGGCTGCGGGCCCGCGCCGCGGAGCTCGGGGTCGCCGACCGGCTGGTGCTGCTCGGCGGGGTCAGCAGTGCGCGGATGCCCGCCCTGCTGCGCAGCGCCGACCTGGTGCTGTGCCCGGCCCGCTACGAGCCGTTCGGCATCGTGCCGCTGGAGGCGATGGCCTGCGGCGTGCCGGTGGTCGCCACCGCCGTCGGGGGCCACCTCGACACCGTGGTCCACCACCGCACCGGTCTGCTGGTCCGCCCCGACTCGACCGACGCGCTCACCGCGGCCGTCGTCACCATGCTGGCGGATCCGGCGACGCGCGCGGCCTACGGCACGGCCGGCCGGCGGCGGGTCGAGCACCGCTTCGCCTGGCAGAGCGTCGCCGAGAGCACCGAACAGGTGTACCGCGAGGTCCTGGCCCAGCCGGTCTGGGCCACCCGGCGCGGTCGGCGCGCCGGCGCGGCGCCGACGCCCGCGCGTACGACGACGGGAGCTTCCTGATGGTCAGCGACTTCTACGACTCCACGCACGACCGCGACCAGGCCGTCGCCCACTGCCGCGCCCTGGAGACCGCCGTGGCCCGCTTGCGCGGTGACCAGCTGCCGCTGGTCACCGGGTGGGGCGAGGCCCTGGCCGGCCTGCTGCCGGCCGGAGGGCGGCTGCTCGCCGCGGGCAACGGCGGAAGCGCGGCGCAGGCCCAGCACCTGACGGCCGAACTGGTCGGCCGCTACGCGACCGAGCGCTCCGCCTTCTCCGCCATCTCCCTGCACGCGGAGTCCTCCAGCCTGACGGCCATCGGCAACGACTACGGGTTCGACGAGGTCTTCGCCCGGCAGGTGGCGGCGCACGGCCGCCCCGGCGACGTCCTGGTGCTGCTCTCGACCTCGGGCCGCAGCGCCAACCTGCTCAGGGCCGCCGAGCGGGCGCGGGCCGGCGGGCTCGGGGTGTGGGCGATGACCGGGCCGGCACCCAACCCGCTCGCCGAGCGCGCGGACGACACCCTGGCCGTGGCCGCGCCGCAGGCGCCCACCGTCCAGGAGGTGCACCTGCTCGCCGTGCACGTGCTCTGCGAGGCCTTCGACGCCGCGCTCGCCCGCCGCGCGGCGGACCGCGCCGCGCGCCCCGCCCCGTCGGCGGAGCGCCGTCCCGGGCCGGTGAGGCGGCCGTGAGCCGGCCTCTCGTCGTGGTCGGCGACGCCCTGCTCGACCGGGACCTGGAGGGCGAGGCCACCAGGCTCGCGCCGGACGCCCCGGTGCCGGTGGTGGACGTGACGGGGGAGCTCACCCGTCCCGGCGGTGCCGCGCTGGCCGCCTGCCTGGCCGCGCGGGGCGGCCGCGAGGTGGTGCTGGTCACCGCACTCGGCCGGGGCGAGGCGGCGGCCGAACTGCGCCGGTGCCTCGCGGGCCGGGTGCGGCTGGCCGAGCTCCCGCTCGACGGCGACCTCCCGGTGAAGACCAGGGTCCGCGCGGCCGGACGCCCGCTGCTGCGGTTCGACCGGGGCGGCGGCCTGCCCGGCGCCCCCGGGGAGGCCGCGGAACTCGCGCTGGGCGCCGCCGGGGCGGTGCTGGTCGCCGACTACGGCCGGGGCACGGCGGACGCGCTGCGGCCGCTCCTGACGGTGGCCGCCCGGCGGGTGCCGGTGGTCTGGGACCCGCACCCCCGCGGCGGGCCTCCGGTGCCCGGCGTACGACTCGCCACCCCCAATGCCGCCGAGGCCCGCGCCCTGACCAGCGCGCTGGACGAGCGGGCTCCGACGGGCGACACCCTGGCGGACCACAGCGGGCGCGCCGCCATCCTGACCCGGCGCTGGCGGGCCGCCGCCGTGGCCGTCACCCTGGGCCCGCACGGCGCGCTGCTCAGCCGCGGCGCGAACGGTCCCATCCTGATCCCCGCCCCGCACGAGGCCACCGGGGACCCGTGCGGCGCGGGCGACTGCTTCGCCGCCGCGGCCCTCGCGGCGCTGGCGGACGGCGCCATCGCCGAAGAAGCGGTGCAGCGCGCGGTGGCGGCGGCCACGGACTTCGTGGCCTCCGGCGGTGCGGGCTCCGCCCGGCTCTGGCAGGACCGCGCCGCTCCCGCCGCGCGACCGCCGGCCGATCCCGTCCGGCTGGCCGAGGCGGTGCGCGCCAGGGGCGGCACGGTGGTGGCGACCGGCGGCTGCTTCGACCTGCTGCACGCCGGCCACGTCAGCCTGTTGGAGTCCGCCCGGCGGCTGGGCGACTGCCTGGTCGTCTGCCTGAACTCCGACCGGTCGGTGCGGCGCCTCAAGGGGCCGGGCCGACCGATCAACCCCGTGAAGGACCGCGCGACCGTGCTCGCCGGGCTGGGCTGCGTCGACGCGGTCGCGGTCTTCGACGAGGACACCCCGCACGCCGTGCTGCGGCGGCTGCGGCCGCACCTGTGGGTCAAGGGCGGCGACTACACCACCGAGTCGCTGCCCGAGGCGTCCGTGCTGCGGGAGTGGGACGGGCACGCCATGGTCCTGCCCTACCTGGACGGACGGTCGACCACCTCGCTCGCCCGGCGCGCCGCCGCGACCGCGACGGAAGGCCTCCGATGAGCGGGCGGCCGGGCCCGCCCACCGTGCTGGTGCTGCGGGCGCTGGGCCTGGGCGACCTGCTCACCGCGGTCCCCGCGCTGCGGGCCCTGCGCCGGCACTGGCCGGAGCACCGGCTGGTGCTCGCCGCCCCGGGGCGGCTGGCCGCCGCCGCGGCGGCGACCGGCTGCGTCGACCGGCTGCTGGCCACGACGGCCGAGCGGCGCGCGGTGCCCGCCCGGCTGGTGTGGCACGCCGCGCCACCGGACATCGCCGTCGACCTGCACGGCAACGGCCCGCCCAGCCACCAGCTGCTGCGCACCGTCCGGCCCGGCCGCCTGCTCGGCTACGCCCGTAGCGGCACCCCGCCGCTGGCGGGCCCGCTCTGGCGGGCCGACGAACACGAACGCGAGCGGTGGTGCCGTCTCCTGCACTGGTACGGCATCGAAGCCGACCCCGGCGACCTGCGGATCCGCCCGCCCGAGCGGCCCTCGCCCGCGCCGGGCGCGGTGCTCCTGCACCCGGGGGCCGACGCGGGGGCCCGCCGGTGGCCGGCCGAACGGTTCGCGGCCCTGGCCCGGGCGCTCCGGGCGCAGGGGCGACGCGTCGTGGTCAGTGCCGGAGCCGGCGAGCGCGCGCTGGCCGAGCGGGTGGCCGGGGCCGCCGCGCTCCCGCCGGGCTCCGTCGTCGGCGGCACGGCGGACCTGCCGTTCCCGGAGCTGGCGGCGCTGGTGGCGCGGGCCGCGGCCGTGGTGTCCGGCGACACGGGCCTCGCCCACCTCGCCGTGGCCCTCGGCACGCCGTCGGTGACGCTGTTCGGCCCGGTCTCCCCCGCGCTGTGGGGGCCGCCGGCCGCCGAGCGGCACGTGGCGCTGTGGCACGGCGAGCCGGGGGCCGGCCCCCGCCCCGGTGACGCGCACGGCACCGAACCGGACGCCCGGCTGCTGCGGATCGGCGTGCCGGAGGTCGTCGAGGCGCTGCACCTGCTGACCGCCGCGGGCGACCCACCGCGGGAGGAGGCCGGCCGATGCCGCTGAACCAGCCCGCGTGCCCGGTCGGGGTCGTCGTCATCACCCGCAACCGGCGCGCGCACGTGCTGCGCACCCTGGAACGGCTGGCCGCGCTGCCGGAACGGCCGACGGTGGTCGTGCTCGACAACGGGTCCCGGGACGGTACGGTCGAGGCCGTCCGGCAGCACCACCCCCAGGTCGTCCTGGGCGCGCTGCGCCGCAACCTCGGCGCCGTCGCCCGGAACCTGGGCGTGGCCGCGCTCGACACGCCGTACGTCGCCTTCTGCGACGACGACTCCTGGTGGCACCCCGGCTCCCTGGCCGCCGCCGCCGGGCTGTTCGACCGGTACCCCCGGCTGGGGCTGCTCGCGGCGGCGACCGAGGTCGGTGCGAGCAGGCGCCGCGACCCGATCGACGCGCTGCTCGCCGCATCACCGCTCGGCACCGCCCCCGACCTGCCGGGGCCCTCCGTCCTCGGCTTCCTCGCCTGCGCGAGCGTGGTGCGGCGCAGCGCCTTCCTGGAGGTGGGCGGGTTCCACCGGCTGCTGCACTTCGCGGGGGAGGAGACGCTGCTGGCCCTGGACCTGGCCGCGGCCGGCTGGGGCGTCGCCCACTGCGAGCAGGTGGTGGCGCACCACGAGCCGGCCGGTGACCCCCGTCCGGGCCGGGTCGCCAGGCTGCACCGCAACGAGCTGCTGACCTGCTGGCTGCGTCGGCCCTGGCCGCGGGTGGCCCGGCAGACCGGCGGGCTGATCCGGTCGGCCGGCAGCGACCGGCAGGCCGTCCGGGCCCTGCTCTCCGCCCTGCCCCGGCTGCCGGTGGCCGTGTCGCAGCGCCGACGGCTGCCCGCCTCGGTCGAGGAGGCGCTCGACCGCCTGGAACGATCGGGGCCGGGACCGTGAGGGACGCGCGCGGCGGTGACGACCGGATCGGCGTCGCGGTGATCACCCACAACCGGCGCGCGGAACTCCTGCACTCGCTCGGCAGGCTGGCCGACCTGCCCGAGCGGCCGCCGATCGTCGTGGTGGACAACGGTTCGGCGGACGGCACGGCCGAGGCCGTCCGGCGGCACTTCCCGCAGGTGCGGCTGCTGTGCCCGGGCCGCAATCTCGGGGCCTGCGGGCGGAACCTGGCGGCGCGCGAGCTGGACTGCCGGTACCTCGCCTTCTGCGACGACGACACCTGGTGGGAGGCGGGCGACCTGAGCCGTGCGGCGGACCTGCTCGACGCCCATCCCTCGGTGGCCACCGTCACCGCCCGGATCCTCGTCGACGAGGCGGGGCGGCCGCCGACCGAGGACCCCATCGTGGCCGAGCTGCGCACCTCACCCGTGCCGGGGCCGGCCGGACTGCCGGGGCCGGCGCTCGGTTCGTTCCTGGCCGGCGCGACCGTTGTCCGGCTGTCCGCCTTCCGGGCGGCCGGAGGCTTCTCCACCCGGCTCTGGCTCGGCGGCGAGGAGGAGCTGCTCGCCGCCGACCTGGCCGCCGCCGGCTGGTGGCTGGTGTTCGCCGAGGAGCTGACCGTGCACCACCGGCCGTCCGCGGTTCGCGACCCCACGCTGCGCCGACGCCACGGCATCCGCAACACCCTGTGGTTCAGCTGGCTGCGGCGCCCGCTCGGCCGCGCGCTGCTGCGCACGGCGCGCCTGGCCCGCACCGTCCCCAGGGACTCCGTGTCGGTGCGCGCCTTCGCCGAAGCCGCCGCCGGCCTGCCCTGGGTGCTGCGCGAGCGGCGACGGGTGCCCGCGCGGGTCGAACGCGGGCTGCGGTTGCTGGAAGGGCCCCAGCGCGACTCACGGGCCCGGCGCTACGTGGGCTGAACGACCGGCGCGGCGCGGCGGGCGCCCTGCCCGCGGCGCAGTGCGGCGGCGCCGAGCGGCAGCCCGACCAGCAGGCCGCCCACCAGGAGCGCGGTGCGGGCTCCCGACAGCTGGATGAACAGGCCGAACGCGGGCGGCCCCGCCAGCGTCCAGACGGTGCTGAGGCTGCGCCAGGCGCCCAGGACCCGGCCGCGCAGGTGGGCGGGCGGGTCGGTCTGCAGGATGGTGAGCACCGCCGTGTCGCCCAGCGCCTCCAGCAGGGCCATCGGCGCCACCACCACGGCCAGCAGCAGCACGGTCGGTGAGCAGGCCGCCACCGACTGGAGGACCGCCCCCGCCGCGACCAGCAGCGCCACCAGGCGGACCGAGGGCCTGCGCAGCCGCCCCGCCAGCACCGCGCCCACCGTCCCGCCGACCGCCAGCACGGTGGACACGGTGCCGTACGCTCCGGCGCCCCCGTGCAGCGGGCCGGTCACCAGTGCGGCGAGCGTCAGCCCGTAGTTGCGGCCCAGCACGCAGCTCAGCGCGCTGATGCCGGCCAGTGCCAGCAGGCGGCGGCGGCCGCAGAAGAAGCGGATGCCGTCCCAGGCGGTGAACCTCTGCGACGGGGCGTGCGGGGCCGCCCCGCGGTCCTGCTCCGGGCCCTGGTCCGGGTCCTGGTCGCGCTGCCCGGCGAGGGGGCGCAGGAACGGGATCACGGTGGCGACCAGCAGGAAGGAGAACCCGTTGGCGACGTAGGCGCTGGCGGTGCCGAACTGGGAGACCGCCACGCCCGTCACCGCCACCCCGGCCAGCCGGCCGACGCTGGAGACCACGGAGCCCACCGCGATCGCCGACGGGACGTCCTCGCGGGGCACGAGATCGTTGCCGAACAGCGCGCAGGCCGGGCCCTCGACGGTGGCGACCAGGCCGGTGAGTACGGCGAGCAGCAGCAGGACCGGGACGGTGAGCAGGCCGAGGGCCACCAGCGCCGCCGTGGTGAACGCCAGCACGGCGAGTGCGCCCTGCCCCGCGGCGGCGGTGACCTTGCGCGGCCACCGGTCCACCGCCGCGCCGCCGGCCAGGCCGAGGAAGAGGCCGGGGGCGGCCTGGAGGGCCACGGACAGGCCGGTGAGCGCGGCGGAGCCGCTGAGGTGCAGCACCAGGAGGTTCTGGACGGTCAGCTGCATCCAGGTGCCGACGTTCGAGACCAGGTTCACACCGGACCACCACCGCATGTGCCGGTGGCGCAGTGCGCGCCAGACCGCGCGGTCGGCCTTCGCGGCCGGGGCGGGCCCGGGAGCGTCGTGGCCGGCGGGCACGGCGGCGCCGGCGGGAGCCGGGCCACGGCGTTGGGCGGGGATGGCGGCGGAGGGGACGGCGGGGGAGGGCACGCGGCGGCTGTCGGGCGCGGCGAGGGGCGAGGCGTTGGGCACGGCGGTGGGGCGTTCCTGGGTCGGCAGGCGGGGGGACGGGGCCGTCGTCGTCGCCCCGGGATCGGCCGCGGACCGGACGGGGGCAGGGAACGAGCGAGAGGAGGAGGGCGGTGACCCGCCGGACGCCTCGGCGGACCGGCCCGCCGGCGACCGGGCGGTGATCGCCCGGGATCGGCTCCGGCCGGGCCAGCCAATCCTCGCAGGCGGCTCGGCACAGGGCACCGGCCTGCCGCCCGCAGCCGTCCCCGGGCGGCTCCAACCTTGCTGTAGCGCGGGCGAGTTGGGCCGACTGTTAGCTTCCTCACCCGCGCCGTCGGGCAGCCCCCAGGAGTCCGGCCGGCCGCGCGCCCGCCCGAGGCCACGGCCCCGCAGAGCGGCCACTCGGTCAGGTGCGGGAGCAGGCCGGCGCCCGCCCCCGCCCCGGGTCGTCCGCGTATGCCAGGCCGGACCGGGTCTCGCGGGCGTCGTCCGGGGCCTTCCGATCACGGGCCGTGACGACCGCGCCCCGCCGCTTCGGTGCCCGTCCCGAACGCCGCCCCGCCGGCGTGCCGCTGCCGCCGCCCGCGGTGCCGCTGGGCGCCCTCGCGGCGGGCGCGCTGCTGCGGCACCGTGCCGTACCCGTCGTACCCGTCGTACCCGTCGCGCAGCCGCCCCGCCGCGAACCGGACCACCATCGGGCAGTTGAAGGTCTGTGCGCTATCTTCTGCCGTGACCATTTTCCCCGGGCAGCGACCAGGAACGTCGGGCCTCCGCAAGGCCGGCCGGACCGGCAAGGGTGGCAGGGGCGGTCGTCTCGCGGTGCTGGACGGCTTGCGCATCCTGGCCGCGCTGATGGTGGTCTTCCACCACTACGTCGGCTACGGCGGCGGCACCAAGCCCGAGGAGAGCGCCTGGGGCCGGCCGGCCGAGCAGGTGTTCCACCGGGCTTCCGGTGTCGGTGCCTACCTGTGGACCGGCATCTGCCTGTTCTTCGTGATCAGCGGATTCGTGATCTGCATGAGCAGCTGGGGCCGCCCGGTGGGCGACTTCGTCCGCTCCCGGGTCATCCGGCTCTACCCCGCGTACTGGTTCGCCGTGCTGCTCACCGCCGGTGTCGTGGCGGCATGGCCGCTCGTGCGGCAGCCGCTCCCCGCGGACCAGGTCCTCGCCAACCTCACCATGTTCCAGGAGGGGCTCGGCATCAAGGACGTCGATGCCGTCTACTGGACGCTCTGGATCGAGCTGCGCTTCTACCTGCTCTTCGCCATCGTGGTCTGGAGGGGTGTGACCTACCGGCGGATCGTCGCCTTCTGCTCGATCTGGACGGTCGCGGGCATCGTCGCGGCGAGCACCAAGTCACAGGTCCTCGACTTCTTCGCGATGTCGCAGGTCTCCTCGTTCTTCGTCGCCGGCCTGGCGCTCTACCTGGTCCACCGGTACGGCCCCAACCTCATGCTCTTCGGCATCATCGGGATCAGCTGGATCCTCTCGGTCCTCTACACCATCCGGCACCAGACCGAGCTGAGCCCCTACCTCGGCCGGCCCGAGCTGCCGACCTGGCCCGCCGTCCTGGTGACCACGCTCTCCTACCTGGTGATGATCGCGGTGGCGCTGGGGTGGGCCTCGCGGATCCAGTGGCGCTGGCTCACCTTCGCGGGCGCCCTCACCTACCCGCTCTACCTCCTCCACGAGACCATGGGCTGGACCGCGCTGCGCGTCCTCCACGAGCGCGGCATCAAGCCCTGGACGGCGGTGGGCATCGTCACCGTGGGCATGCTGGTCGCCTCCTGGCTGGTCCACCGCCTCATCGAGAAGCCGCTGACCCCACGCCTCAAGACCGGCATGACCAGGAGCATCGACCAACTCCGCGCCGCCGAGCCCCTGCCCCCGCAACCGGCCCCCGCGCGCGGGGTCCTGGAGTCCGTGACCACCACCTGGGCGACGGCCTTCACCCCGAAGGACGCCCGCCCGGACCAGCGGACCCCCGACCCGCACTGATCCGCCCCCCGCACACGAACGGCCGGGGCCCGGTGCCGCCCGGCACCGGGCCCCGGCCGTTCCCGCAGGTCAGCGGGGGTCTGCGGAGGCCGCCCGGGGCTCGTCGGTGCCGGGCCGGCGTTCGCTGCCGGGCCGGCCGGACTCATCCCCCGTCGACGGTCAGACCCGGTACCAGGCTCGGAAGTCCTTCCCCGGCGCGGACTGGTCGATCGCCCAGGTCGTCCCCGACGCGTCGGCGGCGGTGACGATCATGGCCCCGTTGTCGGAGAGCAGGACGCGCGGATCCCCGGCGAAGGCCATGCCCGGGTCGCCGAGGTAGGTGCCGGTGCCGAACGGCTTGGTCGGGCCGGGCTGGCCGAACAGGGCGATGTGCCCGTTGGTCGTGCGGGCGACGATGTTCACCGTGCCGCCCTCGCCGGCGGACAGCACGATGCCGGTGGCGCCGTCGGTGCCCCCGCTGACGCTGACCCTGTACCAGTCGCGGAAGGCCGTCCCGGGGCCCTCCTGGTCGATGGCCCAGACGTCACCGTTGACGTCGATGGCGGCGACGACCATGCCGCCGCTGGCAGCCGTGGTGACGCTCGGGTCACCGGCGAAGACCGGCGAGTTGGAGCCGAGGTATGCCCCGGTGCCGATGCCCGAGGTGGGGCCGCTCTGGCTGAAGTAGCCGATGTGTCCGTCGGTGGTGCGGGCGAAGAGGTTGAGCGTGCCGCCGCCGGCGGGGGACAGCACGGACGAGGCGCGGCCCGTGAGGCCGCCGGTGGCGCTGACCTTGTACCAGGCGCCGAACGCCGACCCGGGCGCGGGCTGGTTGGTCGCCCACAGGTCGCCCGCCGTGTCGACGGCGGTGACGAGCATGCTGCTGTTGGCCGCGAGGATGACGGCGGGGTCCTGGGCGAAGACCGGCGCGGAGCTTCCGACCGCCGTCGCGGCGCCGAACGACGCGTCGGGGCTGTTCTGGGCGTAGTCGACGATCCGGCCGGAGCGGGTGCGGGCGAGGATGTGCACGGTGCCGCCGGCGGCCGGCGAGAGGATCGGCGCCGCGTCCCCGGTGTGGACGCCCGGGCCGCTGAGCTGGTACCAGCTGCGGAAGCCGCCCGTGGTGCTGGTCTGGTTGGTCGCCCACAGGCTTCCGTCGGCGGTGGTCTTCACCGCGACGAGGGTGCCGTCGGCGGCCCGGGTCAGGGAGGTGGCCGGGCTGCGCAGGCTCTGCCCGCCGTCGAGCGCGGTGACGGTGTGCAGGTTGCCCTGGGCGGCCAGGCGCGGTTGCCCGAGCCCGGTGGGCGTGCCCGGGTACATCAGCAGGCAGCCGGTCGGGCAGGTGGTGGTCTGCGCCGTTCCGTCGGCGGTGTGGTAGGTCACCGTGGCGGCGGGGTCGGCCGGTGTGGTCGCGAGGACGTCTCCGGTGCCCTGGCCGGGGGTAGGGGTGAACAGCCGGTAGCCCTTGCCGCTGTCGGCGACAGTGCCGTGCAGGTTGCCCGGCGTCGTGATCAGCGGCCGGTGCAGCGGGTCGAAGCCGGTGGCGTAGATGCTGCCGGAGGCAGGCGCGCCGACCTGGTAGCCGTGGCCGTCGGCGTTGCGGGCGCCCAGGACCAGCCGGACGCGTCCGTACTCGGGGTCGTTCGGGTCGGTGGAGCTGCGCCGGGCGAGCAGGTCGGGGATGCCGTCGCCGTTGACGTCGCCGGGGGCGAGGACCTCGTAGTCGGTCCAGCCGGAGGCGGAGACGACGATGCCGGGCTTGAGCCTGTTGGTTCCGGTCTCGGCGGCGAGGGGCGCTTCCGCGGTGCCGGTGTAGAGGACGAGGGTGTCGCCGTCCTTGGTGATCAGGTCGTTTCCGGGCAGGTTGTCGATGTTGCCGGTGGCGACGATCTGGTCGGTGCCGGACCAGTCACCCCCGCTGGGGTGGAACAGTTCGGTGCGCTGGGATTCGTCGGGGGCGCCCATGCCGTTGCCGGGGTAGAGGTAGAGCCGGGTGCCCTGCTTGACGAGGAAGTCCTCGTAGCCGTCCTCGGTCTGGCCGGGGTTCTGGGTGGTGAAGTTGCCCCGGTGGGTGATGCGTGCTCCGGACCAGCCCGGATTGGCGACGGTCCGCGGCTGGTCGAAGGTCCCGTCACCGCGGCCGGGGTAGAGGACGAGCTCGCCGGTGCTGGTGGCGGCCACCAGGTCGGCGTAGCCGTCCCCGGTCAGGTCACCCGGCCGGTCACCGACGTGTGCCGGGTCGGTGACGTCGTGGACGAAAGCGGGAAGGGCCGTGCTGATCAGGATGGTGCTGGAGTTCGGGCCACCGTCCGAGCCGTCGTAGGGGGAGAGGTTGCCGGCCTTGTCCATGGCCTGGACGGTGAGCCGGTTGGTCGGGTACCCGGCGGGAGTGAGCGTGACGGTCGCGGTGCCGTCCGGGCCGGCGTCCACCCAGGTCCCTCCGCATCCCTGGTTGACCACCGGCAGCGGCTTGTTGAGGGCGTAGCAGAAGCCCTTCAGGCCGAACTGGTCGCTGGAGGCGAACTTGACCGTACGCGGCGTACGGGCCGGCATCTCGGGGGTATCGATGCTGTGGCCGTCCGCGGCGGTGACGGTCGGCTTGGTGGGCGGTGTGCTGTCCACGTTGAAGCCGCAGTCACGGCCGAAGCCCGAGCCGGCGATGCCGTCCTCGGCCTGGACGTGCCACTTGTAGCGGCCGCCGTCACGCATCTTGGCCCAGCCGAGCCTCATGATGGCCCAGGTCCCACTGGGGGCTGAGGCCCGGTCGACCAAAATGAGCTGCCCGGTGTCGTGGTCCCAGGCCTCGAACTTGGCACTCAGGCTGGTGTCGCTGTCCGGGTCGGAGATCCTGGCGGTCAGGACGACGTCGTTGCGCCCGACCGTGGGCCAGGCTGCCGGGTCACTGACGCACGGCACGTTGACGTTGCTGCTGCTGCCCGGCGTCCACTGGCTCTCCCAGGCGGCGTAGTCGTGCAGGACCGGGGGCCGGTTGTAGGTGACTTCCAGCCATGGGTCGTTCTTGAACCGCTTGTAGCTGTTCTTGTTGCCGAGGTAGCTGTCCGGGGTGCGCAGGCCGAAAGTGAGGCTGTCGTCGCCCCGGTCGGCCGCGCCCTGGACGACGGCGCGCAGGTTGTCGTTGCTGAAGTCCACACCCTGGACGCCGGGGCAGTAGGTGGGGTTGCCGTGGGCGAAGGCCTTGGCGTCGAGTTGCCAGGTCCAGGAGGCCTGGTTGTTCCAGGTCGGCGTCGTCTGGTCGATGGGGCCGGTCGCCCAGAGCTCGGTGTTGCCCGCCGCGGCAGGATCGCAGCCCCAGGAGTGGGTTTCCTCGACATGGAAGGTCGCCGACATGATGGTGGCCCCGGCGAGGCCGCGGGTGTTCATCTCGATGTAGGAGCGGGTGTTGCCGCTGCCGTTGTAGCCGACGCGTGGCTCGTCCGGTGGGTTGTCGGAGTTCCAGCCGTTTCCGTCCGGATAGGCGGCGTTGGGGGTGGCGGAGTAGACGACCGCCCAGCGGTTGCGCCAGCCGTCGGTGAACGTCGGGTCGATGACGACCGGGAAGACGGTGTCCGCACCGTGCAGCAGGTCGGCGTCCGGGGTCAGCCGCAGTGTGTCCGAACTGATCTGCGTCGCCATCGTCTTCGGCGCGTGCTCGGCCGTGGCGCCGGGCTCGGCCGGGGCGGCTGCTGCGGCCTTGGCCACCGGTGCGGCGGACTGCTGGGCGGTGGCGGCCGGGGCGTGGGAGTCCCACATCCGCGGGGCCTGCGCCGTGAAGACCGTGCCGCCGGTGCTGTCGTGCGCGGCGATCCGTCCGTCCTTGCCGGAGCTGAGGGTGATGCCCGCGGTCCTGAGCCCGTAGGTGACCTGGGCGAGGCGGGGGTCGTTCGCGGCCTCGCGGGTCTTGACGAGCAGCTGGTGGGCGAAGCCGTCACTCTCGGCCAGGATTCTCAGGTCCACTCCGGGCAGCACGTCGCGGTACAGCGCCGTGCTCCCGTTCAGATCGGGCTGTGGCAGTGGCGTCGGCCAGGTGATGGCCAGGGACTTGCCGTCCTTCTGCATGCTCGCCAACGGAGTGCTCCCGCCGGCCGAGAACGCCATCGGGAAGACGGAGGCCTTCGGCGCGATGGTCCCGTCGCTGCGCCGCTCCAGGGTGGCGTCGGCCGGCTGCCACTGCCCGGCCACCTTGGCGCGGACCGGCCGCAGGTGTCGGCGCAGGGTGAAGCTGCCATCCGGGTTCGCCAGGAGATCGGTCGTCTCGTCCTGCCGGTCCACGACCTCGACGGGCCTGCCGAGCTGACGAGCAGTCAGCACTGCTGCTCGTTCAGTGGCGTCGGGCTGCGGAAGGGCGGATGGAATTCCGGTTTCCGCGTACGCGGAAACCGGTCCCATTGCCGCGATTCCGACGGCGGCCGCTGCGATCAGTGCGACTGCGGACTTTCGGGTCATTCGCCCTGTTCGACGGGCATTGTGGTGGTGCATCCCCTTCACTTTCTGTTCGGTTCGCGGGCGTCCCCATCATGCAAGTGGGCGGTGACGATCCGATGGAGTTCGACGTGGCCGGTTCTGGTGGGAAGGGGAAATCGGATACCACATCGTGATCACACGGTGCGGAGCGTGAGCGCGTCTTGGGGGCATTACGAGGCAAAGCCGCCCATTGCGGTATGGGAACGGCTCGAAGGGGTGTCGGTGCGTATGTGAAGGAGTTACGGAAGAGAGATAAAGAGCCCTCGGCACGGTAGGGCGACGAACCGTCAAAGGTATGGCTGTCCGGCCTTCTTGGTAGCGTCCCGCCGGGTGCGATCGCACCCGCACAACACGATCAAGAGGAAGAAACGGATGTATCCATCCGACACGGGCGCCTCGCCAGGACCGCGAAAGCGTCGGTCCGAGGCAATAACGCGTCCTGTGCTCCGTAAAGTCGCGCCCATGGCGGTCGTGGCGCTGATAGCAGCTGCCGTCCAGATTCCGGCCATCGCGGTCGCGGCTGACAACGCGGCCAAGCTCCCGCCCCCCCAGCGTGTCGAACCGGTTCCGCTGGTGAAGGTCGAGGTCGAACGCCCGGCCCCGAAGGCGGCCCAGCCTTCGACCGCGTCTCCGGCAGCCGCATGGCCCAGGCCGGGGAAGGCCGAGATCGACCTGCCGGCGGCCTCGGCGCAGAAGTCCGCCCCCGAGGCGAAGGCGCCCGGCCTGCCGCTGACCGTCGCCTCCCTCGGGCAGGACCAGGCGGTGGGCGGGCCGTCGAAGGTCAAGGTGGGCCTGTCGGACCGGGCGGCCGCGGCCACCGTGGGTCTCGACGGCGTCCTGGTCGACCTGGAGCCGGTAGCAGGCAGCCCGACGCCCGACAAGGCCCGGGTCCAGCTCGACTACAAGGCCTTCCGCGAGTCGTTCGGGGCCGACTGGGGATCCCGCCTGACGTTTGTCCAGCTGCCCTCGTGCGCGTTGACCACCCCGGACCAGCCGGAGTGCCGGACGACCACGCCGGTGGCGGCGTCGAACGACAACAGGGCCGGGACCCTGACGGCGGAGGTCGCGGTGGCGGCCCCCGGTGGCCGGCCCTCCGACGGCACGGTCAAGGCGTCCTTCGCCCAGGCCGCGGGCACCTCGGCCGCCGGAGCGACGGTGCTGGCCGCCGTCGCCGGGGCGTCGGGGCCGGAGGGCAGCTACAAGGCGACCTCGCTCTCCGCGTCCAGTACCTGGTCGGTGAGCGGCAACAGCGGTTCCTTCAACTGGTCCTACCCGATCCAGGTGCCGCCGGTGCCGGGGGACCTGACTCCCCAGGTCGCCCTCACCTACTCGTCCGCGGCCATCGACGGACGCACCGCGTCCACCAACAACCAGTCCTCGTGGATCGGCGACGGCTGGGACTACAACCCCGGCTTCATCGAACGCAGCTACACCGGTTGCGCGGCTGACAAGGGGTCGGGCAGCAACGCGCCCGACAAGGGCGGCGACCTGTGCTGGAAGTCCGACAACGCCACGATCTCGCTCAACGGCAGCAGCTCCGCCCTGGTACGCGACGACGCTTCCGGCACGTGGAAGCTGTCGAACGACGACGGCTCGCGTGTCGAGAAGCTCAACGGCACGGCGTCGGACACCGCCAACGGTGACACGGACAACGAGTACTGGAAGGTCACCACGACCGACGGCACCCAGTACTTCTTCGGCAAGAACCGCCTGCCCGGCTGGGCCAGCGGCAAGCCCGAGACCGGCTCGGCCCTGACCGTGCCCGTGTTCGGCAACCAGCCCGGTGAACCCGGCTACGCGCCCGCCTTCAAGGACTCCTGGCGCGACCGGGCGTGGCGCTGGCAGCTGGACTACGTCGTCGACCCGCACGGCAACGCGACCGCGTACTTCTACGACCAGGAGAAGAACGCCTACGCCAGGAACAGCGGTGCCGTCACGGCGACCCCCAAGGCGGATGCGCTGTACACCCGTGCCGCCACGCTGAACCGCATCGAGTACGGCCACCGCGCGGGCCAGGTCTACAACGCATCGCCCGCGGGCAAGGTGGCCTTCTCCACCGCGGACCGGTGCACGGCGGCCGACTGCTCCTTCACCAAGGCCAATGCCGCCTACTGGTACGACACCCCCGTCGACCAGTCCTGCGACAAGGGCGAGGACTGCCGCAACGGCGCCCCGACCTTCTGGTCCAAGAGGCGGCTGACGGGCATCAGCACCCAGGCCCTCCAGGGTGACGGCAGCTACCGGGACATCGACAGCTGGAGCCTGGACCAGGACTTCCCCGCCACCGGCAGCAGCGGCGGCCGGGCCCTGTGGCTGAAGTCCATCACCCGCACGGCCAAGGCCGGCACCGCCCCGCTGGTCCTCCAGCCGGTGACCTTCGGCCACGGGAACGACCCGCTACCCAACCGGGTCGACTCCGATGAGGGCCGGTCGCCGCTGTACCGGTTCCGGATCACTCGGATCACCTCCGAGACCGGTTCCAACACCGACATCACGTACACGGCCGCCGACTGCGTCGCAGGCGCCCTGCCCTCGCCGGACAGCAACACCAGGCGCTGCTACCCGTCCTGGTGGACACCTGAGGGAGCGGTCGACCCGGTCCTCGACTGGTTCCACAAGTACCTCGTGGAGAAGGTCACCGAGCACGACCTGGTGGCCGGTTCCGGATCCCCCGACAAGGTCACGAGCTACGAGTACCTCGACGGGGCGGCCTGGCGGCGCGACACCTCCGAGTTCACCGCCGACAAGGAGCGCACCTGGAACGACTTCCGGGGCTACCAGCGGGTCCGCACCCGTGTCGGCGACTCCGCGAGGAGCCTGAGCGAGACCGTCTACTTCCGCGGTATGGACGGTGACACCCTCGCCGACGGCAAACCCCGGCCTGTCAGCCCCCTCCGCGGGGTCAAGGACAGCAACGAACTGGCCGGCTTCGCCCGCGAGACCATCGTCTACGACAAGGACGACAGCGACGGCGGCAAGCCCCTCACCAGCACGGTGAACGAGCCCTGGCTCCGCGGCACCGCGAGCCGCGCGGTGAAGGCCCTGCCCAGCAAGGACGGCAAGCCCACCACGACCCTGCCGGCCGAGCCCAACCGGCCCGAGGCCACGGCCCTGCCGCCGGTGACCGCCACGATGGTCCGCACCGTCAGCGAGACCACCACGGCGCTCCAGCCGGACGGCAGCACGGCCCGCACGCTCCGCCAGAGCCGCACCTTCGACGACTACGGTCAGGTCACGACGGTCTCGGACGAAGGCGACACCGGCGTCACCGGTGACGAGCAGTGCACCCGCACCACCTACGTCACCCCGGACACCGCCAACTGGCTCGTCTCCTACCCGCAGCACGTGCAGACCACCAGCACACTCTGCTCGGACGGGGCCACGCCGACGACCGTCACGAGCGAGGCCAGGACGGCCTACGACGGCAGGCCCCTCGGAGCCGCACCGGAGCCGGGCAAGGGCAACGCCACCACGACGGAATCCGTGGACCGCTACGACGGAGCCACCCCGCACTACCAGACGGTCAGCGCCACCACGTACGACCAGTACGGGCGAGCCACCTCCGTCAGGGACGTCAACAACGCCGAGACCACGACGTCCTACACCCCGGCGAGCGGCTCCCAGGCCACGGTCGTCCAGTCCACCAACCCCAAGAAGTTCACGACCACCACCACCTACGACGGCCTGCGCGCCCAGCCGGTGAAGGTCGTCGACGCCAACAACCGCACGACGTACGTCGACTACGACGCCCTCGGCCGCACCACCGCCGTGTGGAACCCCGGCCGGGACAAGAGCGCCTCGCCCAACGCGACCTACACCTACACCATCGAACCCGGCAAGCAGCCCGCCATCACGACCCGGACGCTGCTGGAGAACGGCGCCTACCGCACCGGCATCGCCCTGTACGACGGCCTGTTGCGCTCGCGCCAGGTCCAGGAACAGGCATACGACGTCGATGGCGGCCGCAACATCACCGACAGCTTCTACGACAGCCACGGCCGGGTCTACCGCACCAACGTGGCGTACCACACCACCGGGGCCCCGGAAGCGGTGCTGTGGATCGGTCTGGACAACAAGGTCCCGTCCCAGACGGAGACCGAGTTCGACGGTCTCGACCGGCCCACCGCCAGCATCTTCAAATCGCTGAACAAGGAGCAATGGCGCACCACCACCCGCTACGGCGTGAACTGGGGCGCGACCACCCCGCCCGAGGGCGGGACACCGACGCTCACGATCACCGACGCTCGCGGGCGCACCTCCGAGGTGCGGCACTACAAGACCGGAAGCCCGGACATCGGCGCCGACGCTTCCGCCTACGAGGCCCTCAAGTACACCTACAACCCGGCCGGCAAGCTCACCCGGTTCACCGATGCCGCGGGCAACGCCTGGACCTGGGAGTACGACCTGCTCGGCCGCCAGACCAAGGCCGTCGACCCGGACAGGGGCACCACCACCAGCACCTACAACCCGGACGGCACCCTGGCCACCGTCACCGACGCCCGCGGCAGGACGCTCGCCTACACGTACGACATCCTCGGCCGCAAGACCGCGATGTTCGACGGCTCCACGACCGGCACCAAGCTGACCGAGTGGGCCTACGACACCCTGCCCGGCAGCAACGGCATGGCCACGGGCAGCACCCGTTGGGAGAACGGCAAGGCCTACACCACCGGCATCACCGGATTCGACGGCGCCGCCCGCCCGTTGGGCAGCACCGTCACCATCCCGGACAGCGAGGGTGCCCTCGCCGGTACCTACACCACCTCCCAGACCTACACCCCGAACACGGGGCTCGCGGACACCACGACCTACCCGGCCGCAGGAGGACTCCCCCAGGAGGGCATCCACCGCAACTACACCCTGCTGGGCCTGCCCACCACCGTGAGCGACGGCAGCAACCGGGTCTACTCCCACGGCAACTCGTATGACGCCTACGGTCAGGTCACACAGAGCATCGCCGGCCCCTTCGGCTCCCGTGCCGTCCAGAGCTACGTCTACGAGGACGCCACCAAGCGCCTCGCACTGGTCCGGACGGACCGGGACAGGGGCGGGCCGCAGGTCCTCGACAAGAAGGTCTATACCTACAACCAGGTCGGGAACATCACCCGGGTCCGTGACGACCGCGACAACGCCGCCGTCACGGACACCCAGTGCTACACGTACGACTTCGCGCAACGCCTGACCAACGCCTGGTCGGCGACCGACGACTGCGTCGCCCGGCCCACGCCGACCAGCAGCCCGTACGTCGGCGGAGTCGACCCGTACTGGACGAGCTACACCTACGACGCGGCCGGCAACCGGACCCAGGCGACCAACCGCACCAGCGGGGCCGCCGCGGGCCCGCTGATGGACACCACCAAGGTGAGCTCCGTCGCCATCGCCGGTGACGGCCAGACCGCCTCCGTCGCGATCGCCGAGGGCCAGGCCTACCTCGCCCAGCAGCGCGCCAACGGAACCTGGCGCAACTACGAGAACCTGCACACCACGACCCAGGCCGGCGCTCTCACCGCCCCGGTCGAGCACGTCGCGGCAGCCTGGGCGGACAACACCCTGCAGATCATGACCGTCGCCGGTGGCAGGATCTGGCACACCCTGCGCAAGGCGGACGGTTCGTGGCAGCCCTGGGGCGACGTCACCGGTGTCGTCGGTCCGATCGCCGACCCCAACCAGCTGTCCCTGTCCGCCACCGCCTCCGGATTGGAGGTCCTGACCCTCTCCGACGGCGTGCTCAAGCACACCGTGCGCAAGCCCAACGGCCAGTGGGAAGCCTGGGGCAACGTCTACGGCGAGACCGGCAGTCTCACCGGCGCCACCCGCATCACCAGCGCGGCCACGGGCACCGGTCTCGAGGTCATGGTCATCGCGGGGGACAAGCTCTGGCACACCATCCGCTACGCCGACGCCAGCTGGCAGAAGTGGGGCGACGTCTACGGCGTCACCGGCGAACTCACCTCGTCCACCGGCATCAGCGCGACCGCGACCGGCGCCGGCCTCGAAGTCGCCGTGATCGCCGGCGGGAGCATCTGGCACACCGTCCGCAACCCGGCCGGCAGCTGGCAGCAGTGGGGCAACGTCAGTGCGGCCGTCGGCCGGCTCGACCAGATGGTGTCCGCGGCGGTCGTCAGCTCCTCGGGCAACCTGAAGCTGATCGCAGCCGCAGGAGGAGTCCTCAACTACACCAAGCGGGATTTCACCACGGGCAGTTGGCTCCCCTGGGCCCAACTCACCCAGACCACGGAGAACCAGCAGAGCGACCAGACCCAGCGCTCCTCCACCTATCCCGCGGCGGGAGGCACCCGGCCCCACGCCCTGTCCCGGGTGGACATCACGGGCACCGGTGCGAGGACCGACACCTTCACCTACGACGAGGCCGGCAACACCGTCCGCCGGGTCACCGCCGACGGCGACCAGAGCCTCGAATGGGACACCGAGGGCCACCTCGCCAAGTCCACCACCGCGGGCAAGAGCACGACCTTCCTCTACGACGCGAACGGCAACCGCCTCCTGCGCCGAGAGCCCGCTGCGGTGACGCTCTACCTGGACGGCCAGGAGCTCAAGCTCGACAAGGTCGCGAACAAGGTCACGGGCACGCGCTACATCTCCCTCGTCAACGCCACCCTCGTCAAGGGCTCGGACGGCAGCCTCAACTACCTCATCAACGATCGGCAAGGGACCGCCCAACTCACCATCGACGGCGACAGCCTCGCCGCCACTCGGGGCGATACCACGGCCTTCGGCACTCTCCGGGGCAAGAAGCCGGCGTCCTGGCCCAGCGAACGCGGCTTCGTCGGCGGCACCAACGACGCCACCACCGGCCTCACCCACCTCGGAGCCCGCGAGTACGACGCGGAGAACGGCCGCTTCATCTCGGTGGACCCGGTCCTCGACCTCACCGACCCGCAACAGATCAACGGCTACGCGTACAGCAACAGCAACCCCGTCAACCTCTCCGACCCCAACGGACTGCGGCCCGAGGGGGTCTGCGGCGGATTCGGCACCTGTTACGACGACAAGGGCTATGTCACCACCGAGACGTTCAAGCTGGAGGACGACGGTACCTGGACCGAGAACTACTGGAACCAGTGGAGCGGGAGCAGGGAGCACCCCAATGTCGTAAGCCCGCACATGCACATCGTGCACCGCGGCGGGTCGCTCAAGGAGAACCTCCGCGGAGCGTTCGACGCGCTTCAGTACGTCCCCGGGCTGAACGTCATCGGCGTCGCGGGTGCCACCTTCATGGACGTCGCCGACGGCAAGTACATGAACGCCGTCCAGAACCTCGCGGGCGTCGTCCCCGGTGGGCGTGCGGTGTCGCTGACCGGAAAGGCCGGGAAGGCTTTCTCGGCGGCCGAAAAGGCCGAAACCATCGCCGACAGGGCGTCCGACGCGCTGGCCCTCCTCGCGTGCGGCGGCTCACCGGATGGCGCCCCGCACAGCTTCCCGCCCGGCACACGTGTCCTCCTCGCCGATGGCACGACCCAGACGATCGAATCCCTCCGACTCGGTGACCAGGTCCAGGCGACCGATCCGACGACGGGAGAGACCGAGTCCAAGTCGGTCGTCCGCACCATCCGGACCCCGGACGACGAGCACTTCACCGACCTTCAGCTCCAGGTCGACAGCCCCGACGGCGCCGCCGGCACCGTGGAGACGCTCACCAGCACCCAGCACCACCCGTTCTGGGACGAGACCACCCGCCAGTGGACCGACGCCGCCGACCTCACCCCCGGCGACACGGTCCGCACCATCGACGGCCGCACCCCCACGGTCCTGTCAGTAAGGAACTACGACACCGCCCCCCAGGTCGCCTACGACCTCACCATCGCCGACCTCCACACGTACTATGTGCTCGCAGGCGCCACGCCGATCCTGGTTCACAATTGTGGGGAAACGGGCGATGAGGCGGCGCAAGAGGCGCAGGAAACGCTGCTTCATGGTCCTTTCCATCGAAAGGCCTCGCCGACTCAGACCGATGAGCATGCACGGCTGCAGCAGGAGAATGGTGAGCTTTGGGGTGGACTCTCCCGCTTGGGAGGAGATGAAGCCGCGAAGGCCCATATCGGCCCGCTTCCTGATGGCGCCCGAGGCGTGGAGTTCTATACCACTATTCGCCCTCGGGAGGCATTCCCCGGATATGTGTGGTGGGAAGTTGGAAGGGTTCCCGGGGTGAGGTTGGAGAATGGATTTGCAAAGATTCCAATCCTCATCAGTAAGAATACGCAAATTGGCTAGTCTACCGACCAGCTGATTTGATCGCTTGGCCTACGCGGGACTTCCGTGTGGTTCTGAGTGATCACGCGCTCGGCCGGTTGCACCAAGCTTCTGCTTGGTGCAACCGGCCGGGTAGTCCATGGGGCCTCGGTCGCGATTGCGGATCTGGGTTGCGTATGCGAGTTCTGGTTGCGAAGAAAAGAGAAGGCTGAATGTCTGGCTGGGAGCAGGTAGGGATTTCGTTCTGGGAGCGGGCGGGGGGCGAGAAGGCGGCACTTGCCATGTTTGCGCAAACTGCCCGGGAGGAGCCGTTCGCTGATCTGAGCTTCGAGTATCCAGAAGATGAGGACGGGCTCGGATTTGCAGTGGTCAGACTGCCGTCCCAGGCACTCGTTGCGGTAATTGACGACCCTGAGAACATTATTAAAGGGGTGGTGTTGTATCGAGTTGGCGACATCGACGAGCAAGCCGTTCTCCGGGAGTTTGCAGAGGTATTCGATATCAGCGCCTCGGATATCAAATGGGTCGCTGGTCAGCCGATGACCCTTGATTCCTGATCCGATTCACCTTCGATGCCTCTGGCAACGCTCGGAGCGTCTTGACGGCAGTAGTTGACGGCAACGTCAACGGACGGGGGCTGCACACAGCGGCGGGTCGCCACCGTCCTCGGGGTCGGCGGCGGCCTGCGAGCGCTTGCCGAGGGTGCGACCGAGGAGGTCGATGGCGTCGCGTTGGAGGCGGAGCCGGACATGGGCGTAGACGGTGGCGGTGACGACGATGTGGGCGTGTCCGAGGAGTTCCTTGATGACGACGAGTTCGACGCCCTGTTCCAGGAGGAGGGTCGCGGTCGAGTGCCTCAGGTCGTGGAAGCGGATCTGCCGGAGGCGTGCGCAGCGGAGGAGCGCGTTGAAGTGCCGGGTGAGGGTGGCGGGTTCGATGGGGTGACCGTCGGGACGGGTGAAGACGTGGCCGCTGTCCACCCAGCGCGCGCCGGCCTTTTGCTTCTCCTGGGCCTGGTGCCTGCGGTGGGCGCGGAGTGCGAGGAGACAGGGGGCCGGGAGGACGATGCGGCGTTCGGAGCTGACTGTCTTGGTGGGGAGGGTGGTCAGGCCGCCGGCGCGTGCGCTGGCGGGTGTGGCGGATGCTGGCGTGGTCGAGGTCTTCCCAGCGCAGGCCGAGGAGTTCGCCCTTGCGGAGTCCGGTGCGGAGCGCGAGTTCGAACAGCGCGTGGAGGCGGTGGCCCTGAGCGGCGGAGAGGAGGGTGCGGGCCTCGTCGGCGGTGAGGGGTTCGAAGCGGCGGGGGTGGGGTGTGCCCGTGCGGACGTTGCGGGCGACGTTGCGCGGGATCTCTTCCTCCCGGACGGCGTGCTCCAGGGCGGACTTGAGCACGGAGTGGATGTAGGCGAGGGTCAGCGGGGAGAGCCGCTTGCCGCAGCACGTACCGGTCGCGCAGCAGCGGGGGTGGTCACGGGCGACGTCGAGGCCACGGGCGCAGCACTGGCAGGAGGCGCGGAGCTGGTTCAGCCAGGTGCGGACGTCCTTGGCCGAGAGCTTGGCGAGCTTCTTCTTGCCCAGGCCGGGGATGAGGTAGCGGTTCGTGCAGGCGGTGTAGCGGGCGTGGGTGTTCTCGCGGAGCTGGTGGACGGCGACGTTCTCCAGCCAGTACGTCAGGTACGCCCCCAGGCTGCCCTGGACAGAGACGACCGGGACGCCGCGGTTGCTGGCGGCGATCTTCTCGGTGAGCTTGGCGAGTGCTTCCTTGCGGGTGATGCCGTAGACGCGGACGCGCTTGCGGGCGTCGCCGGGGGCGAGGACGTAGCCGGCGGCTTCCCAGCGGCCGTCCTTGCGCTGGTAGACGGTGCCGTCGCCGTTGGCGCGGACGCGACGGGAGGCGGGGGTGTCGCGGAGTGCGGTCATCAGGCGGCTTCCTGTTCGAGTCGGGTGCGGATGAAGTCAGTGAGAGCGTGGGCGGGGACGCGGCGGGCGCGGCCGAGAGTGATGGAGGCGAGCTGCCGGGTGCGGAGCAGGTCGTAGACGGCGGAGCGGCCGAGTTGGAGGCGGGCCATGACCTGGGGAGCCGTCAGTAGGTCTTCGCCCGTCCCCGGTCCGGGGAGCAGAGCGCTCATGAGGGGCCGCCCACTGCTGTGAACTGCCGTTCCGCTTCTCTGCGGTGCCAGACGGCGGCGGCGAGGAGTTCCGCGCCGGGGCTGTAGCCCGAGCCGTGGTAGGCCCAGTGGCCGATGACGAGGGTCGTGCTCGGGTCGAGGTCGGGCAGGCCGGCGTGTGCGCGGGCCTGTTCGGTGCGCCAGGTGCGGCGGTCGTCGCGCAGCTGGCCGAGGGTGACGGAGTAGCAGCGGGACTTGGTGGAGAAGTGGCCCCGGAAGCCGAGCATGTGCGCCCACTTCCAGAGCTTGAGGTCGGCGAACTCCGGGCGCTTTCCCAGTTCCCAGCAGGTGCGGATCATCTGCCGCACGTGGCGTTCGACGGCGAGGCGGGGCAGAGGCCGGGCCTGTCCGGTGCCGCCGCAGGCGGTGCACGTGAGCGGGGTTCCGTGTGCGGCCAGGGTCAGGCCGCGTCCCTGGCAGGGGCGGCAGAACAGGGCGCGGTCGAGAGCGCCGGATGAGTCGGCGGACTTGGTGGCGTACTTGGTCACGTAGGCGGCGACCGCGTGATCGGTGAGCTCGGAGTTGGTGCCGAAGGCGGCGATCTCGCGCACGTCGAGCTGTTCGCCCCAGGCGAGTTCGCGTTGCCCGACCGCGTCCGAGACGACGCTGATCGAGACGCGGGCGGCGGCGGCCCGGATGGCGTCGGCGAGCACGCTCACGGTGGCGTAGGGCGGCGGGGGCTGGGTGCTGCCGTCCGGGCCGTCGAGGCGGATCACGGCGTGGAAGTGGACCAGGCCGCGCTTCTGGTACTCGGCGACCTTGGCGAAGGAGACGCGCAGCACCGCGCGGGCGGCTTTCTGGGTCGGGCCGAGCCGGGCGGCGATCTCACGGCGCAGGTAGATCGTGAAACGAGCCCACAAGGCTCCGGCGTGGGCGTTGAACAGCACCGCGCCCGGGTAGTCGTAGGTCTTCGGGTCCAGCGGTGTGTCGAGCAGCGCGTCCGCGGGTTCATGGAGCTTGCCGCAGCGGCAGGGCCGCAGGGCACCGCCCGCGTCGGTGGGGCGGTTGTGGACGGGGCCGAAGGACGGCGCGGTGAGCGTGGCGAACACGCGGGGGTGGGTGCGGACGGTGTCCGGGACGCTCTTGCCGCCGGTCAGGCCCGCCCGGATCAGTTGGAACGTGTCGGCGGCGTAGACGCGGGAGCAGGCTAGGCAGCGCGAGGCGCGGCGGTTGCCGCAGGCCGTCAGGAGGCTGCCCGTGGGCTCGTCGGCGGTGGTGTAGGAGCGCAGTACCTCGCCGGTTGCCGTGTCGATGGTGGTGGTCTGGCCGATCAGGCGCACGGGTTCGGTGCAGCCGCCGAGGTGGTCGAACTGCTGGTGCGCGCGGTCGAAATCGGGGAGGTTGACCAGGTCGATCAGGTCCCGCAGGGCGGGGCTTGCCACGTGGCGCCGGTCCAGGGTGACCATTCGGGGCGTGTCCCTTCTGTCGGGTGGGGTGGCCCCGAGCAGCAACCAGCCATTCAGGAAGGCGTGTTGGTGCTGCTCGGGGCATGGCGAATCGAGCCCGGTCGGGCAGGGGTCGGTCAGGTGGGGAGGGGGCCGGCGGGCTTCAGGCGGAGAGCTGAGCGTGTGCGGCGGTGGCCAGCGGCAGCGTGACGCCCAGGCGGGCCTTCAGTTGACCAGGCGTGATGTGCTTGCCTCGTTCGGCCTGATGGATCTCGGCGATGCGCCGGCAGCGATCAGCAGGGCCTCAGGGACGGCCGGGAGCGCGGCGGACGCGGTCCTCTTTGGCCGGCACGGGAGCAGGCTCAGGCTCAGCGGCGAGGATCACAGCCGGGGCAAGCGCCGACTCGGAGGCCGGTGCGAGGTCGAGCGGCGCGATCGGGTCCGACGGGTGTTCCACGGCCGGAACCGGGACGGGGGCCCCACCGGCTTCGGGGCGCTCAGGGTGTGGAAGTGGCGGAGGAACTGCGGCCGGCCCCCGGAGGCGTACCAGGAACCCCCGGGGACCGCCAAGGCCGAGCGCAAACGTCACCCGGTGAGCCTTGGCGGCCCCCGGAGAACCCTGGTCCGGCGAAGCTGCCCGACCGACGAGGGACCCGTCCCGCTCAGGCCCGCAGCCTGCCGGAGGCTCCGGCGCCGCGCCGCTCCAGTAACCGCGTGCCCGACGCTGTGCGTGGCGGTGGGGCACCGTCCCGGGTGGGTATCTGCCCGGAGAGCCCGGTCAGTTTGCCCGTCAGGCGTACCGTGGCGCTGGAGGTGGTGAGCAGATGACGACGGAACTCGCGGACAACGTACGGAAGTACCGGCGCCGCGCCGGGATGAGCCAGGAGGAGTTCACCCACTCGGCGGGCCTGTCCCCGGCGACGGTCCGGAAGGTCGAGCAGGGCGGAACGGTCCGTATGGAGACGCTTCACGCTCTGGCCCGCGCGATGGGCATCCCCACGGCGGCGCTCGTCGCGTCCGACGCGCCAGAGCCCGTGGGACGGGCGGAGGAGCCGAACCGGCTCAACGTCATCCAGCTTCGCGCCGCGCTCACCCCGGCGGTGGGGCTGGTGGACCAGGACGCCCAGGCCGTGGGCGAGGAACCGAACCTGCGCGCTACGCGCGAACGGTTCGAGACGCACGGGTGCTGTACTTCTCCGACAGCTACCAGAGCGGCGCCACCCGACTGCCCGGTCTGCTGCGGGACGCCGGGCGGGCCGTTGCCCACTTCGACAGCGGCGAGGAGCACCGGCAAGCCCTGCTCGCCCGCGCCGAGGCGTTGCGCCTGGCCGGAACCTACCTCACGCAGGTGAGGCAGTACGACATCGCCTACACGGCCCTGCGAGGAGCCATCGCGGACGCCCGGGAGGGCGGGGACCTGCTCGCCGCCGGGTCCGGAGTCGGCTGCATGTGCTGGCTGCTGGTGCGGCAAGGCCGGCTGGAGGAGCCGGAACGGATCGCCGCCCAGAGCATGGACGTGGTGGAGCTGAAGATCACCGGCGCCGAACCCGACCACTACGCGGTGTGGGGCGGTCTGGCCATGGAGGCCGCAGCCGCGGCGGCACGCAACAACCGCCCAGACGAGGCCAAGGAATACCGCAGGGCGGCGCGGGTGGCGGCAACCGCCGTCGGCACGGCACACCGCAACGTCTCCCGGCACTGGTCCGTCTTCGGCCCGGTGACCGCCGCCATCAAGGCACTGGAAGACTCCATGGTCGTCGGGGACGCCCGCGCGGTGGTGCGCAAGGCGGGCGAAGAGGTCGAGCTGTCACTGAAGGCGTGGAAGCGACTGGGCAGGCCCAGCACGAACGACGGGAACCGCTTCACCCTGGACGTAGCCCGAGCCCACACTCGAACCGGAGACCTGTCGGCGGCCATGGACGAGCTGACCCGCGCTCGTGAAGCCGCCCCCGAGTGGCTGAGGCACCAGAACTCGGTGGCCGAGACGATGCAGGACATCCTGAGCAAGCGCAAGCGCACGCTGACCAGCGACATGCGCGAGATGGCCGGCTACCTGGGTGTCGTCGGATAGCTGCTACGTAGCGTGGCAGTTCGCGGCCCTTGCGTTGGTATCAACCCTGCTGGGCGCGTGGATTGACGGACAGTCAGGTCACTACGTCGCCGCGTCCTGTTCCAGCGACCGAGGCCGGAGATCCACTGTGGGCATGCCGAGGAGCGACGCGGACCGTCTGCGTCGCAGGGAGTTGCACGAAGCGGCGTCGGGCATGGCGGGACCCCGCCTGCTGCCGATGGAGCACCGAGGACGGGCGCCCCTGCTACCTGAGCACCGACGGCAAGGGCTACATCTCGACGCTCGCTGACGGCATCGAAGCCGTGCAGCTCGGCATGAGTCAGGAGCTGCTGGAGTACGCCCGGGGCATCCTGGCCCCCGGAGCCAAGGCGCAGTCGGTGATCGAGTACCGCTGGCTCGCCTGCCGGCTGACCGAGGCCCTGTCGGACGCGCTCAGGGTCGCCGAGTCGAGCGGAGAGCGCATCCCGGCGCCGCAGGAGGAGGTGGCCGAGGAGGGAGAACCTGCGAACGCCGGCCCCCTTGACGGGAACGGGGATGGCTGACGGGCAAGGCCACCCGCTACCGGTTCCGCGAGTACCACGTGACCACCGTGACCGACCCCATGGCGCTGCCAACCTTCGAGGCGGGCTGCGTCACCGGCGAAGAACGGAACTGCGCCGCCGCGTCCGGTGAGATGCACACCCCGAGGAGCTGATGCGCTGGATCGCCGGCCACTGCGCGCAGACCGGCCACCAGTCGTGCGAGCAAACCACCCGTACCGTCCTCCGCGCCGAGCCCGGAGCTTGGCAGTAGGATCACGCGCGCAGCCGTCGGCAAGGGCGATTGGTCTACACATCTGACGGCAGCGGCGACGGCAACAACCACGGACTTCAGCGCACATCCACGGACACCGACGTACCGTCAACCTGCGAAAAAGCAGGTAGAGAAGGGTCGCGTAGCACACGTCCTATGTGCTCGCAGGCGCCACTCCGGTCCTCGTCCACAACTCTTCGTGCCCGAGATTTGTGGTTTCCTCGAATGGCACCATCGAGGACCTGCAGAATCCTCTTAGGAGGTCTGATTTCGATAACCTTCCCGCCGGAAGGCAGGGGCACGTTCGGGAGATCCCTGATGAGCAGACCATGCGCGATGCTTTCGAGCGCTGGACTGCTGGCGCTGAGCAACTTCCAGCGCGAGGCCCAAAGATCCCCCGAGGTGTATCGATTGCCAGATGGCAGCGTGATCCAGTGGAGAACGGCCTCTGCGTCTGGTGGAGCTACAATAGACATCCAGCCTGGTAGCGGCGGAAAGCCAATGAAGGTTCACTTGCCATGATTGACAGTCGCGTATTCGCCGACGTACTGATCGAAGGGATGGACGACTGGGTCCCCATCGATCAGCTCATCTGGGCCGCACGGGAAGGGGCAAAGGGGGCTCCGTTGAAGGAGTTCTTCGCCGATCTTCTTCACTTTTTGTTTGAAAATGACTTGATCGCGATTGGCGAACTTGCCGCAGAGGGATTCTTGCCGTGGGAAGGGGAGGCTGGCGAAGTTGTCCAGCTGGTTCTCGACGAGCTTGACCGGCTTTCTTGGGAGCCCGAGCTGGGCAGTCGCGCCTGGATTTCTAATACGGGAGCAGGCAATGAGGTCGCCCGGTCGCTAATTGACTGCCGACTTTAACCGTGGGCTGTAGGTTAATGGCTTCCGCTTCCATGATGTTGATGACTTCGAAGCGTGGTTGATTGATGCCGACGCGGCGATGTGACTCGACGTAGCTCGAAACACGCGCGGCCCCGTCGGAATGTGACTCCGATGGGGCCGCTGCGGCATCCGACGGCAGTAGTTGACGGCAACGTCAGCGGACGGGTGCTGCACGAAGCGGTGGGTCGTCGCCGTTGTGGGGCTCGCTGGCCGCTTCGGAGCGACTGCCGAGCGAGTGGCTGAGGAGGTCGATGGTGTCGCGTTGGAGGCGGAGACGGGCGTGGGCATATACCGTCGCGGTGACGCCGATGTGCGCGTGACCCATCAGCTCCTTGATGACGACGAGTTCGATGGCTTGTTCCAGGAGGAGGGGCGCGGTCGAGTACCTCAGGTCGTGGAACCGGATGGCCCGCACGGGGGAGCGGTGCAGTGGCGCGTTGAAGCGCCGTGTGAGGGTGGTGGGCTCGATGGGATGGCCGTCCGCGGGTGAACAGGAGGCCAGTGTCCACCCAGCTTGCGCTGCCCTGCTGCTTCTCTCGGCCTGTCGGACGAGGTGCGCGCGGAGCGAGTGACGCAGGCGGCCGGGAGGGCGATGCGGCGTTCGGAGCCGGCGGTCTTGGTGGGGAGGGTGGTCAGGTCGCCGGTGGCGGTGCGCTGGAGGGTGTGGCGGATGCTGGCCGTGCCAATGTCGAGGTCGAGGTCTTCCCAGCGCAGGCCGAGGAGTTCTCCTTGCGGGATCCGGTGCGGAGGGCGACTTCAAACAGGGCGTGCAAGCGGTTATCCTGCGCGGCAGTGAAGAAGGTGCGGGCCTCGTCGGCGGTGAACGGGTTGAAGCGGCGCGGCCAGGGCGTCCCCGGTATGAACGGTGCGCGGGATCTCCTCCTCGCGCACGGCCTGCTTCAGAGACGACTTGATCACGGAGTGGATGTAGGCCATCGTCAGCGCTTGCAGCAGCACCTCTGACGATGAAACAGCAGCGCGGCCAACGGCGTACCTGAGCATCGGGCGCGCGGCGGTCAGGTCCGGTGACGAGGGGTCAGAGCGCGGAGGCGCGGGTGTGGTCATATGGGTTCGTGGAGCCTGTCGCAGCGGCAGGGTCGGAGGCTGCCGTCCGGGTGGACGGGGAGTGGTGGGTACGCAAGGGTGGGGGCGGACGGTGTCCGCGCCCCTTGCCGGCGGGTCGGGCTCGGCTGGGTTTGTTGGAGGCCCAGGGGCGAGGGGAGAAGCCCCACCAGGCGGTGCCTGGCGGGGCTTCGGAGTGGTGTGACGCGCATCGGCTCGGTGAGCCCCCGCGCGGGTGCCCCGGGAGGGCGGTTCAGAGGTCGTAGTAGAGCTCGAACTCGTGCGGGTGGGGGCGGAGGGCGATGGGGGCGATCTCGTTGGTGCGCTTGTAGTCGATCCAGGTCTCGATCAGGTCCGGGGTGAAGACGTTGCCGGCGAGGAGGTACTCGTGGTCGGCCTCCAGGGCCTCCAGGACGGCGGGGAGGGAGGACGGGACCTGGGGGACGTTGGCGTGCTCCTCCGGGGCCAGCTCGTAGAGGTCCTTGTCGACGGGCTCCAGCGGCTCGATCTTGTTGCGGATGCCGTCGAGGCCGGCCATCAGCATGGCGGAGAAGGCGAGGTAGGGGTTGGAGGCCGGGTCGGGGGCGCGGAACTCGATGCGCTTGGCCTTGGCGTTGGAGCCGGTGATCGGGATGCGGATCGCGGCGGAGCGGTTGCGCTGCGAGTAGACGAGGTTGACCGGCGCCTCGAAGCCCGGGACGAGGCGGTGGTAGGAGTTCACCGAGGGGTTGGTGAAGGCGAGCAGCGAGGGGGCGTGCCGGAGCAGGCCGCCGATGTAGTAGCGGGCGGTGTCGGAGAGCCCGGCGTAGCCCTGCTCGTCGTAGAAGAGCGGCGAGCCCTCGCTCCACAGGGACTGGTGGACGTGCATGCCCGACCCGTTGTCGCCGAAGATCGGCTTGGGCATGAAGGTGGCGGTCTTGCCGTTCCGCCAGGCGACGTTCTTGATGATGTACTTGAACAGCATCAGGTCGTCGGCGGCGTGCAGCAGGGTGTTGAACCGGTAGTTGATCTCGGCCTGGCCGGCGGTGCCGACCTCGTGGTGCTGGCGCTCGACCTCCAGCCCGGCCTTGGCGAGCTCCAGCGACATCTCGGCGCGCAGGTCGGCGAAGTGGTCGACCGGCGGGACGGGGAAGTACCCGCCCTTGTACTTGACCTTGTAGCCGCGCGCGTCGCCCTCGGCGGCGCCGCTGTTCCAGGCGCCGGCCTCCGAGTCGATGTGGTAGAAGGACGCGTTGGCGCTGGTCTCGAAGCGGACCGAGTCGAAGACGTAGAACTCGGCCTCGGGCCCGAAGAAGGCGGTGTCGGCGATGCCGGAGGAGGCCAGGTAGGCCTCGGCCTTGCGGGCGACGTTGCGCGGGTCGCGGCTGTACGCCTCGCCGGTGACCGGGTCCTGGATGAAGAAGTTGATGTTGAGGTGCTTCTCGGCCCGGAACGGGTCGAGGCGGGCCGTGGCGAGGTCCGGCACCAGGGCCATGTCGGACTCGTGGATGGCCTGGAAGCCGCGGATCGACGAGCCGTCGAACATCAGGATCTCGGACGGGTCGAAGGTCGCCGCAGGTACGGAGAAGTGCTGCAAGACGCCCGGCAGGTCGCAGAACCGGACATCGACGAACTTCACGTCGTTGTCCTGGATGTACTGCTTCACTTCGGCGGCGTTGTTGAACATCCATCCTCCTCGGCGTGCGAAATTGGGCTCACCATAGGAATGGGTCGTTTCCGGCCGGTGACCCGCTCGTTTCCTCGATGTTAACCACGCATGCCGGACGGCTGGCAAAGCCGTACGGCAGCGGACAAATCACCATGCCCAGCTGGATACCTTCCCCTGAGTGGTCTGGACCACTCGGAAAGTACCGGACCGACGATTCACCCGGTCGGGGGCGATGGCCCGGCCGGAGGGGAGCCGGTGGCGGCGGGAGGCGTCAGCCCGGTTAGTGTGGATTCGTGGACACCAGAGAAGCTTTGGGATCGTGGATCGACGGCCCCCGGGCGGCCGCCGAGAAGATGGGCGCCGACTTCGGCCACCGCGGCGAGCGCCTCGGGCTGCCCAAGGAGGGCCCCGGCTCGATCGCCGGCCCCGGCCGCCGGATCGGCGCGCTGTTCGTGGACGGCTGGCTCGTCGCCCTGATCTCGTACGGGCTGATCGCCCGCGGCGACCAGGCCGAGGCCAACCTCTGGACCAGCCCGCTGTACTTCCTCGTCGCGGCCCTGCTGCTGTCCACCACCGGCACGACGGTCGGCAAGCGGCTGTTCGGCCTCCGGGTGGTGCGCCTGGACGGCCGCCGCGCGACCATCCCGCAGGTCCTGCTGCGCACCCTGCTGCTGTGCCTGGTCGTTCCGCCGCTGGTCTGGGACCGCGACACCCGCGGCCTGCACGACAAGGCGGTCGGGACCGTCGAGGTCCGGATCTAGAGGTCCGGATTCGGGGAGCGTTCCGGCCGGTCCGCGCCCCGAGCAGCGCGTGACACGGGAACGGCCCCGCCGCGGAGCTTCCGCGGCGGGGCCGTTCCCGTGTTGTCAGGGAGGGAGGGTCAGCGGGACTGGCCGCCCTTGGGCATCCGGGCGCCCTTGGGCATCGGGCCCTTGGGGATCGGCGCCTTGGAGAGCAGGTCGCCCAGCGCGCGCAGGCGGTCGTTGGTCTCGGTGACCTGGGCGGCGGTGATGGCGCGGGGCAGGCGCATCAGGTGGATCTGGAGCTTCTTCAGCGGGACCTCGCCCTCGCCGTTGCCCACCACGATGTCGTGCACCGGCACGTCGCCGACCACCCGGGCCATCTTCTTCTTCTCGGAGGCCAGCAGCTGGCGGACCCGGTTCGGGTTGCCCTCACCGATCAGCGCGATGCCGGCCCGGCCCACGGCGCGGTAGACCGCGTCCTGGTTGCGGGTGACGGCGACCGGGGTGGTGTTGGAGGTCCAGCCGCGCCGGATGTTGTCCAGCACCGCCGCGACGGCGCCCGGCTGCCCCTCCATCTGCCCGAACGCGGCGCGCTCCGCCCGGCGCCCGAAGACGATCGCCATGGCCAGCACGGCCACGATGAAGCCCAGGATGCCCAGGTAGACGGGATGCTCGATCGCGAAGCCGATGGCGAGGAACACGCCGAAGGTCAGCAGGCCGACGCCGGCGATGATCAGGCCGATCTTGGTGTCGACCTTCTTGGTCATGGTGTACGCCAGGCGGATCTGCTTCAGTCGCCCGGGGTTCTCGGATGTTTCCCTCGCCATAACGCTCATGGTACGTGGCACGGGTACGGGATATCCAAGCCCGGGTACCCGTTCGCCCCAACCGTGACCCGCGGGCCGGCGCACCGTCGCACAGAGCGACGCCCGGGCTCTAGGGTCCTACGGCCCGTCCCGCCACCGTCCCGGCCACCGGAGCGATCGTCCCGGCCACCGAAGGCACCGTCCCGGCCGCCGTCACCGCCCGGTCGTGCCGGCGGTCCGCCGCGTGCTGCCGGTCCTCGCACACCGCCGCCCACGCGTTGCGGCGGGCGTGCCGCTGCCCGGGGGCCAGCAGGACGCTCTCGGCGAACCGCAGCGCCACCCCCATCGATCGGATCCGCATCCGCATGCCGAACAGCTCCTCCCGTGGCTGAGAAGAATCGAACGCTCACCAGGCGTCCAGCCTCCCCACCCCGTGTTACCAGCCCGTGACCAGGCAGTCAAAGCGGGGTGAAGACCGGGAAGGGCGGAGCCGCGACTCCGCCCTTCCATGGCTCGAAACGGTCGGTGGACCGACCGGGGTCAGACCGGGGACCGACCGGGGTCAGACCGCGGCCTGCTCGCGCCGCTCCAGGGCCTGCCGGTACAGCCGGCCGGCCCGGTACGAGGAGCGCACCAGCGGGCCCGACATGACGCCCGCGAAGCCCAGCTCCTCGGCCTCCTGCTGGAGCTCGACGAACTCCTGCGGCTTCACCCAGCGCTCCACCGGGTGGTGGCGCAGCGAGGGGCGCAGGTACTGGGTGATGGTGATCAGCTCGCAGCCGGCGCCGACCAGGTCGGCCAGCGCCTGGCTGACCTCCTCGCGGGTCTCGCCCATGCCCAGGATCAGGTTGGACTTGGTCACCAGCCCGGCCGCACGGGCCTGGGTGATGACGTCCAGCGAGCGCTCGTAGCGGAACGCCGGGCGGATCCGCTTGAAGATCCGCGGCACCGTCTCGACGTTGTGCGCGAGCACCTCGGGGCGGGAGGAGAAGACCTCGGCCAGCTGCTCGGGCACCGCGTTGAAGTCGGGGATGAGCAGTTCGACGCCGGTGCGGCCGGCCTCGCGGGCGGCGGTCATCGCGTGCACCTGGCGCACGGTCTCGGCGTACAGCCAGGCGCCGCCGTCCGGCAGGTCGTCGCGGGCGACGCCGGTGATGGTGGCGTAGTTGAGGTCCATGGTGACGATGGACTCGGCGACCCGGCGCGGCTCGTCGCGGTCGAACTCGGCGGGCTTGCCGGTGTCGATCTGGCAGAAGTCGCAGCGGCGGGTGCACTGGTCACCGCCGATGAGGAAGGTCGCCTCGCGGTCCTCCCAGCATTCGAAGATGTTGGGGCAGCCGGCCTCCTGGCAGACCGTGTGCAGCCCCTCCTTCTTCACCAGCGACTGGAGGGCGTTGTACTCCGGGCCCATCTTCGCGCGGGTCTTGATCCACTCGGGCTTCCGCTCGATGGGGGTCTCGCTGTTGCGGACCTCCAGGCGGAGCAGCTTCCTGCCGTCGGGCGCGACAGCGGACACGTGCGACTCCTAGAACTAGACGGGGTACCCCCAGGGTACGCCTGTGGTTGTACGGCCTTCGCCGGGGCGGTTGCCCTGCAATCGCAGGGCAACATGGCTACCGGTCGGTAGATTCCCAGCGGGAGGCCGGGGTTTCCGGCAGCAGTCCGGGGTTTCGGGCGGAACAGCCGGAAGCAGCCGGGATCAGCGGTGGAGCGCCGGCTCCGGCAGTTCGGCGAAGACGTCCGCCAGGTGCCGCTCCACCACCGGCGCCGCCTCGGCGACGGACAGCCCGCGCTTCAGCTCGCCGGAGAGCGAGGCGACGCCCGCGTCCCGGATGCCGCACGGCACGATCTTGTCGAACCAGGTCATGTCCGGGTCGCAGTTGAGCGCGAAGCCGTGCATCGTCACCCCGCGGGCGACCCGCACGCCGATCGCGGCGAGCTTGCGGTCGTCACCGCGCTGGCCGGCGTTGGAGGGCGCGTACTCGGGGCCGGCCAGGCGCGGGTCGATGCCCAGCGGCAGGCCCATCCGCAGGGTCAGCTTGCCGATGTCCACCACCTGCGCCGGGTCCACCACGGCGTCCGGGATGGACTCGCCCAGCACCCAGACCCCGCTGCGGCCCTCGACCCGGGTCGACCCGATGCCGAACTCGCCGGCGGTGCGGATCAGTGCCTCCTCCAGCCGACGGACGTACGCGATGACGTCGATCGGGTCGGGCAGCTTGACGATCGGGTAGCCGACCAGCTGGCCCGGGCCGTGCCAGGTGATCTCCCCGCCCCGGTTGACCTCGACCACCGGGGTGCCGTCCAGCGGCAGGTCGGCGGGGTTGGTGCGCTTGCCCATGGTGTACACCGACTGGTGCTCCAGGAGCAGGACGGTGTCGGGGATCTCGTCCGCGACCCGCAGCGCGTGCAGCCGTTGCTGCTCCTCCCAGGCCTCCTGGTAGGGCACGGTCCGCTCACCTATGCCCATGTGGACGAAACGCACGTTCTCGCTCACCGCTGCCGCTCCTTGCCAGGCGTTCGAGACCAACCTCGCCACTGTACGCCCAGCCCGGCCGAAGCCCTCCGGCCGCCCGGGCCCACCGCCCCGGCGGCCATCAACCCGGCGACCGCCGCCCCGGGACCGCTGCCCCGGGAGCACCGCCGCCCGGGCCCACCGCCCCGGCGACCATCAACCCGGCGACCGCCACCCGGGGAAGGACTCCCCGCCCCGCTCAGCCCCCCGCGAGCAGCTGGAGCCGCAGCGCGAGCTGGAGCTCCAGCGAGCGCTCCGGCTGGTTCCACTCCCGCCCCAGCAGCGCCTCGACCCGGTCCAGCCGCTGGACCACGGTGTTCACGTGGACGTGCAGTTCGTCCTTGGCCCTGGTCAGGCTGCCCCCGCAGTCGAAGTAGGCGCGCAGGGTGCGGACCAGCTCGGTGCCGCGCCGGGCGTCGTAGTCCAGCAGCGGCCCGAGCGTCGCGCCGACGAAGCCCTCCACGTCGTGGCCGTCACCGAGCAGCACGCCGAGGAAGCCGAGGGCCCGGGCGGAGGCCCCCTGCCCGGCGCGGCCCAGCACCCGCAGCGCCCGCAGGCAGCGCAGGCCCTCGCCGTAGGAGGCGGCCAGCGCGGCGGGCCCGGCGGCGGGGCGGCCCGCTCCGACGGTGACCGGGAACCCGGCCAGCCGGGCCAGCCGCTCGGCGGCCCGCCGGGCGGTCTCCTCGGGGTCGCCGGCGCCGCCGGCCTCGACGGGCGCCAGCAGTACCACCGTCTCGGCGTGCTCGGCGCAGATGCCCCGGGAGCCGAACAGGTAGCGCCGGGCCGCGCCCGCCAGCCGTCCCCGCTCGTCGGTCTTCCCGTCGGCCGGCTCCGCGACCAGCACCAGGTGCGGCCGGGCGAGGTCGACGCCGAGCCGGCGGCCGCGCGCGGTGAGCCCGGCCGGGTCGCGCTCCGGGGCGGTCAGCAGGTCGGTGAGCAGGTCGCCGCGGACCCGGTTCTCGGTCTCGGCGACGGAGCGGCGCAGCAGCAGGAGCAGCGCGGTGACCACGCTGGCCCGCTCGAACAGCCGCCGGTCGGCGTCGTCGAGCTCGGGCCGCCCGCGCAGCACCATGGTGCCGAGCGCGTCGTGCCCGGCCAGCACCGCGCAGACCCACTGCTCGCCGTGCCGTACCGAGCGGCCCTCGGCGCGGGAGGCGGCGAGGGCCTCGGCCAGTTCGGCGGCGGGGGCGGCTCGCCCCGCCAGCGGCTCGCCCTCGGCGTCCAGGACCGCTATCTCCCCGCCCAGCAGGGCGGCGACGGCGGCGGCGACGTCCGGGACCTCGGCGCCGCGCAGCACCAGGTCGGTGAGCCGGTCGTGCGCCTGCTCGGCGCGCTGCACGGCGGCGGAGTGGGCCCGGACCAGCTCGTTGGCGGCGTTCAGCTCGGCGAGCGCGGCCCGGGTGTCGGCCAGCGACTTGGCGGTGTCCAGGGCGATGGCGGCGTGCGCGGCCAGCGAGCAGAGCAGCGCCACCTCGTCGGGCGAGAAGGCGCGCGGCGAGCGGTCGGCGGCGAACAGGACGCCGATGACCTGCCCGCCGAGCAGCAGCGGCACCCCGATGATCGCCACCAGGCCCTCGTCCAGCACGCCCGCGTCGATCGTGCCGGTGTGGTGGAAGCGTTCGTCGGTGCGGTAGTCGGGGGTGGCGTACGGGCGGGCGGTCTGCGCGACCAGCCCGCCCAGGCCGTGGCCGAGGCTGAGCCGCAGGGTCTGGAACAGGACGGAGACGGAGCCGTCGGTGACCCGCATGTAGGTGTCGCCGGCGGCCTCGTCCGGCAGGGTCAGGTAGGCGGTGTCGGTGCCGAGCAGCATCCGGGCCCGGCGGACGATCGCCTGGAGCACCGTGTCCAGGTCCCGGGAGGCGGCGAGGTCCCCCGCGGTGTCGAACAGGGCGGTCAGCTCGGCCTCGCGGCGCCGGTGCTGACGCAGGGTGCGGTGCACCCGCAGGGCCTGCCAGGTGGCGTCGTCGATCTCGGCGAGGACGGCGGCCGGCGCCCCGCGGCGGCGGGCGTCGGCCAGCACGTCGGCGAAGTCCTCGGTCGCGGCGCCGGAGGCGAGCAGGTCGAGCAGCCGCCGCAGGGCGGGAGCGGCGCTTTCCTGAGGATGGTTCATGGTGCGTGCTGCCAATCGGCGTCGGTTCCGTCGGTTCCGAGAAAGCGCGATCGTACCGGCTCGAACTCAGGCGACGGCGGGCTTCCCGGCCCCGGCGGCGTCCGGCTCCTGACCCTCCCGCGCCGCCGGCCCGTCCGCCGCCCCGACCTCGGTGAGGTCCCGGCCCCTGGTCTCCCGGCCGCAGAGCACCGCCAGCACGGTGATCGCGGCGGCGACGGCGACGTACACCGCGATGGGGGTGGCGCTGCCGTGGTCCCTGAGCAGCGCGGTGGCGATCAGCGGCGCCGGGGCGCCGGCCGCCACCGAGGAGAACTGGGCCCCGATCGAGGCGCCCGAGTAGCGCGTCCGGGTCGCGAACAGCTCGGAGAAGAAGGCGGCCTGGGGCGCGTACATGGCGCTGTGGAAGACCAGGCCGACGGTCACCGCGGCGAGCAGCGAGCCGAAGGACCGGGTGTCGACCATCCCGAAGAAGACGAAGGCCCAGGCGCCCACCCCGACCGCGCCCACCAGGTAGACCGGCCGGCGCCCGACCCGGTCGGACAGCGCGCCGAACAGCGGGATCAGCGCGAACTGGACGGCGGAGGCGATCAGGACGGCGTTCAGCGCGGTCTGCTTGGAGAAGTGGGCGTGGGTGACGGCGTAGGTGAGCACGAAGGTCGTCATCACGTAGTAGGAGATGTTCTCCGCCATCCGCGCCCCCATCGCCACCAGCACCTCCCGCCAGTGGTTGCGCAGCACCTCGACCAGTGGCGGCCGTTCGGCCGTCCCGAGCTCCGCCTCGCGCCGCTCCCGGGCCGCCAGCGCCTGCCGGAACAGCGGCGACTCGTCCACCGCCAGCCGGATCCACAGCCCGACCGCGACCAGCACCGCCGACAGCAGGAACGGCACCCGCCAGCCCCAGGCCAGGAAGTCGGCGTCCGACTGCACCGCCGTCATCAGCGACAGCACCCCGGCCGCCAGCAGGTTCCCGGCCGGAGCCCCGCCCTGCGGCCAGGACGCCCAGAACCCCCGGCGCCGCTGGTCCCCGTGCTCCGAGACCAGCAGCACGGCGCCGCCCCACTCGCCGCCGAGCGCGAAGCCCTGCACCAGCCGCAGCACCGTCAGCAGCACCGGCGCCGCGACCCCGATCGAGTCGTAGGCGGGCAGCAGCCCGATCGCCGTGGTGGACCCGCCCATCAGCAGCAGGCTCACCACCAGCAGCCGCTTGCGCCCCACCCGGTCCCCGAAGTGCCCGAACACCAGGGCCCCGAGCGGGCGCGCCGCGAAGCCGATCGCGTAGGTCAGGAAGGACAGCAGGGTTCCGGTCAGCGGATCGCTGTGCGGGAAGAACAGCTTCCCGAAGACCAGCGCCGCCGCCGTCCCGTACAGGAAGTAGTCGTACCACTCGATCGTCGTGCCGATCAGGCTCGCAGCCACCACTCTCGGGAGTGAGCTGCTCGCCGCCGTGCCTCGCGCGGGGGTGTTCATGGCCACCACTTCCAGAACCGGGGGGAGACGATGTCGCCACAAGGTAGGAAGCGCCCGACCCCGGGACTATGTGGGCGGCCCATACAGTCCCGGGGTCGAATGTGAGCGCCCGCGCCATGCGCGGGGCGGGCCGGCGCGCGGTGCGCCGCGCTCAGTGGGCCGTCCAGCCGCCGTCCACGGGGAGGCTGGCGCCGGTGATGTAGGAGGCGGCGGGGGAGCAGAGCCAGAGGGCGAGCTGGGCGACCTCCTCGGGCTCGATGAGGCGCTTCACGGCGGTGCGGTCGAGCATGATCCGCTCGACCACCTCGTCCTCGTGGATGCCGTGGGCGAGCGCCTGGGCGGCGATCTGCTTCTCCACCAGGGGCGTCCGGACGTAGCCGGGGTTGACGCAGTTGCTGGTGACGCCGTACGGCGCGCCCTCCAGGGCGACGGTCTTGCTCAGGCCCTCCAGCCCGTGCTTCGCCGTGACGTACGCGGACTTGAAGGCGCTGGCGCGCAGGCCGTGGACGGAGGAGACGTTGACGACCCGGCCCCACTCCCGCTCGTACATGTGGGGCAGGGTGCGGCGCAGGATGCGGAAGGGGGCCTCGACCATGACGCGCTGGATGAGGGCGAAGCGGTCGGGCGGGAACTCGTGCACCGGCGCGACGTGCTGGAGGCCCGCGTTGTTGACGACGATGTCGGCGTCGTCCGGCAGGGCGTCCACGGCCGCGGGATCGGCGAGGTCGGCGACGACCGCGCGGCCGCCGATCCGCTCGGCGAGCTCCTCGGCCGGGCCGACCGCGAGGTCGACGACGTAGACCCGGGCGCCGGCGCCGGCGAAGGCCTCGGCGCAGGCCCGGCCGATGCCCGAGGCGGCCCCGGTGACCATGGCCGTGCGGCCGGCGAGCGGGCGGGCAGTAGAGGTGTCCATGGCCGAGAACGGTAGGAATCCGGCGGCCCCGCTCCCATGTGGCGGGCCGCCACAGCAACCCGCCCTCCTGTGGCGCCGTCCGCCATGACGCGAAGGCACCGTCCGAACGGCGGATCGACCCCTGGAGAGCCCCTCGGATCGACCCTCGGATCGACCCTCGGAGATGCCCTTGGAGATGCCCTCCAGAAGGGCACCGGGAAGGCGGTCGAAACGGCTGACGGTTCGGCCACGGAAGACCAAACCCGTTCCGGCTCCGCTTCCCCACAATGGGCGCGGTTGCTTCACCCGTTCGGTGGATTGCTCGGTCAGATCCACCCATAGCGCCCGAATGCTCGCTACATTCACGCCGATTCCCGACAGGGGGCGCCGCCCCAGGCCGCCGAAGTGCTGGTGAGGCCCGGTGCGACGTCCGAGAGGTGTTGACAGACATGCCCCAACGGCCTGCAACCGACAGCCCGGCGTACGGACCGCTCGACCCGCTCGGCCAGCACCGAGGGCCGGTCGGCCGGACCCTTCCGGACGCCCCCGACGCCCTGACCGCCGAGACGCTGACCCCCGACGCCCCGGACGCCGACGACGTGCGGCTGCCGGTGCAGGCCACACCCGACCGGCACGAGCACCCCGCCCCGCCGGCGCCCGCCCCGGCCCGAGGCCCCGGCCACTCCGGCCCGGCCCCGCAGAACGGCCAGCTCGCGGCGCTGATCGAGGAGGCCGGCTTCTCGCACGCCGGCCTCGCCCGCCGGGTCGACCAGCTCGGCCTGGAGCACGGCCTCGACCTGCGCTACGACAAGACCTCGGTCACCCGCTGGCTGCGCGGCCAGCAGCCGCGCGGGGCCACCCCGGCGCTGATCGCCGAGGTGTTCACCCGCCGGCTCGGCCGCCGCCTCACCGCCCAGGACCTCGGCCTGGACGCCTGCGCCCCGGTCTACGCGGGCCTGGAGTTCGCCGAGACGCCGCAGGAGGCGGTGGACATCGTGGCGAGCATGTGGCGCAAGGACAACGGCCCGCAGTCCGAGCTGCGCCGGATCGCCTTCACCCCGGCCGGCCTGGTCGTCCCCAGCCGGGACTGGCTGATCGGCCGCACCGACGAGCGGGTCGCCCGGGACGGCTCCACCCTGGCCCGTCCGGACGCCGCCACCGGCCCGCCCTCGGCCAGCACCGCCTCCGCGGCCATCATCGGCGCACCGGCGCCGGGCGCGCCCGGCGCGCCTCCCGGGAGCCCGGCGCGCGGCCCGGCCCCCGGCGCCCCCGCCGCCCGCAGCACGGCCGGGACCACCGGCACCGCCCCCACCATCGGCCGGGTGCCGATCCAGAGCCGCCGGCCGCCGGTCGCCGTCGAGCCGCCGTACACCGACCCGGCCCGCGAGTCCCGCCCCACCCTGCGGGTCGGCCGCGGCGACATCGCCGCCATCCGTGCCGTCGGCGACCTCTTCCGCGCGCTCGACCACGCCTACGGCGGCGGGCACGCCCGCCAGGCACTGGTCCGCTACCTGGAGAGCGAGGCCGAGCCGATGCTGCGCGGCCGCTACGGCGAACAGATCGGCCGGGCCCTGTTCGGTGCCGTGGCCGACCTCACCAGGCTGGCCGGCTGGACGTCCTTCGACATCGCCGCGCACGGCCTCGCCCAGCGCTACTTCGTCCAGGCGCTGCGCCTCTCCCAGGCCGCCGGGGACCGCGCGCTCGGCGGGTACGTGCTGGTGACGATGAGCCAGCAGGCCGTCCACCTGGGCCACGGCCGGGAGGCGGTGCAGCTCGCCCGGGTCGCCCAGCAGGGCGTGGGCACCTCCGTGCCGCCGGTCGTCCAGTCGCTGATGCACGCCGCCGAGGCGCGCGGGCACGGCCTGCTGGGCGACGTCCGCTCCTGCACCACCGCCCTGGTGCGCGCCGAGCGCTCCCTGGCGGCGGCCCGGCCGGGCGACGAACTGCCCTCCTGGGCGCGGTACTTCGACGAGGCGCAGCTCTCCGACGAGTTCGCCCACTGCTACCGCGACCTCCAGCAGTGGCGGACGGCCGCGCAGCACGCCGAGAAGTCGCTGCGGCTGCGCTCGCCCGCCTACGCCCGCAGCCGGATCTTCTGCCGGCTGGTGCTGGCCACCGCCAGGCTGGGCATGGGAGACCTCGACGAGGCCTGCACCATGGCCACCGACGCGCTGCGGGCGGCGGGGGAGATGCGCTCGGCCCGCTCGCTGGAGTACGTCCGGGACTTCCACCGCCGGCTCACCCCGTACCGCGGCAGCCCGGTGGCCCGCGCCTTCGAGGAGACGGCCCGGCAGGCGGGGGTGATCTGACCGGCCGGGAGCGGCCCCGCCGAGCGCCGAGCGTGGAGCGCCGGGTACGGGGCCGGGGCCCCGCCCCCGTACCCGACGCCCGGCGGCGGCAGCGGGCCTTCGGGCCCGGAGCCGCCGCACGCAGAGCCGTGCCGGCGCCCGGCCCGCCGTCGGTCCGTCACCCCGGCGGACCGCCGGCGGGCCCGGGCGCCCCGGCCCGCCGAGCGGTCAGGCCGCCGCCTCCTCCTCCCGGGCCCCGGCCGGCAGGCCGAGGTCGCCCAGGACGGCCTGCGCGGCCCGCCGCCCGGACACCAGCGCGCCCTGCACGGTGCTGGTGTCCCGGTGGTCCCCGGCGACGTACAGCCCGGCCAGCAGCCGCACCGGGCGGCGGTGGTTGTGCGGCGGCGGCATCGCGGGCAGCGCGTCCGGGACGTGCCGGACGCCGAGGAACTGCCACCCCGACGTCGGGACGCCGTACAGCTCGGCCAGCCGGGCCCGGACGGCGGGTTCCAGCCCGGCCGGGCCGCCCACGTCGAAGGCGCGCCGCCCGAGCACGGTGGTGGCGATCAGGGCCTGGCCGGGCGGGGCGTACGACGGGTGCAGCTCGCTGAGCACCAGCGAGTGCGAGACCAGCGGCGGGTGCCCGTTCGGCCGGTCGCCGTCGAGCAGCAGGACGGCCTCGCCCAGCGGGGCGGCGTCGGCCGCGTGGTAGAAGGTCGTGACGGGGTGGAAGTCCGGTAGCCGCAGCCCGGGCAGCAGCTCGACGGCGGAGCGGGCGTCGGTGGCGACGACGACGGCCTGGGCGCCGATCCGCCCGTGCTCGAGGGTCTCCACGCCGTCCGCCGCGATCGAGGTGACCCGCACCCGGGTGCGGACGGTGCCGGCGGGCAGGGCGGCGGCCAGCTGGGCCGGGACCGCCGCGATCCCGCCGGCGGGCAGACAGAGCCGTCCGCGCGCGTACGAGCGCAGCACCAGGTCGGCGGCCCGGCTGCTGGTGCCGAGCGCCGGATCGCAGAGCAGCGCGCTGAGCAGTGGGCGCAGGAAGCCGTCCACGGTGCGCTGGGCCAGGCCGTGGCCGGTGAGCGCGCGGGCGGCGGTGGTCTCCGGCCGGGCTTGGAGCCGGGCCACGGGGGTGGTGGCGAGCCGGCCGAGCCAGCCGGCCAGCCGGGCCTTGTCCAGCGGGCTGCCGAGCGGCGCCCGGGTCGCGGCCTGCCGGGCGACGGTGAGCTGGGGGTCCCCGGCGCGGTACCGGCGACCGGCGCTGTGGACCAGTACGCCGGGTGCGAGCGGGCGCAGGTCGAGGCGGTCGAGGTCGAGCGTGCGGCGCAGCTCGGGGAAGGCGGTGTTCAACAGGTGGCTGCCGTCGTCGAGCCGGAATCCGTCCTGCTCGCGGGTGGCCATCCGGCCGCCGATCCGGTCGGTGGTCTCCAGGACCTGAACGGCGAGGCCGTGGCCGGTGAGCGCGCGGGCGGCGGCCAGGCCCGCGAGTCCGGCGCCGACCACGACGACGTCCGGGTCGGACGGCCGACGGGCGCGGCGGGTGAAGTCGTACGTGGGCACTGGCGTGCTCCCTCCCTGGTCCCGGGGCTCCGGCCGACGCAGGCAGCGGGGTGCCGGGACACGGTCCGTGGAGGGTGATGCCCAGTCAGTACGAGTATCAGACAGGTGCGTCTGGCCGGATCCGGGCGTCGAACAGGGTTGTGCGGCACCGGTCGGGGGCGCGGTGACGGACAGTGCGCCGTGACGGCCGCGTTCGGGGGTCGTCGGGAGCGTACGGTCACCGGGGGCGTGCGACGCGCCCGCCGTGTGCTCCCGTGCGCCCCCTCCTCGGGCCCCCTCGGCCCCGGCCCGGCATATGCCCCTGGCCAGGGCGGATGCCGGAATTCCGGGGACTACGGGCGGCGCGCGTCACATCGCCGCGAGCACCGCCGAGTACACGTCCGGGTGGGTGAAGCGGAACCCCGCGTCCAGCAGCCGCCGCGGCACCACCCGGTGGCTGCCGACCACCTCGACCGCCAGCTCGCCCAGCACCGCCCTGAGGACCGCCTCCGGCACCGGGAACGGCGTCGGCCGCCGCAGCGCCCGTCCGAGCGCCTCGGTCAGCTCGGCGTTGGTGGCCGGTTCGGGCGCGGTGAGGTTGAAGGCGCCGGAGAGGCCGTCGTGGTCGATCAGGAACCGCAGCGCGGCCACCTCGTCGTGCAGCGAGATGAAGCTCCAGTACTGCCGCCCGCTGCCGAGCCGCCCGCCGAGGCCCAGCCTGAACAGCGGGAACAGCCGCTTGCCCGCCCCGCCGGCCGAGGACAGCACCAGCCCGGTGCGGGGGTGGACGACCCGGATCCCGGCCCGCTCGGCCGGCCGGGCGGCATCCTCCCACTCCTGGCAGACCTCGGCCAGGAAGTCGTCGCCGGCGGGGGAGTCCTCGTCGATCACCCGGTCGCCGGTCTGGCCGTACCAGCCGACCGCGGAGGCGCTCACCAGGACCTGCGGCGGCTCCTTGAGCGCGGCCAGCGCGACGGCCAGCGTCTCGGTGCCGTACACCCGGCTCTCCCGGATCTCCCGCTTGTAGGACTCCGTCCAGCGGTGGTCGCCGACCCCGGCGCCGGCCAGGTGCACCACGGCCCGGACGCCGGCCAGTCCGTCCCGCTCGACCTCGCCGAGCAGCGGGTTCCAGCCGATCGCCGTGCTGCCGTCCGGCTGCGGGCCCGTCCTGGACCGGTGCCGGACCAGCCGGACCACCTCGTGGCCGTCCGCCAGCAGGGAGCGGACGAGCGCCGAACCGATCAAACCCGTGGAACCCGTGACAGCGATGCGCATGCGCCCATCCTCGCAGCTGCGGCCCGCTCCCGCGGCTTCGCCGACCACCCGTCACCTGCCTGCGCCCACCCGGTTAGCATGCCGGGCATGCCTGATGACGATCTGATCATCCGTACGGCGCGGAGCGAGGACGAGCGCGAACTGGCGGTCCTCAACCACGCGACCTGGTCCGTCCTGTCGGACGTCTCCCCGCAGCCGCCGGTCGAGGACCCGGTCTTCGACGAGCGGCACACCCCGGACCAGTACCTGCTGGCCGTGCTGGACGGCCGGATCGTCGGTTACGTCCGACAGGTCCCGGCCACCCCGCTGGCGAGCAACCGGCACGTGCGGCAGATCCAGGGGCTGGCCGTGGACGCCGCCGTCCGCGGCCGGGGCGTCGGCCGCCGGCTGGTCGAGGCCGCCTGCGCGGCGGCCCGGTCCGCGGGCGCCCGGAGGCTGACCCTGCGGGTGCTCGGCTGGAACGCCCCGGCCCGTCGGCTCTACGAGAGCTGCGGCTTCGTCGTCGAGGGCTCGCTGGCCGAGGAGTTCCTGATCGACGGCCGGTACGTGGACGACGTCTGGATGGCCCGTCGGCTGGCCGACTGAGCCCCGCCGGTACCCGGGCCTGCCGTCCGTCCGGTCCCGCGGTCCGAACCGGTCCGCCGCACAGGGGTGTTGGCAGCCTCCCGGGGTGGTGCGGAGTCGTGACGGCCCGGCCCTGTCCGGAGCGCCGCCGGGCCGGGTACCGTACGCCCGTGAGCAACTCGACGCCTCCCGGGTGGTACCCGGTCCCGGGTGCGGACGGCACCCCCGGTCACGAGCGCTGGTGGGACGGCAACGCCTGGAGCAGCGAGGTCCGACCGCTCCAGGGCGGCGTCGCGGGCGGGTTCGCCGACGCCCCCACCCAGACCGGTCCGCCGTCCGACCAGCGGCCCGGCTACGGCTACCCGGGCGGTCCGGCGGCCCCGCCGGCCTACGGCTACCCGGGCCAGGAGGGCTACCCGCTCCAGGGTGGTCACCCCGGCCAGGAGGGCTACCCCGCCCAGGGCGGCTACCCGGCCCAGGCCCCCGGCCCGGCCTACGGCTACCCGGGCCCGGGCTACCCGCCGCCCGCGAAGGCGCCCGGGTCGAGGACCGGCCTGGTCGTCGGCATCGCGGTCGCCGTGCTGGCCGTGGGCGGGATCGTCGCCGGGATCGTGCTCAGCGGCGGCGGCGACGACCGGCGGGCGGACCCGGCCCCGAACCCCACGGTCACCGTGACCGAGAGCACCGGTCCCTCGCCGAGCCCCACCCCGTCCACGGCCGCGCCCGCCCCCAAGCCCGTGCCGGCGGTCAGGAGCACCGTCCCCGACGCCCAGCACTCGATCACCGTGCCGGTCCTCGACGGCTGGGAGGTGTCCACCAGCCCGCCGCACTCGACGGTCTACCTCGGCTCCGGCCGCTACACCTGCCCGGACGGCGGCTCCTGCATCCGCGGCCAGTTCTCGGTGGAGAAGGACACCGTCCAGGGGGCCACGCCGAAGGCCGCCGCCGACGCCCAGATGCCCGTCTACGCGGGGCAGATCTTCTCCGGGGTCAGCTCGCACACCGACGCCGGCTCCGGGTACGTCAGCGTGGCCGGAGTGCTCGGCTACGCGACCCGCTGGCACATCCGCACCTCGGACGGCACCCAGGGCTACGTGCTGCTGGCCGCCCTCCCGGCCAAGGGCGGCGGCTACGTGGTCATGGAGGGCGGCGTGGACGACAGCCCGGCCGCGCCGGACTTCTCGGTGCTGGACCAGATCCTCAAGGGCATCAAGCAGGACGGCAGCTCCGGCAGCAGCGCCTGACGCGGCCGGGCCGGGCCGTCAGTCCCCGTACCGCTCCCAGAGCTTGGGGAAGCGCTTCGCCATGGCGTCCGGGTCGTCGAAGTCCAGCACCGGCCCGGCCGGCCGGTCGGGCTGCCGTCCGCCCACCTCGGGCAGCGGCAGCCCGGTCAGCTGCTCGTAGGCCTCGTCGGCCGCGTAGAGGAGGTCCTCGGCCTCGCCGTCCTCCTCCTCGTCGAAGTCGGGCAGCAGGTCCGCGAGGTCGTCGGGCTCGCTCAGCCCGCCCTCGAAGACCTCCCGGCCCTGGCCGATCAGCCAGGAGCGGAAGTAGTCGAAGCTGTCGTCGGAGGCGCCGCCGAGCAACAGGTAGGCCGCGCCCCACAGGTCGTCGCGGTAGGCGCGGTGGAACCGCGCCTGGAACAGCCGGGCGAAGTCGATCACATCGTCCGGGGTCAGCTGGAGGAGCCGTTCCACCAGGAGGTCGGCCTGCTCGTCGGGGTCGCCGTCGGCGGCGTCCCGGGTCTCGTCGATGATCTGCCAGAAGTCCGTCTCGTCCATCACCGCTCCAGCATCCCCGTTCGGCCGCGTCCGCGCATGCCGCGACTCGGTGCGGACCCGGCTCGGCGTGTCCCGGCACCGTCCCGGGGCCGGAGGAAGCGGACGGAGCGGGCGGGAGGAGCGGGCGGGCGGAGCGGGTCGAAGGAGCGGCCGGACGGACCGGGAGGAGCGGACCCCGCGCCGGGAACGGCGGAACCCCGCACCGTCCGGGGACGACACGGGGTTCCGTACGCGGTGTTCCGCGGTGACCGGGTGGGGTCAGAGGCCGAGCTCGACCTCGAACTCGCCGGCCTCCAGGATCTCCTTGACCGCGACCAGGTAGCGGGCGGCGTCCGCGCCGTCCACCAGGCGGTGGTCGTAGGAGAGCGACAGGTAGGTCATGTCGCGGATGCCGATGGCGGTGCCGCCGTCGGCCTCGATGACCACCGGGCGCTTGACGGTGGCGCCGATGCCCAGGATGGCGACCTGGTTCGGCGGCACGATCACGGTGTCGAACAGCGCACCGCGCGAGCCGGTGTTGCTGATGGTGAAGGTGGCACCGGACAGCTCGTCCGGGGTGATCTTGCTGTCGCGGACCTTGGCGGCCAGCTCGGCGGTCTTCTTCGAGATGCCGGCGATGTTGAGGTCGCCCGCGTTCTTGATGACCGGGGTCATCAGGCCCTTCTCGGAGTCCACCGCGATACCGATGTTCTCGGTGTCGAAGTAGGTGACCGTGCCCTCGGCGTCGTTGATCCGGGCGTTGACGACCGCGTGGACCTTCAGCGCCTGGGCCGCGGCCTTGACGAAGAACGGCATCGGGGAGAGCTTGACGCCCTCGCGGGCCAGGAAGCCCTCCTTGGCCTTGGCGCGCAGCGACATGATCTTGGTGACGTCCACCTCGACCACGCTGGTGAGCTGGGCCTGCTCGTGCAGCGCCTTCATCATGTTGTCGCCGATGACCTTGCGCATGCGGGTCATCTTGACGGTCTGGCCGCGCAGGGCGGACGGCGCGGCGGCGGCCTTCGGCGCGGCGGCCGGAGCGGCGGCGGCGACCGGGGCCGGGGCGGCCTTGGCGGCCTCCGCGGCGGCGATGACGTCCTGCTTGCGGATGCGGCCGCCGACGCCGGTGCCGGCGACGGAGGACAGCGCGACGCCGTGCTCGGCGGCGAGCTTGCGCACCAGCGGGGTGACGTAGGCGTCACCGTTGTCGGCCGCCGGGGCGGCCGGGGCGGCCGGGGCGGCCGGAGCAGCCACGGGGGCCGGAGCGGCGGCCGGAGCCGGGGCGGCAGCGGGGGCCGGGGCAGCGGCCGGAGCCGGAGCCGGAGCGGGGGCAGCGGCCGGAGCCGGAGCCGGAGCCGGAGCGGCAGCCGGGGCAGCGGGGGCCGGGGCAGCGGCCGGAGCCGGAGCGGTAGCCGGGGCCGGAGCGGCGGCGGCACCGGCGGCACCGATCAGGGCGAGCTGGGCGCCGACCTCGGCGGTCTCGTCCTCGCCGACCAGGATCTTCACCAGGGTGCCGGCGACCGGCGACGGGATCTCGGTGTCGACCTTGTCGGTGGAGACCTCCAGCAGCGGCTCGTCGACCTCGACGGTGTCACCCTCGGCCTTCAGCCAGCGGGTGACGGTGCCCTCGGTGACCGACTCGCCCAGCGCGGGCAGCAGCACCGGGGTGGCGTCGGCGGCCGGGGCGGCAGCCGGGGCCGGAGCCTCGGCGGCAGCCGGAGCCGGAGCGGCGGCCGGGGCCTCGGCGGCCGGAGCGGCGGCGGGCGCGGCCTCGGCGGCGGGGGCCGGGGCGGCGGCAGCCGGAGCACCCGAACCGTCCTCGATGATCGCCAGCTCGGCGCCCACCTCGACGGTCTCGTCCTCGGCGACCTTGATCGCGGCCAGGATGCCGGAGGCCGGCGCCGGGATCTCGGTGTCGACCTTGTCGGTGGAGACCTCGAGCAGCGGCTCGTCGACCTCGACACGCTCACCCTCGGCCTTCAGCCAACGGGTGACGGTGCCTTCGGAAACGCTCTCGCCCAGCGCGGGCAGTGTTACTGAGACCGCCATGGTTTCAGCGACTCCTATCAAGTCTTGCGTACGGAAGTACTTGCGTACGGGAAGTACCGGGAAGGGGGGTGGGGCGCGATCAGTCGTGCGCGTGCAGCGGCTTGCCGGCCAGCGCCAGGTGCGCCTCGCCCAGGGCCTCGGACTGGGTCGGGTGCGCGTGGATGAGCTGCGCGACCTCGGCCGGCAGGGCCTCCCAGTTGTAGATCAGCTGGGCTTCGCCGACCTGCTCGCCCATGCGGGCGCCGACCATGTGGACACCGACCACGGCGCCGTCCTTGACCTGGACGAGCTTGATCTCGCCGGCGGTCTTCAGGATCTTGCTCTTGCCGTTGCCGGCCAGGTTGTACTTGAGGGTGACGACCTTCTCCTTGCCGTACAGCTCGACGGCCTTGGCCTCGGAGATGCCGACGGAGGCCACCTCGGGGTTGGAGTAGGTCACGCGCGGGACGCCGTCGTAGTCGATCGGCACCGGCTTCAGACCGGCCAGGCGCTCGGCGACCAGGATGCCCTCGGCGAAGCCGACGTGGGCCAGCTGGAGGGTCGGGACGAGGTCGCCGACGGCGGAGATGGTGGGCACGTTGGTGCGCATGTACTCGTCGACGAGGACGTAGCCGCGGTCCATCGCGACGCCGTTCTCCTCGTAGCCGAGGCCGGCCGAGACCGGGCCGCGGCCGATGGCGACGAGCAGCAGGTCGGCGTCGATCTGCTTGCCGTTCTCGGTGGAGACGCGGACACCGGCCTCGGTGTACTCGACGCCCGAGAAGCGGGCCTTCAGCTCGAACTTGATGCCGCGCTTGCGGAAGGCGCGCTCCAGCAGCTTGGAGGAGTTCTCGTCCTCCAGCGGGACGAGGTGCGGCAGCGCCTCGACGATGGTGACGTCGACGCCGAAGGACTTCCAGACCGAGGCGAACTCGACGCCGATCACGCCGCCGCCCAGGATGACGGCCGACTTCGGGATGCGGTCGAGCTTGAGGGCGTGGTCCGAGGAGATCACGCGGTTGCCGTCGATCTCCAGGCCCGGGATCGAGCGCGGGACGGAACCGGTGGCCAGGACGATGTGACGGCCCTCGATGCGCTGGCCGTTCACGTCCACCGAGGTCTGCGAGGAGAGCTTGCCCTCGCCCTGGACGAAGGTGACCTTGCGGGACGCCACCAGGCCCTGGAGGCCCTTGTACAGGCCGGCGATGACGTCGTCCTTGTACTTGTGGACGCCGTTGATGTCGATGCCCTGGAAGGTGGCCAGGACGCCGAACTCGGCGGCCTCCTTCGTCTCGTCCGCGATCTCCGCGGCGTGCAGCAGCGCCTTGGTCGGGATGCAGCCGCGGTGCAGGCAGGTGCCGCCCAGCTCACCCTTCTCGACCAGGGCAACGCTCAGGCCCAGCTGAGCGGCGCGGAGCGCCGCGGCGTAACCGCCGCTTCCGCCTCCGAGAATGACTACGTCGAAAACGGTGCTGGCGTCGTTCGCCACGTCACGTCCTCCATGCATGGGGTGGGTCGCCGGGCCGGTCGCGGTCCGGTGGGTCGGAAGCCTTTGTGGGGCGCCCAGTCGTGCCGAAAATACATCTTCGCACTTGTTCACGGTGGCTGATGTCCGGGTCCGCCCCGGGGGTGGCCCGGAGCGTGGTCACCGGGGTGGGAACACCCCCGACCGAAGGGCATCATCGCAGCTCAGCGCGGTGTTGACAGCCGCCGGACGGGCGGCTTCCGCGCGGCTCGCCGCGGCTTCTTCCGCACTGTGGAACAAAGTTTCGCCCGCAGCGAACAGCGGTGCACCGGGGTGCCGCCGCCTACTCGCAGGTAACCCCGCCGGAACGCCGACGGGGCCCGGCGCACGTGCGCCGGGCCCCGTCACGACGGGACTCCGGTCCGGGGCAGCCCCCGGACCGGGTGCCGGGTCAGGCCTTGCCGTTCGCCCTCTGCTCGGCGAACCGGACGAGGGTGCGCACCGCGCTCGCGGTGCCGCCCTTCGGGGTGTAGCCGAACGGCGCGCCCTCGTGGAACGCCGGGCCGGCGATGTCCAGGTGCGCCCAGTCGGTGCCCTCGGCCACGAACTCCTTCAGGAACAGGCCGGCCACCAGGCCGCCGCCCATCCGCTCGCCCATGTTGGCCAGGTCGGCGATGGTCGACTCGGTGAAGCCCTTGCGCAGGTCGGCCGGCAGCGGCATCGGCCAGGACTGCTCGCCCGCCTCGCCGGCCAGGGCGTGCAGCTCCTCGCGCAGCTCGTCGTCGTTGGACATCACGCCGAAGGTGCGGTTGCCCAGGGCCAGCACCATGGCACCGGTCAGGGTGGCGACGTCCACGATGACGTCCGGGTTCTCCTCGCCGGCCCGCACGATCGCGTCGGCCAGCACCAGGCGGCCCTCGGCGTCCGTGTTCAGGACCTCGACGGTCTTGCCGCCGTACATCCTCAGCACGTCACCCGGGCGGGTGGCGGAGCCGGACGGCATGTTCTCGGCCAGCGCCAGCCAGGCGGTCACGTTGACGGCCAGGCCCAGGCGCTTGGCGGCCACCACGGCGGCGAACACGGCGGCGGCGCCGGCCATGTCGCACTTCATGGTCTCGTTGTGGCCGGCCGGCTTCAGCGAGATGCCGCCCGAGTCGTAGGTGATGCCCTTGCCGATGAACGCCAGGGTGGCCTTGGCCTTCGGGTGGGTGTAGGCCACCTTGACCAGGCGGGGCGGGTTCACCGAGCCGCCGCCGACGCCCAGCAGGCCGCCGTAGCCGCCCTTGGCCAGCGCCTTCTCGTCCAGCACCTCGACCTTGAGGCCGTGCTCCTTGGCGGCCGCCTGGGCGATCGCGGCGAAGCTCTTCGGGTTCAGGTCGTTCGGCGCGGTGTTGACCAGGTCGCGGGCCCGGTTCATCTCCTCGCCGACCGCGGTGGCGCGCTCCACGGCGGCCTTGGCGTCCTTGCTGCCCTTGCGGGCGGCCGGCAGGACCAGCTCGCCGACCGGCGCCTTGGCGCCGCCGTCGGCCTTGTAGGTGCCGAAGGCGTACGCGCCGAGCAGGCCGCCCAGCGCGACGGCCTCGACCTCGGCCGGGGACTCGGCCGGCAGCAGCAGCGCGGCCTTCCTGGCGCCGGCCAGGGTGCGGGCGGCGACACCGGCGGCGCGGCGCAGCGCCTCCAACTGGTAGCCGTCCTCGGCGGCCTCGCCCAGGCCGACCGCGAGCACGAGCGCGGCCTTCAGGCCGGCGGGGGAGGGGACCTTGACGGCCTCGCCCTCGGCGCCGGTCGCGCCCAGGGTGGCGAGGACCTCGGTCAGCTTGCCCTCGAACGCCTCGTTCACGGCCTCGGCACCGGGGGCCAGCACGATGCCCTTCGGGCCCTTCGCGACACCGACCACCAGGGCGTCCGCACGCAGCGCGGCGGCGGAGGAGGTGCTCACAGACAATGCAGTCACGTAATGCGTCCTGTTCTTTCGTGGTCCACGGCCGGCCACGGCGAGGCTGCCGCACCGGCGCAGCCCGCCGTCACAGGCCGTCCCCCGGCGGGCCTGCGGGTTCCGGGGCCCCTGGCGCGCGCGCACGCCGGGGCGGCCGCGCACACCAGAAGCCCCGGCTCCTCGGGACGCGCCGGGCGGGCAGGACCTGCGACGGTGCAGGGCTGCGGTGCTCCACGCATGGTAGTCCGCATGCTGGGATCACGCGCCGCCCGGTGTCAGCCGAGCAACGCCAGGGCGAACAGCGAGGCGGTCGCGGCGGTTTCGGCCGTCGCGCCGAGCACGTCCCCGGTGATCCCGCCGAACCTGCGCACGCACCGCCGCAGCAGCAGCCGGGCGCAGCCGAGGCCGACCACAACGGCCAGCGGCAGACGCAGGGCTGACCACCCGTCGGCCAGTCCGGCCGCGGCCAGGACGAGCGCCGAGGCGGCCGTCGCGGCGGCGGCCCCGGCGGGCGGCACGGTGCCCGCGACCATCGCCCCCAGCCCGCCGGGCCGGGCGGCCGGCACCGAGCGCAGGCAGCCCCAGGTGAGCGCGCACCGGGCGGCCGTCGCCGAGGCGAGCACGGCGAGCGCGCCGCGCGGCGCGGAGTGGCCGAACTGCCCGGCCAGGGCGGCCACCTGGGCGAGCAGCACGAGGACCAGGGTCAGTACGCCGAACGGACCGATGTCGGACTGCTTCATGATGCGCAGCGCGTCCTCGGCCGGCTTCCCGCTGCCCAGCCCGTCGGCGACGTCCGCCAGGCCGTCCAGGTGCAGCCCCCGGGTCAGTCCGGCGAGCACCCCGACCGCGGCCACCGCGCCGAGCGTCCCACCGGCCCGCCAGGCCACCAGGGCCCCGGCCGCGGCCGCCACCGCCCCCAGCACCAGCCCGACCAGCGGGGCCGTCAGCATCGCCCGGCCCCCCGCGGCCCGGTCCCACCGCTCGACCCGCACCCGGAGGACGGACAGCGTCCCGAACCCGAACCGCAGGCCGTCGGCCCAGCCGGCCCGGTCGCCGCCGCTCGCCATGGAGCCGTTCCTCTCACGAAACGGGAACGCCCCCGGCAGGGGCGTTCCCGGGGTCGTCGCGCACCCGGGGGTGCGGGTCTGCTACAGCTTCCGCAGCAGGTCGGCCGCCGAGGGCAGCCGCGGCTGCTCCTTCGGGGCGCTCGGCGCCGCCGGCACGAAGGGTTTCGGCGCCTCGTCCGCGAGCACGTCCCCGGCGGCCTGGAGCAGCGGCAGCGCCAGCAGCGCGCCGAGGCCCTCGCCCATGGTGACGCCCTGTTCGTGCAGCGGCGTCAGGGTCAGCCGGTCGTACGCCTTCGCCTGGGCCGGCTCGCCGCTGGACTGCCCGGCCCGCCACCACTCCGGTGCCCGGAAGGCGATCCGCTGGGCGACCAGCGCGCAGGCGGCCGAGACCACGCCGTCCAGCACCACCGGCAGCCGCCGGACGGCCGCCTGGAGCAGGAAGCCGGTGATCGCCGCGAAGTCGGCCCCGCCGGTGGCGCCGAGCAGCGCGAGCTGGTCGCCGAGGACGGGCCGGGCCCGCCGCAGCGAGTCCCGGATGGTGGCGCACTTGACCATCCACACCCGGTCGTCGATCCCGGAGCCGCGCCCGGTCACCGCCGCCGCGTCCGTCCCGCAGAGCGCGCCGACCAGGACGCCGGCCACCGTGGTGGCGCCGACCCCGAGGTCGCCGAGCAGCACCAGGTCGGTGCCGGCGTCGGCCTCCTCGTCGGCGACGGCCATGCCGGCCCGGAACGCCCGGACGGTCTCCTGCGGGGTGAGCGCGTCCTCCACGTCGATCCGCCCGGAGCCGCGCCGGATCCGGTGGGCGACCACGTCGTCCGGGAAGTCCGCCGGGTCGGCGTCCACGGCGACGTCGACGACCCGCACCCGGGCGCCGTAGCGCGCGGCCAGCCGGGACACCGGAGCGCTGCCGTCGAGCACGGCGCGCACCCGGGCCGCGGTGCCGCCCCGGGCGGGCATCCGGGAGACCCCGAGCGCGGCCACGCCGTGGTCGGCGGCGAACAGCAGCACCTTGGGGGAGGAGACGGGCAGCACCGGCGAGCGCCCCTGCACGGAGGCCAGCCAGCTGCCCAGCTCCTCCAGCCGGCCGAGCCCGCCGCGCGGCCGGTCGGCCGACTGCCAGCGCTCCTCGGCGGCCCGCCGGGCGGTCTCGTCGGGGCGCTCGACGAGCGAGGAGAACGTATCGAGATCCACGGTCGTGTCCATCGTCCGGAAGGCTACACGCCGCGGGTGTTCAGCCGACGGCTGGCTTGACGGTCAGCGCCTGCCCGGCCACCACCAGCACCACCCGCTCCGAGGCGTCCGCCACGGCCATGTTGAGGCGGCCGAGGGTGTCGCGGAAGCGGCGGCCCGCGGCGGTGGCGGGGACGACGCCCATGCCGACCTCGTTGCTCACCGCGACGGCGGTCCGCCCGGTGGCCGCCCAGGCCCGCGCCAGCGCCTCGCAGCGGTCCTGCACGGCGGCCTCGCCGCCGTCCGCCCAGCGGGCGTCGTCCCAGGCGCCGCACTCGTCCATCACGGCGGTCAGCCACAGCGCGAGGCAGTCGATCAGCACCGGTGCCGGGTCGGTCCGGTCGGCCAGCACGGCCTCCAGGTCGCAGGTCTCCGCGGTGCGCCAGCCCGCCGGCCGGCGCTCCCGGTGCAGCGCGACCCGCTGGGCCCACTCGGCGTCCCCGTCCCGGGTGCCGCCGGTGGCCACGTACAGGACGTCGGGGTGGCCGGCGAGCAGCTGCTCGGCGCGGGTGGACTTGCCGGAGCGGGCGCCGCCGAGCAGCAGCGTGCGGGGCAGCGGGGGACGGGTGGGCTCGGATCGGGTCGCCATGGCGCCCATCCTGCCGGACGAGGCATACGGAAGATCCGGCCGGGCAGGCTATGGTGCGCAGCAACACAGGCAGCGTGGTCAGTGGGAGGAGCCGGCATGGTCTGGACGTGGCGGTACGAGAAGGCGGACGGCAGCGCGGTGACGCCCGACGGGCCCCGGGAGGAGTTCGCCGGCCAGGGGGACGCCGAGACCTGGATCGGGGAGACCTGGAAGCAGCTCGCGGAGGACGGCGTGGACACCGCGGTGCTGCTGGAGGACGACCGCGTCGTCTACGCGATGAGCCTGAACGAGGAGTAGCCGGGCCGGGGCGGAGCGGCTACTTCGCCCCGATCACGTGCAGCAGCGCGGCGACCTGCCGGTACGGGTCGGTGCGGCCGGCCCGGTCCTCGGCTTCCAGGAGCTGGGCCAGCTGCCGGCCGTCCACCGGCGGGGCCGCGTCGTTCGCGGCGCTGTCGGTGAAGACCCGCACGCCGTACCAGTGCCGCAGCGGCACCGACACCTCGGAGAGGGTGACGGTGAGGTCGGAGAGCCGGTCGGCCCGTGCGGCCAGTCCGAACCGGTTGTAGTACCGGTCGCTCTCGAAGGCGTGCAGGGCGGCCCGCCAGTCCCCGGCGGCGGCCGGCCGCAGGGCGAGCGCGTCGCGGTTGCGGACCAGCAGCGAGAGCAGTCCGCCGGGCGCCAGCAGCCGGGCCAGCGAGGCGATCATCGGGTCCGGGTCGGGCAGGTGCATCAGCACGCCGTGGCAGACCACCACGTCGAAGCTGCGCGGGCCGAACCAGCGCCCGCACTGGTGGCCGTCGCCGCTGAGCAGCTGCATCCGGCCGCGGACCTCCGGCGGCTCCTCGGCGAGCGCCGCCTGGGCGACGCCGAGCGCGACCGGGTCCGAGTCGATCCCGGTGACGTAGTGGCCGGCCCGGGCCAGCCGCAGGGCCTGGGTGCCCTGGCCGCAGCCGATGTCGAGGACGCGCTGCGCGCTGCGGCCGGCCAGCTGCTCGGCGAGCTGGCGGGCGACGAGCTCGTGGCGGACGAAGTCGCGCAGCCCGCCGTGCCGGGTGGGCCAGGCGCCGGTGAAGGAGCCGCTGCGCGAGGGCAGCCGGCGCTCCTGGGCGAGGCGGTCGTGGCCGCCGTCGCCCTGGCCCGGCAGGGCGCCCCCCTGCCCGGGCACGGCGTAGAGGCCGGGCCCCTCCCAGGACGGCGGGGCCCAGCCGGAGTCGACCGGTTCGGCGGTCAGGGCTTCTCCCCGCGCCGCACCTGCGGCTTGGGCAGGCGCAGCCGGCGCATCTGGAGGGTGCGCATGATGCCGTACGCGACGGCGCCGCGGGTGTTCTGCCCGGCGAAGCGCTCGGCCAGCTGCTTGCGCAGGCCGAGGCCGAGGCGGACGAAGTCCAGGACCACGAACCCGAAGAACAGCAGGAACAGCAGGGTGGACAGCAGCTGGATCGCCGGCACCTTGACGATGCTGAGCACCAGGATGACGACGGCGGCCGGGAGGAAGAACTCGGCGAGCGACCAGCGGGAGTCCACGTAGTCGCGGGCGAACTTGCGCACCGGGCCCTTGTCACGGGCCGGCAGGTGGCGCTCGTCGCCGTTCATCAGCGCCTGGCGCTGCTTCTCGCGCTCGGCGCGCATCCGCTCGCGGCCCTGGCGGGCGGCCTCCTTGCGGTCCTTGGGCACGGTCACCCGGGTACGCCGGTTGGCCTCGGCCTCACTGCGCTTGGGGGTGGGGCGGCCCTTCTTGGCCTGCGGATCGCGGGCCTGGGTCGTCTCGTCCTGCTTCTCCAGCACGGTGGCGGAGGCGGCGGCATCATCTGAACGGCGTCGGAACACACCACCAGCCTACGGGGTGCGACGCGGCTTCCAGCGGTGCCCCGGGAACCGAACGCATATCGATACCACCGGGTCGCCGTCCGGAGCGGGTCTTCCGGGGCCTTCCCGTAGGGGATCACTCGGATGGAGGATGGGAGGTACGAGGGACGGATCCACCCGGGGGAGGAGGAAACGCCCCTGGTCGCTGTAGCAGTCTTGTTGCAGGCAGGTGCACTGCGGCGACGGGCTCGCTGCACATACACTCGTCGTGTCTGGTAACGAGATAGAGACCGCAGGCCGGAGAAGGGGGCACCCGAGGCCCATGAGCGACGGAATCATGAAGCGTATGGGGCTGATCTTCCGCTCCAAGGCGAACAAGGCCTTGGACCGGGCGGAGGATCCGCGTGAGACGCTCGACTACTCGTACCAGAAGCAGCTCGAACTGCTGCAGAAGGTACGGCGGGGTGTCGCGGACGTCGCGACCTCGCGCAAGCGGCTCGAGCTCCAGCTGACCCAGCTCCAGCAGCAGTCGGCGAAGTACGAGGACCAGGGCCGCAAGGCGCTGTCGCTCGGCCGCGAGGACCTCGCCCGCGAGGCGCTGACGCGCAAGGCCAACATGCAGTCGCAGATCACCGACCTGGAGACGCAGTACCAGCAGCTCCAGGCCGAGGAGGAGAAGCTCACCCTCGCCTCCCAGCGACTTCAGGCCAAGGTGGACGCCTTCCGTACGAAGAAGGAGACCATCAAGGCGACGTACACGGCCGCCCAGGCGCAGACCCGCATCGCCGAGTCCTTCTCCGGGATCTCGGAGGAGATGGGCGACGTCGGCCTGGCGATCCAGCGCGCCGAGGACAAGACCGCCCAGATGCAGGCCCGGGCCGGCGCGATCGACGAGCTGCTCGCCTCCGGCGCGCTCGACGACGCGAGCGGGCTCGGCCGCAAGGACGACATCGAGGCCGAGCTGGAGCGCGTGGCCGGCGGTTCGGACGTCGAGCTGGAGCTGGCCCGGATGAAGGCGGAGCTGTCCGGCCCGTCCTCCTCCGGCCCGGCCGCGATCGAGCAGGGCCAACCGCAGCAGCAGCCCCAGCAGCAGCCGCAGGACACGCCCCGCATCAACTACAACAAGTGATCTGAGCTCGACCCCACGAACCAGGGAGACGCACGGCATGATCATGAGGGTCATGGGTGAAGGGCAGTACGAGGTGGGCGAGAGCCACCTGAACCTGCTCAACGGGCTCGACGCCGAGCTCGTCACCGCGGTGGAGTCGGGGGACGAGACGCTCTTCCGCCAGGCCTACGGCAAGCTCATCGACGCGGTGAAGCAGTACGGCACCCCGGTGCCGCTGGACTCGCTGGAGCCGTCCGAGCTGATCCTGCCGAGCGCTGACGCGACGATCGACGAGGTCCGCGAGCTGCTGATGGCCGACGGCGAGGGCGTGATCCCGGGGTTCCCCGAGTAGTAGCGGTCCCGCGTGCGCGGCCGTGCCTTGCTGCCAGACGAAAGGGCGGGCCCCCTCCGGTGGGAGGGGGCCCGCCCTTCGCCGTCGGCCCGTTACGGCAGGGCCAGCATCCGGTCCAGCGCCGCCTTGGCGTGCTTCTCGGTCTCCGGGTCGACGGTGATCACGTTCGGCACCCGGCCCTCGACCAGGGACTCCAGTGCCCAGACCAGGTGCGGCAGGTCGATCCGGTTCATGGTCGAGCAGAAGCAGACCGTCCGGTCCAGGAAGACGATCTCCTTGTCCGGGTGGGCCTTGGCCAGCCGGCGGACCAGGTTCAGCTCGGTGCCGATGGCCCACTTGGAGCCGGGCTCGGCGGCGTCCAGCGCCTTGATGATGAACTCGGTCGAGCCCACCAGGTCGGCGGCCGCGACGACCTCGTGCCGGCACTCGGGGTGCACCAGGACGGTGACGCCGGGGATCCGCTCGCGGACGTCGTTCACCGAGTCCAGGCTGAACCGGCCGTGCACCGAGCAGTGGCCGCGCCAGAGGATCATCTTCGCGTCGCGCAGCTGCTCGGCGGTCAGGCCGCCGTTCGGCTTGTGCGGGTTGTAGAGCACGCAGTCGTCCGGCGAGAAGCCCATGTCCCGGACGGCGGTGTTGCGGCCGAGGTGCTGGTCGGGCAGGAACAGCACCTTCCGGCCCTGCTCGAAGGCCCACTCCAGGGCGCGCTTGGCGTTGGAGGAGGTGCAGATCAGGCCGCCGTGCCTGCCGGTGAAGGCCTTGATGTCGGCGGAGGAGTTCATGTACGAGACCGGGACGGTCACGTCGGCTATGCCGGCGTCGGTCAGCACGTCCCAGCACTCGGCGACCTGCTCGGCGGTGGCCATGTCGGCCATCGAGCAGCCGGCCGCGAGGTCCGGCAGGACGACCTGCTGGCGGTCGCTGGTGAGGATGTCCGCGGACTCGGCCATGAAGTGCACGCCGCAGAAGACGATGTACTCGGCCTCGGGGCGGGCCGCCGCGTCGCGGGCGAGCTTGAAGGAGTCGCCGGTGACGTCGGCGAACTCGATCACCTCGTCGCGCTGGTAGTGGTGGCCGAGGATGAAGACGCGGTCGCCGAGCGCGGCCTTGGCCGCGCGGGCGCGCTCGACGAGGTTCGGGTCGGAGGCCGGGGGGAGGTCACCGGGGCATTCGACGCCGCGCTCGCTGTTCGGGTCGGCCTCCCGGCCGAGCAGCAGCAGAGCGAGCGGCGTCGGGGTGGGGTCGACGCCGTGGGTCTCGGTGATGGTGGTGGTCACGGGCGGGTGCCCTTCTGTGCGGCCGAGCTAGCGGTGGGGCCTTTTCGTCTAACTGACGCTATCTATTCTAACCGCTTAGCGTCAGAGTGACGATGGCCATCCTGTCGATGTGACGAGAACCGCTCGCCAGAAAGGATGCTTCCTCCCGTGGCCGAATCGGTATGCCGGGGCCCGCGGGTATGTCTGCACCCATGAAGGCAATCGCGATCAACCGCTACGGCGGCCCCGAGGTGGTCGAGTACACCGACCGGCCCGACCCCAAGGTCGGACCGGACTCCGTCCTGGTCGAGGTCCGGGCCGCCGGGGTGAACCCGGTGGACTGGAAGATCCGGGAGGGCGCCCTGGACGGCCTCCTCGACGTGCACTTCCCCCTGGTCATGGGCTGGGACCTGGCCGGCGTGGTCCGCGCGGTCGGCGGCGGGGTCACCGAGTTCGCCCCGGGCGACGAGGTGTACGGCTACGTCCGCAAGGACGCCGTCGAGCACGGCACCTACGCCGAGCTGGTCTCCGCCCCGGTCCGCACCCTCGCCCGCCGGCCGGCCGCGCTGGACTGGGCGCAGTGCGGCGGCCTGCCGCTGGCCGGGCTCACCGCGCTGCAGGCCCTGCGGGCGCTGCGGCCGGCCGAGGGCGAGACCGTCCTGGTGCACGCCGCCGCGGGCGGGGTGGGCCACCTCGCGGTGCAACTGGCCCGGGCCCGCGGCGCCCGGGTGATCGGCACCGCGGCCGAGCGCAACCACGACTTCCTGCGCGGCCTCGGCGCCGAGCCGGTGGTGTACGGCGAGGGCCTGGCCGACCGGGTCCGCGCGCTGGCCCCCGACGGGGTGGACGCGGCCCTGGACCTGGTCGGCCACGGCGCCGTCCAGGTCTCGGCCGCCCTGGTCGCGGACCCGGGCCGGATCGCCTCCGTCACCGACTACGGGGTCAGGGCGCTCGGCGGCCGGTACGTCTGGGTCCGCCCGGACGCCGCGGACCTCGCCGAGCTGGCCGCGCTCGCCGACGACGGCCGGCTGACCGTCACCGTCGCCTCCACCTTCCCCCTGGCCCAGGCCGCCTCCGCCCAGGCGCTCAGCGCCGAGGGCCGCACCCGGGGGAAGATCGTGCTGCTCGTCCCGTGACGGCCGCCGGCGGGTCGTCCGTCGGCGGTGAACTCGTCCAGGCCATCCGCCAGAATGGTGACGAACCGTTTCGGCAGCGGGCGCCCGCCGCCCGCCGCCGGAGCACCCCCGCCGAACCCCGTACGACCCGTGGAGCCCCGCACCCATGACCAGCAGCCGAGCGCACGAGGTGGTCGGGGCCGACCTGGACGAGACCGACCGGCTCCTGCTCGCCCGGCTCGGCAGCGACGGCCGCGCCTCGTACGCCGAGATCGGCCTCCAGGTGAACCTCTCCGCCACCGCCGTGCGCCGGCGGATCGACCGGCTGCGGGCACGCGGCGTGGTGCGGGGCTTCACCGTGGTGCTCGACCCGTCCGTGCTGGGCTGGCAGACCGAGGCCTTCGTCGAGGTCTACTGCCGCGAGCGCACCGCCCCCGAGGAGATCCTCGCCAGCCTGCGGCAGTTCCCCGAGGTGGTCGCCGCCTGGACGGTCACCGGCGACCCGGACGCCCTGGTGCACCTGCGGGCCGCCGACATGCGCCACCTGGAGGCCGTGATCGAACGCATCCGGCGCGAGCCCGGGGTGCAGCGCAGCCGCTCCTCGGTGGTGCTCTCCCAGCTCATCGGCTGACTCCCGCCACCGGCACGCAGGAATCCTGCGCGGACCGGCCCGAAGACGCCGGAAACCTGCCTGACCAGCCGCGTTCCGACGCGCGGCAGGTGCCCCGCGCTGCCTACGCTGATCACGTCCGGCCGTCGCGGTGGAGCGTCCCGCCGACCGGGCGCCCCCCGACACCCCACGCCGAGAGGGACCGCCGTGTCCGCAGCACCCGACCGCATGCACCGGCCCGACAACGACCTGGTCGACCTGGTTTTCGACTACATGCGGGAGCGGCTGCAGTACGACCCCGTCCCGCTCGACCACCCCGGTGACGGCGAGCACCTGCGCGCCCAGCTGGCCGGCCTGCTGAACCAGGACGGCAACGACCCGGCCGACGTGCTCAAGCTGTACGACCACGAGCTGTCCCGGGCGGTCATCTCCGCCGACAGCCCCCGCTACCTGTCCTTCATCCCGTGCGCCCCGACCAAGGCCGCGCTGCTGTTCGACATGGTCGTCTCCTGCGCCTCCCTCCAGGGCATCTCCTGGCTGGAGGCGGCCGGCGCGATCGCCGCCGAGAACCAGGTGCTGCGCCTGATCGCCGACCGCGCGGGCCTGCCCCAGTCGGCCGGCGGCACCTTCGTCTCCGGCGGCTCGGCGGGCAACCTCTCCGCCCTGGTGGTCGCCCGCGACACCGCCCGCCGCCGACTGGGCGTCGGGCCCGAGGCGCGGCTGCGGATCGCCGTCGCCGACCAGGTGCACTCCTCGGTCAAGAACACCTTCAACATCATCGGCGTCGAGGCGTTCAAGGTCCCGACCGTGAACCGCCGCTTCACCGGCGAGGCGCTGCGCGCCGCCCTGGCCGCCGACCCGGACCCGGAGACGGTGATCGCCGTCGTCGGAACCGCCGGCACCACCAACGAGGGCATCGTCGACGACCTCGCCGGCCTGGCCGAGGTCGCCCGCGAGCGCGACCTCTGGTTCCACGTGGACGGCGCCTACGGCGGCGCGGGCCTGTTCGCCCCCTCGGTGCGCGAGCGCTACAACGGCATCGAGCACGCCGACTCCTTCGTGGTCGACCCGCACAAGTGGCTGTTCGCCCCCTTCGACTGCGCCGCGCTGATCTACCGCAACCCGCAGCTGGCCCGCGCCGTGCACACCCAGGACGCCTCCTACCTGGACGTCCTGCACACCGAGGGCGACGAGTGGAACCCCACCGACTACGCCTACCACCTGACCCGGCGCGCCCGCGGCCTGCCGCTCTGGTTCTCCCTCGCCGTCCACGGCGTCCAGGCCTACACCGACGCCATCGAGGCCGGCCTCACCCTGGCCCGGGAGACCGCCCGGCTGATCCGCGAGAGCGAGCACCTGGAGCTGCTGTTCGACCCGCAGCTCTCGGCCGTCTGCTTCAAGCGCAAGGGCTGGACCAACGACGACTACTACCGCTGGTCGCAGCAGCTGCTGGCGGACCAGATCGGCTTCGTCACCCCCACCGGCTGGGACGGCGAGACGGTCGCCCGCTTCGCCTTCCTGCACCCGGGCACCACCCTGGAGATGGTCCGGGAGATCCTGGACACCATGGTCTGACGCCCCGCGCACGGCCCCGTCGGAGCTCCGACGGGGCCGTGGCGCGCGCCTACAGGAACGCCCCGCTCGGCAGGTACGGCGCGGGCGGCCGCATCCCGCGCACCCCGACGAAGCCGCCGGCCCGCGGCGTCAGCCCGACCTCCAGCCCGACGTCCAGCGCCCACTCCTGCTCCGCGGTCAGGTACTCGACCCGGGCCTCGGCGCCGTCCGGCACCCGGGCCAGCGCCTCGCGCAGCAGCCGGGCCGCGATCCGCTTGCTGGTGGCCGCGAGCAGCCGCACCACGCCGCCGTCCCGGTAGCAGTAGCCGCTGCCGGCCAGTGCGTCGGCGATCAGCAGCTCCTCGAAGTGGCCCAGCATCAGCTCGTGGTCCGGCCCGTGCGCCGAGCCGCGCAGCCGCCGGTCCACCGAGTCCAGCAGGTGCAGGTGGGTGGCGTTGCCGCGGTGCACCGGGATGTCCCCCGGGTCGAGCAGCCCGTCCCGGTCCACCCGGCCGGTCAGCCGCATCGCCGGGTGCAGGGTGAACCCGGCCAGCCGGTAGCGGCGGGCCGCCGCCGGGGAGTCCGCGCTGCAGACCATCCCGCGCAGGCAGCCCCGGGAGTGCGCGGCCGCCCGCTCCAGCAGCAGCCGCCCGACGCCCTTGCCCTGGGCGGACGGCCGGACGGCGAGCAGGGAGGGCGCCCACAGGCCCTCCCGGCGGATCGACAGCACCGCCCCGACCGCCTCGCCGCCGCTCTCGGCCAGCCAGCAGCCGCCCGGGTCGGTGCGCGCCAGGTGCCTGGTCCGGGCCAGCCGCAGCGGGCCCGGCCGCGTCGCCGCCCCGGCAGCCGGGGCGGCGGCCGGCGAGGCGTCGGCGAACGCCGCTTCGGACAGCTCCCGGACGACCTCCGCGTCCGCGGCGGTGTCCCTGACCGGGCGAAGGATCATGAGGACCATCCTGGCCTCCCGGGCGCCGCCGCGGGGCCGGTTCAGCCGGATCCACGTCCCGGGCGGTGACCCGCCCGCCGGGGGTGTGCGAGCATGGGGACCGTAGGGGACGCGGGTGGCACACCCGGCCCACGGATACTCCGCCGCGAACAGGCCGTAGAAATCCATCGCCGCCCGGGAAATGAAACCGGACGGCCGTTGGTTGGCACTGGCGGCAGACCGTCGTCAAGACCGGGAGAAAGCAGATGACCGTCCAGGACGAGACCACCGTCGAGAGTGGCATCCTCCTTACCGATGCCGCCGCGGCCAAGGTCAAGGCCCTGCTGGAGCAGGAAGGCCGCGAGGACCTCGCGCTGCGCGTCGCCGTCCAGCCCGGCGGCTGCTCCGGCCTGCGTTACCAGCTGTTCTTCGACGAGCGCTCGCTCGACGGTGACGTGATCAAGGACTTCGGCGGTGTCAAGGTCGTCACCGACCGGATGAGCGCCCCGTACCTGGGCGGCGCCACCGTCGACTTCGTCGACACCATCGAGAAGCAGGGCTTCACCATCGACAACCCGAACGCCACCGGCTCCTGCGCCTGCGGCGACTCGTTCAGCTAGGCCCGCTGCGGAAGGCGGCCCCGGGTGCTCCCGGGGCCGCCTTTTCCGTTTCCCGCCCGTCGGCGCCTACTTCCCGGCGACGTCCGGGGAGACCGGGTCCGGCCCGATCCGCGGGTCGCCCTCCAGCGGCACCTCCTGGCCGCTCGTCCGGTCCACCACCGTCCGCCCGGCCAGCGGCGCGCGCAGGTCGGCCGAGACCGACTGCCGCTTGGCCAGCGCGTTGCAGACCTGGCCCGGCTGGACGGTCGGCGGGCCCGGCACGATCAGGACGTCCACCCGGCCCGGCTGCGACTCGTCCGCCTTCAGCGCGTACGAGGTGCAGACCCCGCCGAAGAAGTAGACGGTCAGCTTGGTGGTGCCGTCCACCCGGTAGCCGACCGTCGGCCGGGCCGGCGCACCCGAGCCGTTCGGGTCCGGCTCGCCCACCGCGATCCCGTTGCCCGGGGGAGTGGCCGGCGCCGGCTGCCCGGGCGCGGGCGAGGCCGGGGTGGGGGTGAAACCGGTCGGCGGCTGGGCCGGCTGCGCGCTCCCGGGGGAGCCGCTCCCGGTCGGGGCGGCCGGGGACGGGCTCGCGGGGGCCGTCGTCCCCGGGGTGCCGCTCGCCGCCGCGTCCGAGGCGGGCTTGGCGCCCCCGCTGCCGCAGCCGGCCAGGGTCACCGCCGCCGCCAGTGCCAGACCCGCCAGGGCCACCGTCCGCCGACCGCGCCGGGGCGTCGTCTCCAGATCCATCTGCCCATCCTCCCGAGGGTTCAGCGGGGCCGCCTCCTCGCCGCTCCGCGCGGATCCGACGCGCTCCGGCCGGATCCGGTTCCCCACCCCTTCCGGGATCGGCCCCGGCGCGGGCTCAGAAGCCGTACTCGGCCATCCCGGCGACCACCCGCCGCGCCCCGGAGGAGACCCGGACGCCGGTCGGCGCGGGGGCGGCCGGCTCCGGGCCGGCCGCGAGGTGCGGCCAGAACCGGCGCAGCCGCCGGGAGGAGTCGACCAGGGCGTCGAGGGTCTCGCCGTCCTCGGGCCGCAGGAGGGGCAGGGCACAGCGGTCGGTGGTCATCGGGTAGCGCTCCGATCCGGGGCCGTGGCCACGCTGCCACGGTCGACGACGGGGCCCGCACCACGGGCCCTCCAGGCCGACCCTAGGCAGGGGCCCGGCCTGCCACCAGTGCTACCGGGAGGTAGTACACGGTGGACGGCAGCGGGTGCCACCACGGCCCCCGGGGCGGCAACTTGCGGCACTCTTGCCTGGGCGCTCCCCGGGGCCGGGTACCGTGGGTGGGTTCACCCCGCCTGCCCGCTGGCCCCGCCGCCACCCTGAGGAGACCTTCCGTGCGTATCGCCGTCGCCGGCTCGATCGCCACCGACCACCTGATGACGTTCCCCGGCCGGTTCGCCGACCAGCTCGTCGCGGAGCAGCTGCACACCGTGTCGCTGTCCTTCCTGGTCGACGCCCTGGACATCCGCCGCGGCGGCGTCGCGCCGAACATCGCCTTCGGCATGGGCGTGCTCGGCCTGCACCCCGTCCTGGTCGGTGCCGCCGGCGCGGACTTCGCCGAGTACCGCAGCTGGCTGGAGCGCAACGGCGTGGACTGCGACTCCGTCCACATCTCGGAGACCCGCCACACCGCGCGCTTCATGTGCACCACGGACGAGGACCACAACCAGATCGCCTCGTTCTACACCGGTGCCATGGCGGAGGCCCGCAGCATCGAGCTGAAGCCGATCGCCGACCGCGTCGGCGGCCTGGACCTCGTCCTGATCGGCGCCGACGACCCGCAGGGCATGGTCCGCCACACCCAGGAGTGCCGCACCCGCGGCTACGCCTTCGCCGCCGACCCCTCCCAGCAGCTGGCCCGCCTGGAGGGCGACGACATCCGCGAGATCGTGGACGGCGCCGCCTACCTCTTCACCAACGAGTACGAGGCCGCGCTCATCGAGAGCAAGACCGGCTGGGACGCCGAGGAGCTGCTCACCCGCGTCGGCACCCGGGTCACCACCCTGGGCAGCAAGGGCGTCCGGATCGAGCGCAAGGGCGAGGCGCCGGTCCTGGTCGGCTGCGCCAAGGAGGAGGCCAAGGTCGACCCGACCGGCGTCGGCGACGCCTTCCGCGCGGGCTTCCTGTCCGGCCTGTCCTGGGAGCTCGACCTGGAGCGCTCCGCCCAGCTCGGCTGCATGCTCGCCACCCTGGTGATCGAGACCGTCGGCACCCAGGAGTACGAGCTGCGCCCGGCCTCCTTCCTGAAGCGCTTCGAGGAGGCCTACGGCCCCGAGGCGGCCGCCGAGGTCGGCGCGCACCTGGTCAAGTAGCCCGCCCCGGTCAGGAGCGGCGCAGCACGAGGTAGGCCGAGCCCCGGTCGCCGCCGTACGCGGCGGCCGGGGCCTCGCCCGCGTACTCCTGGCCGCGCATGTCGCACCAGGCCGGGATGTCGAGCCGGGCCGCCTCGTCGTCCGCCAGCACGGCGACGGTGCCGCCCGGCGGCACCTCGCCGATCCGCTTCGCCAGCTCGATCACCGGCAGCGGGCAGCGCTTGCCCAGGGCGTCGACCACCAGCAGCGACTCCCCGGCGGCCGGCTGCGGGGCCGGCAGGTCCAGTCCGAGCGGCGCCCGGACGCCGGCCACCACGTCCGGCAGCACCGCGAGGAAGCGCTCCACGTCGGCCTCGGCCGTCCCGTACGGCAGCGAGACCCGGACGTTCCCCTCCGTGAGCACCCCCATCGCCGCCAGCACGTGGCTGGGCGTCAGGGTGGAGGAGGTGCAGGAGGAGCCGGAGGAGACGGCGAAGCCCGCCCGGTCCAGCTCGGTCAGCAGCACCTCCCCGTCCACGTACAGGCAGGAGAAGGTGACGATGTGCGGCAGCCGCCGCACCGGGTCGCCGACCACCTCGACCTCGGGCACCAGCCGCGGCACCCGGGCGCGGATCCGCTCGACCAGAGCGTGCAGCCGGGCGTTCTCCCGCTCGGCCTCGGCCCGTACGGCGCGCAGCGAGGCGGCCGCGGCCACGACCGCCGGGACGTTGACGTAGCCGGGCACCCGGCCGCCCTCGCGCTCGTCGGCCGGCAGCGGCGAGGCGTACCGGACGCCCTTGCGCACCGCCAGCACCCCGACCCCGGGCGGGCCGCCCCACTTGTGGGCGCTCGCGGTCAGCAGCGACCAGCCCGCGGGGACGTCCAGCCGCCCGGCGCTCTGCGCCGCGTCCACCAGCAGCGGGACGCCGGCCCCGGCGCACAGTTCGGCGGCCTCGCCGACCGGCTGCACCGTCCCGACCTCGTGGTTGGCGCTCTGCACCGCGGCCAGCGCGGTGTCCGGGCGCAGCAGCGCGCCGAAGGCGGCCGGGTCGAGCCGCCCGCCGCGGTCCACCGGGGCGACCGACACCTCGCCGCCCGCGCCCTCGTGGCGCTCGGCGACGTGCAGCACGCTGGAGTGCTCCACCGCGGAGTGCACGAAGTGGGCGCCGCGCCGCCGGTTCCCGGCCAGGGCGCCGAGCAGGCCGAGCTGGACGGCCTGGGTGCCGCTGGCGGTGAAGGAGACCTCGTCCGCCCGAGCGCCCAGCACCGCGGCCACCGTCTCGCGCGCGGCGTCCAACAGCATCCGGGCCTGCCGGCCGGAGCGGTACAGCCGGGCCGGATCGGCCCAGCCCTCGTCCAGGGCGGCGGTCAGCGCCTGCCGGGCGACGGGGTGCAGGGGGGCCGTGGAGGCCGCGTCGAAGTACACGGTCACATTTAACGACACACCCGGCCCCGGGGCCCGGCCCGGCCGCGCGGCTCACCCGCCGTCAGTCGATCATCCCGAATGTCCGCTTCGTCCGCCCCCGACGGGCCGTCACGGGCGTCGTCCGAGGTCATCCCCCGATCGGGCGTACGGACCTCGAATGCCTACGATGACCTGCGGCGCAGCCCTCACCGGGCCTGATCGGGCTAGCAGGCGGCGCGTTACCGGGGGCTGCCCGTCAGGAGCGCATAAGGCTGGAGTAGGGTTTGGCCCGCATAAGCATTCAAACCGTGCCCGTGGACGGGTCGCCGGGGAGGCTCACACTCCTCCCCGGGGCGACGCGAAGGCGGGCGAGACTTCGGGAAGGCGCTACGTGAGTCCCAACGGCTCCGACCGCTCGCCGCGGCGCACGATGCGGCGGAAGCTGCCTCAGGCGCTGGCACTGGGCCTCGTCATCGCGACCGCCACCGGCTGCTCGGCCAACGACCTCCCCAGGCTTGGCCTCCCGAGCCCGGTCACCAAGGAAGGGCCCATGGTCCTCCAGATGTGGCAGGGCTCCTGGATCGCGGCGCTGGTGGTCGGCGTACTGATGTGGGGTCTGATCATCTGGAGCGTGGTCTTCCACCGGCGCAAGCGCACCGGTGTGGAGGTCCCCCCGCAGACCCGGTACAACGTGCCCATCGAGGCGCTCTACACCGCGGTCCCCATCATCATCGTCTCGGTCCTCTTCTACTTCGTCGCCCGCGACGAGGCGAAGCTGACCGCCACCTCCGAGAAGCCGCAGCACTACGTCAACGTGGTGGGCTTCCAGTGGAGCTGGGCGTTTAACTACGAGAACACCGAGACCCCCGACCCGGCCAACAAGGACGCCGCGTACGACGTCGGCACCCCCAAGGAGGTTCCGACCCTCTGGCTGCCGGTCAACGAGACGGTGCAGTTCCGTCTCACCTCGCGCGACGTCATCCACGACTTCTGGCCCGTCAACTTCATGATGAAGATGGACGTCGTGCCGGGCGTGGTGAACAAGTTCGAGGTCACGCCGACCGTCAAGGGCGAGTACATGGGCAAGTGTGCCGAGCTCTGCGGCGTCGACCACTCGCGCATGCTGTTCAACGTCAAGGTCGTCGACCGCGCCGACTACGACAAGCACCTGGCCGACCTTCGCGCCAAGGGCCAGAACGGCTGGGTGCCCTCCGGCCTCATCGGCATGGGAAGTGAAGAGAAGTGACCATCCTCAACGAGCCCGCCGCGGCCGGCGGGGGCGCCGGTGCCGTCACGGTCGGGGCGCAGCGGACCCGGAAGCCGGGTTCCACCATCATCAAGTGGTTGACCACCACTGACCACAAGACGATCGGCACCCTGTACCTGGGCACGTCGTTCGCCTTCTTCCTGATCGGTGGCATCCTCGCCCTGGTCATGCGCGCCGAGCTGGCTCGTCCCGGGACCCAGATCCTGTCGAACGAGCAGTTCAACCAGGCGTTCACCATGCACGGCACGATCATGCTGCTGATGTTCGCGACGCCGCTCTTCGCCGGCTTCGCGAACTGGATCATGCCGCTCCAGATCGGTGCCCCGGACGTGGCGTTCCCGCGTCTGAACATGTTCGCGTACTGGCTGTACCTCTTCGGTTCGACCATCGCGGTCGCGGGCTTCGTGACCCCGAACGGCGCCGCCGACTTCGGCTGGTTCGCCTACTCCCCGCTGTCCGACGCGGTGCACTCGCCCGGCGTCGGCGGCGACATGTGGATCATGGGTCTGGCCTTCTCCGGCTTCGGCACGATCCTCGGTGCGGTCAACTTCATCACCACGATCATCTGCATGCGCGCTCCGGGCATGACGATGTTCCGGATGTCGATCTTCGTCTGGAACGTGCTGCTGACCTCGGTGCTGGTCCTGCTGGCCTTCCCGGTGCTGGCCGCCGCGCTGTTCGCCCTGGAGGCGGACCGCAAGTTCGGTGCCCACGTCTTCGACCCGGCCAACGGTGGGGCGATGCTCTGGCAGCACCTGTTCTGGTTCTTCGGCCACCCCGAGGTGTACATCATCGCGCTGCCGTTCTTCGGCATCGTGTCGGAGATCATCCCGGTCTTCAGCCGCAAGCCGATGTTCGGCTACTCCGGCCTGATCGCGGCCACCATCGCGATCGCAGGCCTGTCCGTGACGGTGTGGGCGCACCACATGTACGTCACCGGACAAGTGCTGCTGCCGTTCTTCTCCTTCATGACCTTCCTGATCGCGGTCCCGACCGGTGTGAAGTTCTTCAACTGGGTCGGCACCATGTGGAAGGGCTCGCTGAGCTTCGAGACGCCGATGCTCTGGACGGTCGGCTTCCTGGTCACCTTCCTCTTCGGCGGTCTGACCGGTGTCCTGCTGGCCTCCCCGCCGATCGACTTCCACGTCTCGGACTCGTACTTCGTCGTCGCCCACTTCCACTACGTGGTCTTCGGCACCGTCGTCTTCGCGATGTTCGCCGGCTTCCACTTCTGGTGGCCGAAGATGACCGGCAAGATGCTGGACGAGCGCCTCGGCAAGATCACCTTCTGGACGCTGTTCGTCGGCTTCCACACCACCTTCCTGGTGCAGCACTGGCTCGGCGCGGAGGGCATGCCCCGCCGCTACGCCGACTACCTGGCCGCGGACGGCTTCACCACCCTGAACACCGTCTCGACCATCGGCTCCTTCGTGCTCGGCCTGTCGATCCTGCCGTTCCTCTACAACGTCTGGAAGACCGCCAAGTACGGCGAGAAGGTCGTCGTCGACGACCCGTGGGGCTTCGGCCGCTCGCTGGAGTGGGCCACCTCCTGCCCGCCGCCGCGGCACAACTTCCTCACCCTCCCGCGGATCCGCTCCGAATCCCCGGCCTTCGACCTCCACCACCCGGAGATCGCCGCGCTGGACTACCTGGAGAACCACGGTGAGCCGGCCAAGCACCTCGCCGGCGTGACCCCGGCGAAGTACGACGCCCCGAAGCTGGACAAGGGCAACAAGGAGGGCGACGCCTGATGAAGGAACAGGGAAAGATCTTCCTGGGCCTGTCGGTCTTCGTGCTGGTCATGGCCGTGACGTACGGCCTGTGGACCAACCACTCGGACCATGGCGTCGAGGCCGCCGGCACCACCGCGCTGTTCCTGGCCTTCGGCCTCTGCGCGTTCATCGGGTACTACCTCGCCTTCACCGCCCGCCGGGTGGACAGCGGCGCGGGTGACAACCCCGAGGCCGAGGTCGCCGACGACTCCGGCGAGCTGGGCTTCTTCGCCCCGCACAGCTGGCAGCCGCTCTCGCTGGCGCTCGGCGGCGCGCTCGCCTTCCTCGGCGTGATCTTCGGCTGGTGGCTGATGTTCTGGGCCGCTCCGGTCATCGCGATCGGCATCTTCGGATGGGTCTTCGAGTTCTACCGGGGCGAGAACCAGAACCAGTAGGGTTCCCCGCCTCCGGCACCAGGGCCGGTCCTCCCGCACGGGAGGGCCGGCCCTGGCGCGTTCCCGCTCGGCTGGGTCCCCGGGATGACGCCTTCACTCCGGCGGGTGAACCGGCGGTCCCTCGGATGTCGCTTCCCCCCGAGGCGTTCCTACGATCTGATCAATCGTGCGAACCTTCGGAGGCGGCCATGGCCGACAGGCGTGGAATCGCAGCTCTCGGCGGCATCTCGCTGGCCCTGGCGGTGCTGGCCCCGCTGGCCGCCTGCACGGCCCCGGAGGAGGGGCCCACCGGCCCCCACCGGATCGACGCGGCCCCGCTGGTCCACCTCTCGGCGGACAGCGGGGCGGACCCCTCCCAGCCGGTCACCGTGACCGCCGTCCAGGACAGCCGGCTCACCGACGTCACGGTGGTCGGCCCGGACGGCCGGGTGGTCGCCGGCAAGCTCGCCGAGGACCAGCGCAGCTGGCAGACCACCGGCCGGCTGAAGGCCGCCACCGCGTACACGGTGCGGATCTCCGCCGACGACGGCCGCGGCGGCCGCGGCGACACCACGGCGAGCTTCAGCACCCTCGCCGCCCAGCGCCTGCTCACCGCCAAGCTCGGCCCGGACTCCTCCGGCAGCGGCGTCTACGGGGTGGGCCAGCCGCTCACCGTGCAGCTCTCCGAGGCGGTGAAGGACCCCCAGGCCCGCCAGGAGGTCGAGCGCGCCCTGACCGTCACCTCCCAGCCCGGCGTCACCGGCGCCTGGTACTGGGTGGACGACCGGAACCTGCACTTCCGTCCGGAGGACTACTGGCCGGCCGGGACGACCGTCTCGCTGGCCTTCGACGGCACCGGCAGCCGGATCGCCGACGGCCTCTACGGCGGCGACCGCAGCTCGCTGAAGCTGCGGATCGGCGAGCGGGTGGAGTCGGTGATCGACGCGGCCGCCCACGAGCTCACCCTGAAGCGCGACGGCGAGGTGCAGCGGACCATCCCCGTCACCACCGGCAAGCCCGGCTTCGACACCCGCAACGGCGTCAAGGTGGTGCTCGGCCAGGAGCGGTCGGTCCGGATGAACGGCGAGACCATCGGCATAGCGGCGGGCAGCAAGGAGGCCTACGACCTCGACGTGCTGTGGGCCACCCGGGTGACGTGGAGCGGCGAGTACGTCCACGCGGCGCCCTGGTCGGTCGGCTCGCAGGGCCTCGAGAACGTCAGCCACGGCTGTACCGGGATGAGCACCGGCAACGCCCAGTGGTTCTACGAGCACACCCGGGTGGGGGACCCGGTGACGGTGGTGAACAGCCGCGGCGGCGAGATGGAGCCGTTCGGCAACGGCTTCGGGGACTGGAACGTCGAGTGGACGGACTGGGTCAAGCACAGCGCCACCGGACAGCCCGTCAGCACCGCCGCGCCGGCCGGCCGGGCCCCCGCCGCGGGGATGATCCGCCCCGAGCTCTGAGCGGGCGGCGGCACAGCGGTCAGTCCTGCGGGTAGGCCAGCCGCAGCGCGGTCTCCACCGCGGCCAGCGCGTCCGCGTGGGAGACGCCCAGCCGGCCCGCCCGGGCGGCGTACTCGGCGGCGGCCTCGGCGGCCAGCCGGTGGGCGGCGTCGCCGGTCGCGGCGATCAGCGTGCCGCGCCGCCCGTGGGTCTCCACCACGCCGTCCGCCTCCAGCTCGCGGTAGGCCCGGGCGACGGTGCCCGCGGCCAGCCCCAGCTCCTCGGCCAGGGCCCGGACGGTGGGCAGCCGCAGCCCGGTGGCCAGCTCGCCGGACCGCGCCCGCTCGGCGATCTGGGAGCGGATCTGCTCGTACGGGGGAGTGGCCGAGGAGGGGTCGACGGAGAGCTGCACGGGGGCTCCTGGGGGCGCGGACGGATACGGGAGGGGCCGGCGGGGCCGGACGGCGGACCGTGGCCGGACAGCCCGAGGGCCGCTGACCGGAAGGACTCCGGTCAGCGGCCCTCGGGGTCTCGCTGTGGTGCGTACGGGATCAGTGGTGGCCGTGGCCGCTGGTGATCTCGTGGTGCTCCTCGGCGGTGGGCTTGGGGATCTGGCTGCCCTCGCCGTAGAAGCCGCGGGAGAGCTTGGCCCGGGTGCGGGTGAGGACGCCGGCCTTGCGGGCCACGCCGTTCTCGTCCGTCTGGGCCGGCAGCTCGACCGGTTGGACCTGGTCGTGCGCGGTGAGCTTGTACAGGTCCTGCTGCGGCAGCTGGGCGTGCACCTCGATGAACTCGCCGTGCGGCAGGCGCTTGATGACGCCCGTCTCGCGGCCGTGCAGCACCTTCTCCTTGTCGCGGCGCTGGAGGCCGAGGCACCAGCGCTTGGTGACGATGAAGACGACGACCGGGACGACGAAGAAGCCGACGCGGACGAAGTAGGTGACCGAGTTGATCGACAGGTGCAGGTGGGTGGCGAACAGGTCGTTGCCACCGGCCATCAGCAGGATCAGGTAGAGGCTGATCCAGGCGGCGCCCAGCGCGGTGCGGACCGGGGCGTTGCGCGGGCGGTCCAGGATGTGGTGCTCGCGCTTGTCGCCGGTGATCCAGCCCTCGATGAACGGGTAGGCCGCGATCGAGACCAGGACCAGCGGGAAGATCGCCAGCGGGACCATGACACCCAGGTTGAGGGTGTGGCCGCCCCAGACGCTGATCTCCCAGCCCGGCATGACGCGGATCAGGCCCTCGGAGAAGCCCATGTACCAGTCGGGCTGGGCGTCGGTGGAGACCTGGTCCGGGCGGTACGGGCCGTACGCCCAGATCGGGTTGATCGTGGCGATCGCCGAGATGACCGCGATCAGGCCGAACACCAGGAAGAAGAAGCCACCGGCCTTGGCCATGTAGACCGGCATCAGCGGCATGCCGACGACGTTCTTCTCGGTCTTGCCCGGGCCCGCCCACTGGGTGTGCTTGTGGTAGAAGACCAGGATCAGGTGGGCCACCAGCAGGCCGAGCATGATGCCCGGGATCAGCAGCACGTGGATGGTGAAGAAGCGCGGCACGATGTCGTGGCCGGGGAACTCGCCCCCGAACAGGAACATCTGGACGTAGGTGCCGATCAGCGGGACGGCGAGGATCGCGCCTTCCATGAAGCGGATACCGGTGCCCGACAGCAGGTCGTCCGGCAGCGAGTAGCCGAAGAAGCCGTCGAACATGCCCAGGACCAGCAGCAGGAAGCCGAAGACCCAGTTGATCTCACGCGGCTTGCGGAACGCGCCGGTGAAGAACACGCGCATCATGTGGACGAGCATCGCGGCCACGAAGACCAGGGCGGCCCAGTGGTGGATCTGGCGGATCAGCAGACCGCCGCGGACCTCGAAGCTGATGTCCACCGTGGAGGCGTACGCCTCCGACATCGGGATGCCCTTGAGCGGCACGTACGAGCCGTCGTAGACGACCTCGGCCATCGAGGGCTTGAAGAACAGCGTCAGGTAGACACCGGTCAGGATGATGATGACGAAGGTGTAGAGGCAGATCTCGCCCAGCATGAAGGACCAGTGGTCCGGGAAGATCTTCCGCAGGTTGGCCTTGGCGAGGGAGTAGATCCCCAGCCGGCCGTCCGTCCAGTCAGCCGCGGCTTCCCACTTGTTGGCGGGCTTCTCACGCGTGCTGGAGGGCTTGGCGGCACCGGTCGTGGTGCTGCTCGCGCTACTCATCGAGCACGCTCCCAGTAGCTCGGGCCGACGGGCTCAGCGAAGTCGCCGGTGGCGACCAGGTTGCCCTTCTCGTCAGTGGTGATCTTCAGCTGCGGCAGCGGGTGGCCGGCCGGGCCGAAGATGACGCGGGCGCCGTCCGCCAGGTCGAAGGTCGACTGGTGGCAGGGGCAGAGCGCGTGGTGGGTCTGCTGCTCGTACAGGCTGATCGGGCAGCCGACGTGGGTGCAGATCTTGGAGTAGGCCAGGATGCCCTCGAAGCCCAGCTCCTTGGACTTCTCGTCCTTGATGTCCTCGGGCGCGATGCGGACCAGCATCAGCGCGTCCTTGGCGATGCGCTGCTGGAAGTCCTCGCTGTGCGTGGACAGGCCCTCCGGCATGGCGAACGTCAGCGAGCCGACGACGATGTCCTCGGGCTTCATCGGCTGCATGGTGTTCATGTTGACCAGCTGCAGCGGCTTGGCCTCGGTCGCCTCCTTCCAGCCGGTCTCCTTGAGCTTCTTCTCGGGCAGCGGGCCGAGGTCACGGAGCAGGACCACGCCGGAGAGCGGGACCAGCGCCATGGAGCCGATCAGGGTGTTGCGGATCATCTTGCGGCGGCCGAAGCCGGACTCGGCGGCGCCGGTCTTGAACTGCTCGATGACGTCCGCGCGGACCTCGTCGGAGGCCTCGATCGGGTGGCGCTCGGACGGCATCTCGACGTCCGACATCAGGGTGCGGGCCCAGTGGACCGCGCCCGCGCCGATCATGAACAGCGCCACGCCCAGGGTCAGGCCGAGCGCGAAGTTCAGCGCGCTGACGTGGCCCAGCGGGAAGATGTAGACGATCTTGTCCGGGTCGATGGCCACGTACGAGGCGATGAAGCCGACGGTGGCGAGCATCGAGACCACGAACATCAGCGAGACCTGGCGCTCGGCACGCGAGGCGGCCTTCTCGTCGATGTCGGTGCGACGGGGCTCGTGGGCCGGCAGGCCCGGGTCGGCGAACGGGCTGCCGTGCTCGGCCACCTCGCCGGCGGAGCCGTGCGGCTCCGGGAGCTTCTCTTCTGACATGTCGTGGCTCATGACTTCTTGGCCTTGGTGGTGTGGGCGGCGACCCAGATCGCGACCGCGATGAGCGTGCCGAGGCCGAAGATCCAGCCGAACAGGCCCTCGGTCACCGGACCGAGGCTGCCCAGGGTGAGACCGCCGGGGTTGGGCTCATCGTTGGTGGTGTGGCGGACGAAGGCCACGATCTGCTTCTTCTGCTCCTCGGGCATGGTGGTGTCCGGGAACGACGGCATGTTCTGCGGGCCGGTCTGCATGGCCTCGTAGATGTGCTTGGCGTCCACGCCCTCCAGCGACGGGGCGTACTTGCCCTTCGTCAGGGCACCACCCTGGCCGGCGAAGTTGTGGCACTGGGCGCAGTTGGTGCGGAACAGCTCGCCACCCTTGGAGATGTCCTCGGGGTTGGTCGAGGTGAACTGCTCCTCCTTCGGGGTCACCGGGCCGGGGCCGAGGGAGGCGACGAAGGCGGCGAGCTGGTCGATCTCGGCCTGCGTGTAGATGTTCTTCTTGCGCGGGACCTGCGCGCCGGGCTGCTGGGCGGGCATGCGACCGGTGCCGACCTGGAAGTCGACAGCGGCGGAGCCGACGCCGACCAGGCTCGGACCGTCACTGCTGCCCTGGCCGTTCAGGCCGTGGCAGGAGGAGCAGCCCACGGCGAAGAGCTTCTTGCCCTCATCGATCGCGAGCGACTGCGCGGCGACGTCGGCCTGCGCCTTCTCGGCGGGCGCGAACGCGGCGTACAGCCCCCCGGTTGCCGCCAGGGCGAGAAGTAGGACGACCAGCGCCGCCAATGGGTGGCGCCGTCGTGCGGAGAGCTTTTTCACGGAATAACCCCGGTGTCAGGATCTGGTCGACTGGTGGGTGCACCCGGCGGCCGGTCTGGCCGGCACGAGGCTGCCCGTCTAGGGCTGCGCGCGCGGTCGGTCGGTGGGAGCGTCGGCACCGGCAGAAGCGGCCCGTCGCCGGTGAGGGCGGGGGCCGCTGCCGGTGGCCAGCGACCTGATCAGCTGGTTACTTGATCAGGTAGATGGTCGCGAACAGGCCGATCCACACGACGTCGACGAAGTGCCAGTAGTACGACACGACGATCGCGGCGGTGGCCTGCTCGTGCGTGAAGCGCTTGGCTGCGTACGTCCGTCCCAGGACCAGCAGGAAGGCGATCAGACCACCCGTCACGTGCAGCCCGTGGAAGCCGGTGGTCAGGTAGAACACCGTGCCGTACGGGTCGGAGGACAGCGAGAGGCCGTCCTTCTTGACCAGATCGGTGTACTCGAAGACCTGGCCGCCGATGAAGACCGCGCCCATGGCGAACGTGAGGATGAACCACGCCCGGAGCTTCTTCACGTCACCGCGCTCGGCCGCGAACACGCCGAGCTGGCAGGTGAGCGATGAGAGCACCAGGATCGTGGTGTTGACCGAGGAGAAGGGCACGTTGAGGGCGTGGGCCTTCTCGGTCCAGAACTCCGGCCCCTTGACGGAGCGGAGCGTGAAGTACATCGCGAAGAGGGCCGCGAAGAACATCAACTCGGAACTGAGCCAGACGATCGTTCCGACGCTGACCATGTTCGGCCGGTTGACCGATCCGTGCGCGTGCCCGGTTTCTACTGCTGTTGCTGTCGCCACGACGGACATTATGTCGGTCCCTTATTCCGTCTTCACGTCGGGGGGTGTCCCTCGGAGTGTCCGGTGCGTGCGGTATGCCCGCTTGGGCGGCGGCGGGGTGCCCGGGCGGGGGCTGAGCAGCGGCGTGTCCCTTTTCTGATGGTTCCTCGGGGCAGCCTACGACCCGGTTGCCCGGCGCGTCGGTGCACGGTCGGAGCAGCGGCGCGGGATAGGGGAGCGGGCCCCGGGGCGGCCGTACGGGTGGACCGGGCGGGCGGGGGTGACGGGCCGTCCTCCGGGTGGGTGAGCCCGGGGCGGGGCCGGCCGGGAAGGAACGTGCGCGAGGGGGGCTCGGCGGCGGGTGATCCGGAGTAGCATCCGGATCAGGCGAACGTGGTCCGGATCACACTTGAGGGAGCAGGGTCCATGGCGTACACGACCGACGAGACGCTCACCGTCCTCGTCTACAGCGACGACCGCAACACCCGCGAGCAGGTGCTGACGGCGCTCGGCCGCCGGCCCGCCGAGGACCTTCCGGAACTGTCCTACCTGGAGTGCGCGACCACCCCCGCGGTGCTCAGGGCGCTGGAGAAGGGGGGAGTGGACCTCTGCGTGCTGGACGGCGAGGCCGTTCCGGCCGGCGGGCTGGGCCTCGGGCGCCAGCTCAAGGACGAGATCTACGGCTGCCCGCCGGTGCTGGTGCTGATCGGCCGGCCGCAGGACTCCTGGCTCGCCGCCTGGAGCCGGGCGGACGCCGCCATCTCCCACCCGGTGGAGCCGGTGGCGCTGGCCGGGGCGGTCGCCACCCTGCTGCGGGCGCGGCTGGCGAAGCGGACTCCGGCCGTCCGCTGAGCCCCGCCCCGGGCAACCGGAAGAGGGGGGTCGTGGCGAGAGCTTCGCTCGATAGGCTGGCTCCTGTCCGTACGGGCGTCCCCCTGGGCGGGGAACCGACAACAGCTGGAGTCAGCCATGGTGAACGTGAACCCTGCGAACGGCGGTAGCGACCCCGCGCAGGTGGTCCGCACCTGGCCGGACCTCCTGGCGGCGCTGCTGGAGGGGGAGGACCTCGACCGCGCGTCCACCGCGTGGGCGATGGACCGGATCATGAGCGGCGAGGCCTCGCCCGCGCAGGTGGCCGGGTTCATGGTCGCGCTGCGGGCCAAGGGCGAGTCGGTCGAGGAGATCGGCGGTCTGGTCGACGCGATGTACGCGCACGCCGAGCCGCTGGAGATCCCCGGCCCGGCGGTGGACATCGTCGGCACCGGCGGCGACCGGGCGAAGACCGTCAACATCTCCACGATGTCGGCGATCGTCGCGGCGGCCGCCGGCGCCAAGGTGGTCAAGCACGGCAACCGGTCGGCCTCCTCGACCAGCGGCTCCTCGGACGTGCTGGAGAAGCTCGGGGTGGCGCTGGACCTCTCCTCGCGGCGGGTCGCCGAGGTGGCCGAGGAGGTCGGGCTCACCTTCTGCTTCGCGGCGAGGTTCCACCCCTCGATGCGGCACGCCGCCACCGCGCGGCGCGACCTCGGCGTACCGACCTCCTTCAACATCCTCGGCCCGCTGACCAACCCCGCGAAGGTCTCCGCGCACGCCATCGGCTGCTTCGACACCCGGCTGGCCGGGCTGATCGCCGGGGTGCTCGCCGAGCGGGGCTCCACGGCGCTGGTCTTCCGCGGCGACGACGGGCTGGACGAGCTGACCATCACCACCACCTCGCAGGTCTGGCTGGTGCGCGACGGGGTGGTCACCGAGACCGCCTTCGATCCGCGGGACGTGGGCATCGAGCTGGTCGGCATCGAGGCGCTGCGCGGGGCGGACGCCTCGTACAACGCCGAGGTCGCCCGGCGGCTGCTGGCCGGGGAGCACGGGCCGGTCCGGGACGCCGTCCTGCTGAACACGGCGGCGGCGCTGGTCGCGCTGGACCTGGGCGACGCGCCGCTGACCGGGCAGCTGGCGGCCGGCATGGAGCGGGCCGCGAAGGCGATCGACTCCGGTGCCGCGCAGGATCTGCTGCGGCGCTGGTCGGAGGCCACCAGCCGCCTCTGAGGCGGTAGTTGGGGAGCCCGTGCCGGTGCGCCGGCACGGGCTCCGGTGCTGTCCGGATGCCGGACGCCCGTTTGACCGCCCGACGGGCGCGGCCTAGAGTCTTCGCCAGGTCATGAGTGACAGCGCCAAGCCCCAGCTGGCTGTCCGGCAACCCTCCGTCCGTGGCGGGGTGCCCTGGGTGAGGACCGGGTCGCCACGGCAAACCGTCCGTGCGGCAAGCGCGGACACCGGCGACGAGCACTCCCCGGGTCCCTGACCCCAGAAGGAGTGCATCCCCATGTCGTCCCTCACCACCGAAACCCTCGCCCCGCTCGCCGTCCTCGGCGCCGACGTCCAGGTCCCGCTCGCCAGCGGTGAGAAGGTCGGCTACGCGGCGCTCGACTACGCGGCCAGCTCGCCGGCGCTCCAGCGGGTGTGGGACGACGTCGCCGCCTACGCGCCGTACTACGGCAGCGTCCACCGCGGTGCCGGGTACCTCTCGCAGCTGTCCACCGACCTGTTCGAGCAGAGCCGCCGCACCGTCGCCGAGTTCCTCGACCTGCGCGAGGGCGACCAGGTGGTCTTCACCCGGGCCACCACCGACTCGCTCAACCTGCTCGCCTCGGCCGTCCCGGCCGGCACCCGGGTCTTCGCCTTCGAGACCGAGCACCACGCCTCGCTGCTGCCCTGGGCGCACGCCGGACTGGCCGTCACCTACCTGCGGGCGCCGCGCTCGCGGGCCGAGGCGGTGGCCGCGCTGGACGCCGCCCTCGCCGACGCGCCCGAGGGCCCCAAGCTGCTCTGCGTCACCGGCGCCTCCAACGTGACCGGCGAGCTGTGGCCGGTCGCGGAGCTGACCGCGGCCGCCCACCGGCACGGCGCCCGGGTGGTGCTGGACGCGGCCCAGCTGGCGCCGCACCACCGGGTCTCGGTGCGCGAGCTGGACGTCGACTGGATCGCCTTCTCCGGCCACAAGATCTACGCGCCGTTCGGCGCCGGGGTGCTGGCCGGCCGGGCGGACTGGCTGGACGCGGCCGCGCCGTACCTGGCCGGCGGCGGGGCGACCCGCACGGTGGCCCGGGAGACCGACGGCTCGGTGGCCGTCCAGTGGCACACCGGCCCGGCCCGGCACGAGGCCGGCTCGCCGAACGTCATCGGCGCCTACGCGATCGCCTCGGCCTGTCGGGCGCTGACCGAGGCCGGCTTCGACGCGCTGGAGGCCCGCGAGCAGCAGCTGATCGACCGGCTGACGGCCGGGCTGGCCGGGATCCCGCAGGTCAAGGTGCTCAACCTGTTCGGTGAGGGCTCCGCCCGGGTCGGCGTGCTCTCCTTCGTCGTCCAGGGCTGGAACAGCTCGCACTTCTCGGCCGCGCTGTCGGCCGAGTACGGGATCGGGGTGCGCGACGGGCTGTTCTGCGCGCACCCGCTGGTGCGCACGCTGCTCGGGGACGAGGACGTCGCCCCGTCCGAGTGCGGGGCGCCCGAGCCCTCGCTGCCGGGCGAGCGCAGCCTGAACGCGATCCGGGTGAGCTTCGGCGCCGGGACGCCGGACGAGCACGTCGACCGCTTCCTGACCGCCGTCCGGGAGCTGGTCACGCAGGGCGCCTCCTGGAACTACCGCAACGAGGGCGGGCGCTGCGTCGCGGACACCAGGCGCGAGGGCTGACGGCTACTCGTCCAGGCCGAGGGCGAAGGCGGCTTCCAGGTCGTGCTGGGAGTAGGTGCGGAAGGCGATCTGGGTCTCGGTGTCGGCCACGCCCGGGACCTTGTTGAGCCGGCCCGGGATGACCTCGGCCAGGTCGTCGTGGCGTCGCACCCGCACCATCGCCACCAGGTTGTAGCCCCCCGTCACCGAGTAGACCTCGCTCACGCCGTCGATGGCGGCGATGGACTCGGCGATCTCCGGGATGCGGTCGACACTGGTCTTGATCAGGACGATGGCGGTGATCACAGTTCGGGCTCCTTTGTGGGGTGCCGCCAGCGTATCGGGCGTCGGCCCGGTCGTCTCGGGGGGTGGCGGACCACGGTGCAGGCGTAGAGGAACCCGGCCGAGAAGCCGATCACGTGGACCAGGTACGCCACCCCGGGACCGGCCGTGTGCACCGACCACCACTGGAGGGCGAACCAGAGGCCGAGCACCAGCCAGGCGGGGAAGCGCAGCGGCAGGAAGAGCAGCAGCGGGACGAGGGTGGTCACCCTGGCCCGGGGGTGCAGGCGCAGGTAGGCGCCGAGGGCCGCGGCGATCGCCCCGGAGGCCCCGATGAGCACCCGCGTGGAGTCCGGCGAGTGCGCCTCGGCGAGCGCGAAGCCGTAGGTGCTCAGGCTGCCGGCGGCCAGGTAGAAGACGGCGTACCGGGCCCGGCCCAGCCGCCGTTCGACGGTGGGGCCGAAGACCTGGAGGAAGAGCAGGTTCCCCAGCAGGTGCAGCCAGCCGGCGTGGACGAACAGCCCGGTGAGGACGGACAGCGCCGGGTGCTTGCCCGGGGTCGGGGCGGCCGGGCAGCCGGGGACCGGGTCGGGGGCCTCGGCCAGCTGCCCGGCGGTCAGCGGGCGTCCGGCCAGCACCTCGGCCGGGACGGCGCCCCAGCGCTGCTCGTAGCGCTGCTCCGCGCAGACCCGCGCCCGGCCGCTGCCGTACAGCGGGTTGAGCCCGGCGGCGGGGCCGAGCAGGAAGACCAGCGTGTTCAGCGCGATCAGGGCGTAGCTGACCGCGGGGACGGCCGCCGCCGGGCGGCCGTCCCGGGCGGCGGTGTGGTCGGGGGCCGCGAGTGCCATGCCGCCAAGCATCCCTCCGGGCGGCGCGGGTGACACGGCGGTTTACGGCAGGTGGACTAGGGCCTGTGTTGTGGCGACCGGTGGTCGCGACGGTTGCCCCAGGCAATAGGCTTGGGGCGGGCATTCCCGCCTCCCGCCGCCGACGCCGGGGCTCCGGGGGGAGCGCCTGCCCCCGCAGGGACCACCCGAGAGGACCCCCGATGACCGTCCCCGCCCTGACCGCCGAGACGCGCTGGCGCTGCACCCTGTGCGGCAACCTCACCCGCTTCGACGTGACCCGCACCGCGCGGGTCACCGAGTTCCTGCACTTCGACCTGGCCGGCGAGTCGAAGGTCGAGGAGACCGAGGTGCTCAGCGAGACCGTCGAGTCGGTGCGCTGCCGCTGGTGCAACGCGGTGGACCAGGTCGAGCTGGTGGCCCGTCCGGGCGCCCAGGGGGCGCAGGCCCCCGCCGAGCAGGGCTGATCCCCGCCGCCGCGGCGGGTGGGCGCACGGCGCGCCCGCCCGCGCCGCACGGGACAATACAGAACAAGACGCACGGAGCGTGACGAACAGGGGGCGGTCGCGGCCGTGCCCCGCTGGACCAGGATCGGAGCCGAGGACGTGGTGGACGCAGCGAAGGAGCCCGGCGAAGCCCAGGGGCTTCAGCCCGCTGCGGCCGGAGCCCCGGCCGGGACCGCCGGGACGGCGGACGCCCCCTCCGAGCCCGCGGCGGAGCGCGTCGCCGAGAAGCTCGACCGGCCGCTGCCCGAGGGCGTGCGCCGGCGCGTGGTCGGCCTGGCCTCGGACGCGCTCGGCGGGCTGCCGCCGGGCGAGCTCCCGCAGAGCCTGCGTCAGTACGTGAAGTTCACCCCGGCGCGGCGGGCCAAGTACGCGGCCACCGCGCTGGCGGCGGCGCTGGAGGCGGAGCCGGCCTTCCGGGTGCGGATAGCGGAGCGGCTGCGCCTGGGGCAGCCGGACCTGGTGAGGGCGCTGGAGTCGGGCACCGTGCCGAGCGCGGCCGACCCGATGGACGTGGCCGCGGCCGCCTACCTGGTGCGGTCTGCGGGCTGGAGCCGGCTGGTGGCCGAGGCGGGCGAGGAGGCCGAGCGGGCCGGCGCCGAGGACGCGGCCGCCGAGGCGGCCCGGCTGGTGGAGAAGCTCCAGGCCGAGCTGGCCGAGGTGCGGGCCGCCGCGCGGGCGGAGGCGGACCGGCAGCGGGCCGAGTCCGACGGCGTCCGCCGGGAGGCCGAGTCGCTGCGCAAGAAGGTGCGGTCGCTGGAGAGCGACACCCGCCGGGCGCAGGCCGAGACCCGCCGGGTGGCCGGCGAGCTGGAGGCCGTGAAGGCGCAGGCCGCGGCCGAGCGCGGCGCGGCCGAGACCGAGGCGCGCCGGCTCCGGCACCGGGTCTCGGAGCTGGAGAACGCGGCCGAGCAGGGGCGCCGTTCGGCCCGTGAGGGGCGCAGCGTCGAGGACATGCGGCTGCGGCTGCTGCTGGACACCGTGCTCCAGTCGGCCCAGGGGCTCCAGCGGGAGCTGGCGCTGCCGGTCTCCCAGCTGCGCCCGGCGGACCTGGTGGAGGCGGTGGTGCCGGGGGCGGCCTCGCCGCACGACGTGGCCCGGCGCGGGCTGGCCGAGGACGATCCGGCGCTGCTGGACCAGCTGCTGGCGATCCCCCAGGTGCACCTCGTGGTGGACGGCTACAACGTGACCAAGACCGGCTATCCGACGCTGCCGCTGGAGCAGCAGCGGATCCGGCTGCTGGGCGGGCTGGCGATGCTGGCCCAGCGCACCCAGGCGGAGGTCACCTGCGTGTTCGACGGGCAGGACCTGGACGTCCCGGTGATCATGGCGCCTCCGCGCGGCGTCCGGGTGCGGTTCAGCCGGACCGGGGAGACGGCCGACGAGCTGATCCGCCGTCTGGTGCGGGCCGAGCCGCAGGGCCGTCCGGTGGTGGTGGTGTCCACCGACCGGGAGGTCGCGGAGGGCGTGCGGAAGGCGGGCGCGCGCCCCGTGGCGTCGGTGCTGCTGCTGAACCGGCTGGCCCGGCCCTGAGTCCGGCCGGACCGCGTGATGCCTGGTCAGCGCGGTGTCGGGGGGTTGTGCCGGTCCGGTGGAGTCAGTGTGCGGTGGCGGAGTTCATGCCATTGGGGGAGTGGCACAACGGATAGATCTTCACTAGGGTCTGGCGTCAAACCTATTTTCGGGAATCTCATCCCATCAGGTGAGTCCGATGGAAGAAGGAGCCGGTCCCTTGGCCTCCCACCGCCGTCCCAAGCAGCCGAGCCGCGCGCGGGTCTCCGTGCTCACCGCTGCCGCGGCGACCGCGGTCGCCCTCTCCGCCCAGGTGGCCGCGCACGCCGCGCCCCAGCCGAACACGTCGGACGTCAAGGCGCAGATCGACCAGCTCCAGGAGGAGCAGGAGCAGGCGGCCGAGAAGTACAACGGCGCCCAGGAGCGGGCCGGCCAGCTGCGCAAGCAGGCCGAGCAGCTGCAGGACCAGGTGGCCCGCGGCCAGGAGCAGATGACCCAGCTCCAGGGCGGCCTCGCCGAGGTCGCGGGCGAGCAGTACCGCACCGGCGGCATCGACCCGTCCGTCCAGCTGATGCTCTCCTCGGACCCGGCCGGCTACCTGGAGAAGGCCTCGTCCGTCCAGCAGGCCAGCGCCGGCCAGGCCGAGGCGCTCAAGGGCCTCCAGGACCAGCAGCGCCGGCTGGACCAGCAGAAGGCCGAGGCGGCCGCCGTGCTCGCCTCGCTGGACACCACCACCAAGGACCTGAACCAGGCCAAGGCGGACGTGAACGCCAAGCTGAAGGCCGCTCAGGACCTGCTGAACTCGCTGAGCGCCGCGGACCGCGCCGCGCTGCGGGCCCAGCAGGCGCAGGCCGACCGGGCCTCGCGCGGCAGCGACCGGGTCGACCTCAACAGCCTGCCGGCCGCCAGCGGCTACGCGGCCACGGCGGTGGCCAAGGCGATGGGCAAGCAGGGCTCGCCGTACGTGTGGGGGGCCACCGGGTCGACCACCTTCGACTGCTCGGGCCTGATGGTGTGGGCGTACGGCCAGGCGGGCGTCTCGCTGCCGCGCACCTCGCAGGAGCAGGGCCACTACGGCACCCGGGTGCCCTCGCTGGACCAGGCCCAGCCCGGCGACCTGGTGGTGTACGGCAACGACATGCACCACGTCGGGATGTACATCGGCAACGGCATGGTGGTCCACGCGCCGCACACCGGGGACGTGGTGAAGGTGATGAAGGCCGACGCGATGTCCATCAACACCATCCGCCGGGTCTGACGGCCCGACACGCCCGGGGGCTCCCGGCCGGGCCCTGTGAAAAGCGCCACCCCCGCTCGGGGGTGGCGTCGGGCTTTCCGGCCCCTGCCGACCACATGCTGAGAAGCGATCAGCCTTCTGTGCGGCAGTGGTCACCATCGGTCATTTTCACAAAGGAACTTGGGCAATCTTCAGTCTTTTTTCTGACAAGGATTTGAACGGATCACGGTTCAGTTACTAGGGTCATGCTCCGAACCACCGCACTGTCGATCGCCCAGCCAGGGTGGCGGCGGTGGTTACCGCCGAGTTCGCGAGGCAGCGGGGCAGGTCGAAGCGACTGCCCGACAGGGGAGCCCAGTGTTCGGGGGCGCTGCGGAGCGGAGCCGGGGAACCACGTTCCTCCGGGGTGAATCGGCGCCGGGTCGGCCGGTGAAACGGCCGTGAGGCGTCGTAGGGCATGCTTCCGGCCCGAACCCGTCAGCTCACCCGGTAGGCGGACGTAGGAAGAAGGAGTCCGCCTTCGTGGCGTCCCATCGTCGTCCCAAGCCCGCAGGACGGGCCCGCGTCTCGATCCTGACCGGTGTCGCCGCCGCGGCCGTCGCCCTGTCCGCGCAGGGTGCCCACGCCGACCCGCAGCCGACCAAGGAACAGGTCAAGGAGCAGGTCGACCAGCTCAACGAGCAGGCCGAGGTCGCGACCGAGGCCTACAACGGCGCCCAGGCCAAGCAGCAGGAGCTGGAGAAGCAGGTCTCCGGCCTCCAGGACCAGGTGGCGCGTCAGCAGGCGCAGGTCACCGAACTCCAGGGCGGCCTGGCCGAGATCGCCGGCGAGCAGTACCGCAACGGCGGGATATCGCCGACCGTCCAGCTGATGTTCTCGTCCACCCCGGACAGCTTCCTCAGCCAGGCCGGCGCGCTGAACCAGGCCGGCAGCACCCAGAAGGGCCAGCTGAAGGAGCTCCAGGAGCAGCAGCGCAAGCTCGACCAGGACCGCAACGAGGCCCAGGGCAAGCTCGCCGAGCTGGAGTCGACCACCCAGCAGCTGAAGGCCTCCAAGGACGAGGTCCAGGGCAAGCTGAAGGCGGCTCAGGACCTGTTCAACACCCTGACCGAGCAGGACCGCCAGGCGCTGCGCCAGGCCGAGGAGAAGGCCGCGGCCGACGCCAAGGCCAAGGCCGACGCCGCCCAGGCCCAGCAGCAGCAGGCCGACCGCGCCTCCCGCGACAACAGCCGCGGCACCCTCGCGGCCCCCACCACCACCGCCCCGGTGAAGGTGGCCGCCGGCAGCTCGCGCGGTGCCGCCGCCCTCTCGGCCGCGGCCTCCAAGATCGGCAGCCCGTACGTCTGGGGCGCCACCGGCCCGGGCTCCTTCGACTGCTCCGGCCTGATGGTCTGGGCGTACAACCAGGCCGGCGTGTCGCTGCCGCGCACCTCGCAGGCGCAGGCGGGGGCCGGCACCCGGATCGGTACGGACATCTCCCAGGCCCAGCCCGGCGACCTGCTGATCTTCTACAGCGACGCCCACCACGTCGGCATCTACGCGGGCAACGGCCAGGTGCTGCACGCCCCCAAGCCGGGTGCGTCGGTGCGCTACGAGGCGGTCACCAACATGCCGCTGACCTCCATCGTGCGGGTCTGACCCCCACGCGGACGCCTCCGGGCCCGGTCTTCCCCAGGGAAGGCCGGGCCTGCGGCTTTTCCGGCGGATCGGTCTGGTGTCCGATATGGGAGTGAATATTCGGGTCGGGAGGGGTTTGGACTCGCTTGCCCGGACTCGCTAACGTCTGCCACCGGACTCCCGCTCGACGGCCGCCCGCCCCGGTGCGGCGGCGGGGGCCGCGCCGCAGGATTGGAGCCGCTGCCGCCATGCCCGTGCACCGCCGTTCCCCACTGCTCGCCCGGGCGCTGGTGCTGACCGCGGCCGCCGCCACCGCGCTGGGCGCGGGCACCGCGGGCAGCGCCGAGGCCGCCCCCGCCAGCCCGGACCCGGCCGACCGCCAGGACGTCAAGACGCAGGTGGAGCAGCTGTACGACGAGGCCGAGCAGGCGTCCGAGAAGCTCAACGCGGCGCAGGAGGCCCAGCGCCGGCTCCAGGGCGAGACCACGATCCTCCAGGGCGAGATCGCCCTCGCCCAGGACCAGCTCAACGAGGTGCGCGGGGACCTGGCGACGGTGGCCGGGGCCGAGTACCGCGCCGGCGGGATGGCCCAGACCGCCCAGCTCATCCTCTCGACCGACCCGGCGGGCTACCTGGAGCGCGCCCGCTCCCAGGGCCAGGCCGCGGTGCGCCAGCAGGAGGCCCTGCACGAGCTGGTCACCCGGCAGCGCCGGCTCGACCAGCGCCGTGCCGAGGTGGTCGGCAAGCTCGCCGAGCTGGACGAGACCCGCCGCTCGATCGCCGACAGCAAGCAGCAGATCCAGCAGCGGCTGGCCCGGGCGCAGAAGCTGCTGAACGGCCTGGGCGCCGCCGAGCGGGCCCGGCTGACCGCCCAGGACGCCCGGGACGCCGAGCGGCGCGCCACCCGGGGCACCGACCGGCTGGACCTCGGCACCTCCGCGCCCGCCTCCGAGCGCGGGGCGGCCGCACTGGCCGCCGCGGTGCGGATGATCGGCTCCCCGTACGTCTACGGGGCCACCGGACCGAACGCGTTCGACTGCTCCGGTCTGATGTACTACAGCTGGCGGCAGGCCGGGGTGACCCTGCCGCGGACCTCGCAGGCCCAGGCGTACGCCGGGCAGCGGATCAGCCTGTCCGAAGCGAAACCGGGAGACCTGGTGATCTTCTACCGGGACATGCACCACGTCGGCATGTACGCCGGCGGCGGGGTGATCGTGCACGCCCCCCGCCCGGGCGCCAGGGTCCGCTACGAGAGCGTCACCGCCATGCCGGTCTCCGGGGTGGTCCGGCTCTGAGCACCCCGCCCTCCCCGCCCGCCGCCCCCACCGGGATACCCGGGCCCCGCCCGCGCCGCGCGCTGTCCCGGCGGGGCGCGCTGCTGCTCGCGGCCGGCGGGCTGGCCCAGCTGTCGCTGCCGCCGGCCGCCCCGGCGGCCCCCGCGGCCCGGGCGGCGGACCTGCGGGCCGAGGCGGCCGCCGCCCTGGCGGAGCGGGCGCGCTCGGCGCCGCCCTGGGCCGGGCTGCCGGTGGCCGAGGCGGGGTACCGCAACCTGGTGCTCGGCGCCGGCGGCGGCCCGCAGCGGCTGACCGCCGCCGCCGACCTGGCGGTGCGGATCGCCGGGTACGACGACGCCCCGGTGGTGTACCCGCGCCGGATCGACCTGGTGCGGGCCGGAGACGGCTGGCGGGTCGAGCACGAGGAGAGCGCCGGCGGGCCGCCCGCGCCGTGGGACTTCGGGCCGCTCCGGTCGGTGCCGGGCGCCCACTGCCTGGTGGTCGGCCCGGCCGCCGGGCCCGACCCGGCCGAGCTGGCCGCGGTGGGGGACCGGGCGGTGCCCGCCGTCAGCGAGGTCTGGGGCGACGCCTGGCCGGGGCGGCTGCTGCTGGAGCGGCCCGCCACCGGGGAGCAGTTCGCCCGGCTGCTGGAGGGCGACCCGGACGGCTGGACGGGCATGGCGGCGGTCACCGTCGCCGCCCCCGGCGCGCCCTGGCACACCCCGGCGGACCGGGTGCTGGTCAACCCGGAGGCGTACGGGCGGCTCAGCGGCTTCGGCCGCCAGGTGGTCGTCACCCACGAGGCCACCCACGTCGCGACCAGGGCCGACACCCGCGCCTGGACCCCGATGTGGCTCTCCGAGGGAGTCGCCGACTGGACGGCCTACCGCGGCTCCGGCCGCGACCCGCGGCAGATCGCCCCCGAGCTGGCCCGGGACGTGGCCGCGGGGCGGGTGCCCGTCGCGCTGCCCGCCGACCGGGACTTCACGGCCGGCGCCACCGGCATCGCCCAGGCCTACGAGCAGTCCTGGCTGGCCTGCGACCTGGTCGCCCGCACCCACGGGCCGCAGCGGCTGGTCGCCTTCTACCGGGCCGTCGGCGCGGCCGACGGGCAGGACGAGGACCGCGAGCGCCGCACCGACCGGCTGCTGCGCCGTGAACTGGGCGTCGGCCTCGGGGAGTTCACCCGGCTCTGGCTGGAGCAGGTGGCGGCGCTGAAGGGCTGACGGCCGGCGGGCCGGTCAGCGGCGCTGCTCGGCCCGGGCGCCCGGGCGGTCGATGCCGTCCAGCAGGTCCTGCTCGTAGGCGATGCCCGGGCGGACCGGGTAGCCGGCGGGCGGCAGCGCGGCGGGCTCGCGGTCCAGCACCACGGTCGCCGGCAGCGGGGCCTCGGCGCGGGTGGAGCGCCAGAGCCGCACGCAGGAGAGCACCGTCGCGGCCAGCAGCAGCAGGTTGCGCGCGGCCAGGACGGCGACGGCCACCGGGTCGCTCGCCAGCACCTGGGTGAACACGGTCGGGAACTCGACCAGGGTCAGCGGGCAGGCGAGCAGGATCAGCAGCGCCACCGGCCGCTGGCTGCTGTTGCGCACCGTCAGGCAGACCGCCGCGACGCCGACCAGCCAGACCAGGTACTGCGGGCTGATCACCCGGCTGGTCACCACGAAGACCAGCAGCGCGCACAGCGCCGCGTCGTACATGGTGGCCGCGCTGCGCCGCTTGGAGGTGTAGCGCCACAGCAGCAGCCAGGCGAAGCCCAGCACCGTACCGGCCATCATGACCTTGCTGATCACGCTGACCCACGGCCCGAGCATCTCGGGGGACCCGTAGTTCATGGTGACCCGGCCGTCCCAGGCGTCGGCGATCCGGGCGAAGTGCAGCGGCAGCGCGCCGAGCGACTCGACCTCGATGCCGCGGTCCTTCTGGAAGGCCAGGAAGTCGAAGGCGCCGTTCATCCCGGCCGCCAGCAGGAAGCCGACCGAGACGGCGGTGGCCCCGGCCAGCGTCCAGGAGCGGCGGGTGCGGCGGCCCGAGGGGGTGCCGATCAGGCCGAGCAGCGGCCAGATCTTGACGATGCCGCCCAGGCCCAGCAGCAGCCCGCCGACGGCCGGGCGGCGGATCAGCGCCAGCAGGCCGGCCAGGGCGACCGCGGTGACGATGACGTCGAAGCGGTTGTAGATCATCGGGCCGAGCAGCGGGACGCCCACCACCCACATCCAGGCGCCGGTCAGCGCCCGGCCCCGGCGCAGGCCGGTGCGCACCAGCAGCGCGGCCGCGGCGGCGTCGGCGATCCCGCAGATCACCCAGAACGAGACCAGGTACGACCAGGGCAGCAGGCCCGGCAGCAGGATCACCAGCGCGGCGCCCGGCGGGTACTGCCAGGTCACGTCGTCGAACGGGAAGGTACCGGTCTGGAGCACCCCGAACCAGGCGTGGTAGATCATCCAGACGTCCGCCGTGACGTCGCCGCCCGGTGCCTTCAGCACGCCCGTCGCCAGCAGCACCAGCAGGGTGCGGGTGGCGACCCAGGTGGCGCCGAGCGCCGCGAGCGCCCCGATCGGGCGGCCGAGGCGGCCGCGCGGAGAACCGGGCTCGGTGGCCGGGGCCAATTCCACTGCGCTCCCTCGTTCGTCTCGGACGTCCCCACCGGAGGCGTCGTACCGACGGACGCCCGGGCCGCGTCCTGGACGACGGCCCAGGTACTAGGACTGACCCGGGGGTCAAACGGTTGCCGTGCGCGGTTCCGTTCCCGGCGGGTCGTGGTGTTGACCTATCGTACGGATCACCCAGCGGTACACCGCGCACCCCCCGACCGAGCGAGCCGTGGCCTGATGCACAGAACCTTGATCGTCACCAATGACTTCCCGCCCCGCCCCGGTGGCATCCAGGCCTTCGTGCACAACATGGCCGTCCGTCAGCCCGCTGGCAGCGTCGTGGTGTACGCCTCCACGTGGCGGGACGGCGGCGAGGTGGCCCGCTTCGACGCGGAACAGCCGTTCCCGGTGATCCGGGACCGCACGAAGGTGATGGTTCCCACACCGCGGGTCACCCGGCGGGCCGCCGAGATCCTGCGCGCGGAGAAGTGCGACGCGGTCTGGTTCGGCGCCGCCGCCCCGCTCGGGCTGATGGCGCCCGCGCTGCGCCGGGCCGGGGCCGGGCGGCTGCTGGGCATGACCCACGGGCACGAGGCCGCCTGGGCCCAGCTGCCCGGCTCCCGGCAGCTGCTGCGCCGGATCGGCGCGGGCACCGACGTGCTGACCTACCTGGGCGAGTACACCCGCTCCCGGATCGCCGGCGCGGTCGGGCCGCGGGCCGCGGCCCGGATGGTCCAGCTGCCGCCGGGCGTGGACGAGTCGACCTTCCACCCGGCCTCCGGGGGCGCCGAGGTGCGCCGCCGGCTCGGGCTGGCGGACCGGCCGGTGGTGGTCTGCGTCTCCCGGCTGGTGCCGCGCAAGGGCCAGGACACCCTGATCGAGGCGATGCCGCAGATCCTCGCCGACGTGCCGGACGCGGTGCTGCTGATCGTCGGCGGCGGCCCGTACCGGGCGGACCTGGAGAAGCTCGCGGACGCCACCGGCGTCCGGGGCGCGGTGCGGTTCACCGGCTCGGTGCCGTGGGAGGAGCTGCCCGCCCACTACGGGGCCGGGGACGTCTTCGCGATGCCCTGCCGCACCCGGCGCGGGGGGCTGGACGTCGAGGGCCTGGGCATCGTCTACCTGGAGGCCTCGGCGACCGGCCTGCCGGTGGTCGCGGGGGACTCCGGCGGCGCGCCGGACGCGGTGCTGGAGGGCGAGACCGGGTACGTGGTGCCCGGCGGCTCGGCCCCCGCGGCGGCCGAGCGGATCGTGCGGCTGCTGCGCGACGAGGAGCTGCGGCGGCGGATGGGCGAGGCCGGGCGGCGCTGGGTGGAGCGCTCCTGGCGCTGGGACCTGCTGGCCGGGCGGCTGACCGCGCTGCTGGCCGGCTGAGCGGGCGGGACGGCGGACGGGCCCCGCCCCCTCGCGGGGAGGCGGGGCCCGTCCGGCAGCCGTCGGCGGGGCGGCTACCGGCGGTAGAGCGCCTCGACGTCGGCCGCGAAGTCCTTCAGCACGACGTTGCGCTTGAGCTTCAGCGAGGGCGTCAGGTAGCCGCTCTCCTCGGAGAACTCGGTGTCCAGCAGGCGGAACTTCTTGACCGCCTCGGCGTGCGAGACGGCCGCGTTGCCGTCGTCCACCGCGCTCTGGAGGGCGGCCAGCAGGTCCGGGTCGGCGGCGAGGTCGGCGACGGTGGCGTCGGCGGGCTTGCCGTTGAGCTCCTTCCACTTGGGGAAGAAGTCCTGGTCGACGGTGATCAGGCAGGCGACGAAGGGCTTGCGGTCGCCGACCACCATGACCTCGCCGACCAGCGCGTGGGCGCGGATCCGGTCCTCGATCACGGCCGGGGCGACGTTCTTGCCGCCGGCCGTGACGATGATCTCCTTCTTGCGGCCGGTGATGGTCAGGTAGCCCTCGGAGTCCAGCGAGCCGAGGTCGCCGGTGGCGAACCAGCCGTCCTTGAAGGCGTCCGCGGTGGCCTGCGGGTTGTTCCAGTAGCCGGTGGAGACGTGCGGGCCCTTGAGGAGGACCTCGCCGTCCTCGGCGATCCGCACCGAGCAACCGGGCACCGGCTGGCCGACCGTACCGATCTTCGGCTTGTCGTAGGGGTTGAAGGCGGTGGCCGCGCAGGTCTCCGTCAGGCCGTAGCCCTCCAGGACGGTGAAGCCGATGCCGCGGTAGAAGTGGCCCAGGCGCTCGCCGAGCGGGGCGCCGCCGGAGATGGCGTGGGTGGCCCGGCCGCCGAGGGCGGCGCGCAGCTTGCTGTAGACCAGCTTGTCGAAGACGGCGTGCCTGAGCCGCAGGACCAGGCCCGCTCCGCCCGCGTCCAGCGCCCGGCTGTAGGCGATCGCGGTGTCGGCGGCCTTGTCGAAGATCCTGCCCTTGCCGTCGGCCTGGGCCTTGGCGCGGGCGGTGTTGTAGACCTTCTCGAACACTCTGGGCACGCCCAGGATCAGGCTCGGCTTGAAGGCGGCCAGCTCGGCGGTGACGTCCCGGATGTCGGAGACGTGGCCGAGCTTGATCGGCGCCATCGCCGGGGCGATCTCGGCGATCCGGCCGAGCACGTGGGCCAGCGGCAGGAAGAGCAGGACGGAGCTGTCGCCGGTGCGGAACAGCGGGGCCAGGCGCTCGACCACGTTGCCGCACTCGGCCAGGAAGTTGCCGTGCGTCAGCCGGCAGCCCTTCGGGCGGCCGGTGGTGCCCGAGGTGTAGACGATGGTGGCCACGTCGTCGGGGCCGGCGATCCGGCGGCGCTCGTGGACGGTCGCGTCCGGGACGTCCTGCCCGGCGGCGGCCAGCGCGGCGAGCGCCCCGCCCTCGATCTGCCAGGTGTGCTCCAGCCCCGGCAGCCGGTCGCGGACCTCGGCGACCACCCGCACGTGCTGGTCGGTCTCGGTGATCACGGCGACCGCGCCCGAGTCGCCGAGGATCCACTCGACCTGCTCGGCGGAGGAGGTCTCGTACACCGGCACGGTGATCGCGCCGGCCGTCCAGATCGCGAAGTCCAGCAGCGTCCACTCGTAGCGGGTGCGGGACATGATGCCCACCCGGTCGCCGGGTCCGACACCGGCCGCGATCAGGCCCTTCGCGGCGGCGTGCACCTCGGCCAGGAACTGGACCGACGTCAACTCCTGCCACTGGCCGTCCACCTTGCGGCTGAGCACGGCGACGTCCGGGCGCTCCTCGGCGTTCCGGTGCACCGGGTCGGCGAGGTTGCCGCCGCTCGGTACCTGGTAGAGGGCCGGAAGGCTGAAGTCGAGCAAGACTGCTCCTCGTTCGCGACGCTGCGGGACGGCAGGACGTTACTGCCCGGTAGGCAGCTTCGACCAGAGGGGTCGGCTCCGGTGTTCGAAGTGTCACACCCGGCCGGGTCCGACCTGGCCGTGACCGGGTCGTTCGAATGGCACCCTACGGCAGCGCCGCGCGACCGGCCGGTAACATGCCCGCCCGCCCCTGCCGCCCGCCCGTCGGGCGAGCACCGCGCGGCCGGGCCGCCCACCGGGCGCGGTAGCCTGCTCCGGGCGGACCGGGCCGAGCGCGCCCCGGCCGGACCGGCAGGCAGAGGGACGAGGCGGAGGGCCATTCCATGGCGGAGCACACCAGGTCGAGCATCACCATCGACGCGACCCCGGCCACGGTCATGGCCGTGATCGCCGACTTCGCCGCCTACCCGGCCTGGACCGGCGAGGTCAAGGAGATCGAGGTCCTCGGCACCGGCGAGGACGGCCGCGCCGCCGAGGTCCGACTGCTGCTCGACGCCGGCGCCATCCGCGACGAGCACGTCCTCGCCTACACCTGGGACGGCGACCGCGAGGTCTCCTGGACGCTCGTCCGCAGCCAGATGCTCCGCTCGCTGGACGGCTCCTACACCCTCGCCCCGCTGGCCGGCGGGCGCACCGAGGTGACGTACCAGCTCGCCGTGGACGTCAAGATCCCGATGCTCGGCATGATCAAGCGCAAGGCGGAGAAGGTCATCATCGACCGCGCCCTGGCCGGCCTGAAGAAGCGCGTCGAGGGCTGAGCCGAAGGCTGACACGACCGAACGGGGGCCGGACGGCATGACGGCGACACGCACCATCCTGGTCAGCGGCGACGCTGGCGCACCCACGGTGGCCGCCGCCACCGCCCTGCACGCCGCCCGGCGCGGCCACCGCACCTGGCTGCTGGCCGCCGAGGACCCGCACCGGTCCCTGGACGCCGCCCTCGGCACCCGGCTGGAGCCCGAACCGCTCCGCTGCGCGCCGGACCTGACCGTCTCCCGGATCGACGAGCAGGCCGCCTTCCGCTACGCCGTCGGCGAGCTCACCGGCAGGCTCAAGCCCGCCCTCGACCTGCTCGGCGCCGAACAGCTCGACCCCGAGGAGCTCACCGCCCTCCCCGGCATCGCCCGGCTCGCCCTGCTGCGCGCCCTGCCCGCCGCCGACCAGGACGTCCTGGTCGTGCTCGCCCCGCCGCCCGCCGAGCTGATCGCCACCCTCGCCCTGCCCGAACAGCTCGCCCGCTACCTGGACCGGCTCGTCCCCGAGCAGCGGCAGGCCGCCCGGGCGCTGCGCCCGCTGCTGGCCGGCCTGGCCGGCGTCCCGATGCCCTCCGACTGGCTGTACGAGGGGCGCGGCAAGGCCGCCGCGGCGCTGGCCGAGTCCCGCGCCGCGATCACCGACCCCGGCACCAGCGTCCGGCTGGTCGTCCCCGCGGACGGCCACCCGTACGGGGAGCTGCGCCGGATCCGGGCCGGGCTGGCGCTGCACGGGCACCGCCCGGACGCCGTCGTGGTGCACGGCGCGCTGCCCGCGGCCGCCGCCTCCTCGCCCGACCCCTGGCTGGCCGCGCTGGCCCGCCGCCGCGGGGAGGAGCTGGCCGGGCTCGCCGCCGGGACCGACGCCCCGGTGCTGGTCACCGACCTGGCCGACGCCACCCTGGAGGCCGTCGCCGACCGGCTCTACGGGGACGGCGACGGACCCGAGCCGCTCGCGCCCGGGGCCTGGCCGGTCGAGGACCGGCTCGCCGAGGACGGACTGCTGGTGTGGCACCTCGACCTGCCCGGCGCGGACCGTTCCGAGCTGGACCTCGTCCGCCGGGGCGACGAACTGGTGGTCGGGCTCGGCGCCCACCGCCGGGTGCTCACCCTGCCGTCCGCGCTGCGGCGCTGCACGGTGGCGGGCGCGGGGCTGCAGGACGGGGTGCTCTCGGTGCGGTTCGCGCCGGACCCGGCGCTCTGGCCCCGGGGCTGACGGGTGTTCGGCGGAAGTCCGGCGGGCGCGCGGCGTCCGTCGGCGGGGCGTTCGGCGGCTTTCCGGGCGGCCCGGCCGGTCGGGTAGCGTCGGGCCGGAGGGCCGCGGGGTGCGGCCACGGCTGAGGAGGCGCCCGCGATGACCAGCACCGACGACCGCACCGAGCCCGGCACCGGCTGGACCGACGGGCAGGCCGACGGGTCCGGCGGCCCGGAGCACCCGTTCGGGCCGGAGCTGGGCCCGCTGGTGGACGAGGTCCGGCGGTTCGCCGGCGCGCTGGGCGACCGCGCCCAGGAGGCGGGCGCCACCACCCTGATCACCCTCTCCGGCCTGGCCGACCGGCTGCGCACCCGGCAGCCGGAGGTCTACTCCCACCTCGCCGCCGCCGGCACCGGGCTCGCCGCCGCGGGCGCCGAGCTGCTGGCCGCCTACCGCGCCGCCGTGGCCGGGCACGAGAGCCGCTGGACGGCCGGGCAGAGCGCCCCGACCGAGAAGATCGACCTCGATTCCGACCCCGCGTCCGCCCCCGGTGCCGACGCCGCCCCCGGTGCCGACGCCGCTCCCGGGGCTGATGCCGACCCGGGTGACAGGCCGTCCGCCAAGCAGTGAATCCGTAGCCTCCCGAGGGTGATCATGCCGCTCTCGTACGTCACGAAGAAGGAGATTAGATACGACTTTTGAAGCATTCCGGCCTGCTTCTCCCAGGAATGGCTTCGGATAATGTATGCGAGGCTGTGTACGGGGGCCGGGTTGGGCGGTAGCGTTCCGTCCAGCGGAACGAGTGAATAGCTGAGGGACACATGGCTCTGACCATCGGCGTCGATGTCGGCGGGACCAAGATCGCGGCAGGCGTGGTCGACGAGGCGGGCGCGATCCTGGCCCGGACCAGGGTGCCCACCCCGGCCGACCCGCAGTGGGCGGTCGACGCCATCGCGCAGGCCGTGCGCGAGCTCAAGGAGGAGCACCCCGGCGTCGCGGCGGTGGGCGTCGGCGCCCCCGGCTTCGTGGACAGCAACCGCTCCACCGTGATCTTCGCCCCCAACATCGACTGGGAGAACGAGCCGCTGCGCGGCCGGGTCGAGGAGCTCACCGGCCTCGCCACGGTGGTCGAGAACGACGCCAACTGCGCCGCCTGGGCCGAGTTCCGCTTCGGCGCCGCCGCGGACCACCAGGACATGGTGCTGATCACCGTCGGCACCGGCATCGGCGGCGGCATCGTCCTGGACGGCCGCCTGCACCGCGGCCGCTTCGGCGTGGCCGGGGAGATCGGCCACCTCAACATGGTCCCGGACGGCCTCGCGTGCGGCTGCGGCGGCAAGGGCTGCTGGGAGCAGTACGGCTCCGGGCGCGCGCTGCGCCGCTACGGCCGGGAGAAGGCCGCCGCCGACCCGCGGCGCGGCCGCCGGATGCTGGAGCTCAACGACGGCGTGGCCGAGACCATCCGCGGCATCCACATCACCCAGGCCGCCGAGGAGGGCGACCCGCTCGCCCTGGAGTGCTACGCCGAGCTGGCCGACTGGCTGGGCCGCGGCATGGCCGACCTCGCCGCGCTGTTCGACCCGGGCGTCTTCGTGCTCGGCGGCGGCGTCTCCGACTCCGGCCGCCTGCTGCTCGACCCGGTCGCCAAGGCCTTCGAGCACTACCTGACCGGCGGGGTGCACCGCCCGCGCGCCGAGGTCGTGCTGGCCTCGATGGGCTCCGCGGCCGGCATCGTCGGCGCCGCCGACCTCGCCCGCACCGACTGACACCCTCCCTCCAGGCCCGCCGGCGGCGGTGCGACCGGGCCCCGACCGATCCCGGACGCGCCGCCGCCGTCGCACGTTCCGGCCCGGCCGCGTACGGTCGGAGCGAGCCGGTGGACTCCCGTCGACCCGGCGACCGCCAGGGGAGGACCATGAGTGCCGCGACCACGACCGAGACGCACCCCCGGGCCGTCCCGCTGCCGCCGCCGGGCCCGGGCCGGCTGCGCCTGCTCAGCTACAACGTCCGCTCGCTGCGCGACGACCGGCGGGCGCTCGCGCGGGTGATCCGGGCCTGCGAGCCGGACCTGGTCTGCGTCCAGGAGTCCCCGCGCTACTGGCGGCCGCAGGGCCAGGCCGCCTGGCTGGCCCGGAGCACCGGGACGGAGGTGCTGGCCGGCGGCGGCCGCACCGCCGCCGGCCCGCTGCTGCTCGGCCGACCGGGCGCGGTGGACCTGCTGGAGGTGCACGACCGGCTGCTGCCCAAGACCCGGGGGCTGCACGCCCGGGGCTTCGCGAGCGCGCTGCTGCGGCTGCCCGGCACGGCTCCGTTCAGCGTCACCAGCTGCCACCTCAGCCTGGACCAGGAGGAGCGGTACGGGCAGTTCGAGCTGCTGCTCGACCAGCTGGGGATCGCCGAACTGGGCATCGTGGCAGGGGACTTCAACGAGCACCCGGACGGCCCGGGCTGGCGCCTGCTGGCCGCCCGGCTCCAGGACGGGTACCCGACCGCGCCCTGGGGAGGCGAGTTCACCTCGGTGCCGGAGCGCCCCTACCAGCGGATCGACGCCGTCTTCGCCACGCCGGGGATCACCGTCCTCGGCTGCGGGGTGCCGCACGGGCTGCCCGGCGTCACCGAGGCCGACCTGCGGGCCGCGACCGACCACCTGCCGGTGCTCGCCGTCCTCGAACTGCCGGGCGGCGGGACGGCGCCGTAGACCGGCCCTACGCCGTAGACCGGCCCTAGACGACGGCGCCGTGGTCCGGGTCCTCCGGCTCGTCCTCGTCGCGGTCCTTCATCCGCGCCACCAGGGTGACGAAGCCGCCGAGGAACGCGGTGATCCCGACCCAGGCGGGCCAGCCGGAGATCTCCCGCCAGACCACCGCGTCGACCAGCAGCAGGGCCGGGCCGCCGAGCACCGCCAGCCAGGCGAACTTGGCGGTCACGTCGGCCGCCGGCAGCGGCGGGGGCTCCGGCGGGACGAAGTGGCCCTCGTCGGTCTCCTCGGCCAGCTCGAAGTCGCGCGGGCCCGCGCCGCCGGCCGGCATCACCGGGCGGCCGGAGCGGGGGCGGGGCCGCGGGGCGAGGTCGGAGAGGTCGTCCCGGTCGTCGCGGCCGCCGGCGCCGCCCTCCTTGAGGCCGCCCTTGAGCTCGTTCTGCGCCCGGAGGTTCTCGACCTCGGGCCAGTCCGGGTTGTTGAGGTCCACCGGGTCGTCGAACTGGGCGACCAGGGCGGCGAAGATCGCGTCCTGCTCGGCCTGGCTGCGCTCGGGCGTGCGGCGCGGCGGGCGGAGTTCGGCGGCCTCCGCGGCGGGCTCCCCGGGCAGGGGCGCCGCGGCGCCCTCCGTACCGGTACGGTCCGCCGGCGCCCCGCCCGCAGCGGCGGCGTCCGTCCCGCCGTCCTTGGTCGCGCCGTCCTCGCGGGGGGTCTCGTCCCCGCCGCCCGCCGTGCTGCTCTCGTGCACTTCCGGCCCTTCAGCCATGGTGATCGTCGGATTCGACCCCGGTGACGCCCGCCGCGTGCGCGGGGGCCAGCCGTCGGATGAAGTCCCGGCCGGCCGCGAATATTTCCGCCGCGTCGTGGTCCAGCGTCGCGACGTGGAAACTGCGCTGGCACAGCCGCTCCGTCACGTCCGTCGAGGATATCCGGGCCAGTACCAGTTCCGAGTTGGCCGGCGAGACCACGTGGTCCCGGGGGCTGTGGAAGAGCAGCACCGGCTGGGTCACCTCCGGCAGCAGCCGCCGGACCTCCCGCCACAACCGGGTCAGCGACCACGCGGCGTGCAGCGGGGTGCGGTCGTAGCCGACCTCGACGGCGCCGGCCCGGGCGATGTCGCCCGCGACCCCGGGCAGGCTGGGCACGAGGTGGCGCAGCACCGGCAGCAGCACACTCGCGGGTGTGTCCGAGCGCACCGACGGGTTGACCAGCACCAGGCCGGAGACGGTCGGCCCGTGCAGCGCCGCGAGCCGCAGCGCCAGCGCGCCGCCCATCGAGAGCGCGCAGACGAAGACCTGCTCGCACTCCTCGGCGAGCGCCAGCAGCTCGCGCTCGACCTCGGCGTACCAGTCCTCCCAGCGCGTGACCTGCATGTCCTGCCAGCGGGTGCCGTGCCCGGGCAGCAGCGGCAGCGAGACGGTGAAGCCCGCCCTGGCCAGGTCCTCGGCCCACGGCCGCAGCGACTGCGGCGACCCGGTGAAGCCGTGGCAGAGCAGCACTCCGACCGGTCCGCCGCGGTGGCGGTACGGCTCGGCACCGGGCAGCAGCGGCATGGCGGGCTCCTTCGCGGGCGGACGGCGCTGGGGGAGGGGACGCTGGAGGGGAAGTGCTGCGACAGCGCATCGTCCCACGCGCCGCGCCGGGCCGTACACCCCCTACGGTCGGGCCGGGCCCGGGCCCCGGGACGGGCCCCTCGGCGGGGCCGGGCACAGCGGGCGCCCGCGGGGCATTAGGATCGACCGGTCCGCATAACAGGAGGCCCGGGTTGTTCTACCGACTGATGAAGATGATCGTCGCGCCACTGCTTCGGATCTTCTTCCGGCCCTGGATCGAGGGCGAGGAGAACATCCCCACCGAGGGTGCGGCGATCATCGCGAGCAACCACCTGTCCTTCTCGGACTCGTTCTTCTTCCCCGCGCTGATCAAGCGCCGGGTCACCTTCATCGCGAAGGCCGAGTACTTCAACACCCCGGGCCTCAAGGGCCGGTTGACCGCGGCGTTCTTCAAGGGCGTCGGCCAGCTGCCGGTGGACCGCTCGGGCGTGCGCGGCGCCGGTGAGGCCGCGATCCGCAGCGCCATCGCGGTGCTGGAGCAGGGCGAGCTGTTCGGCGTCTACCCCGAGGGCACCCGCTCGCCCGACGGCAAGCTGTACCGCGGCAAGGTCGGCGGCCTGGCCCGCGTCGCGCTGGCCACCGGCGCGCCGGTGATCCCGGTCGCCATGATCGACACCGAGAAGGTGCAGCCGCCCGGCCAGGTGGTGCCGAACTTCGGCATCCGCCCCGGCATCCGGATCGGCCGCCCGCTGGACTTCTCCCGCTACCACGGCATGGAGAACGACCGCTTCATCCTGCGTTCGGTGACGGACGAGGTGATGTACGAGATCATGCGGCTCTCCGGCCAGGAGTACGTGGACATCTACGCGACCGCCGCCAAGCGGCAGATCGCCGAGGACAAGAAGAAGGCCGACGCCGAGCGCCGGGCCGCCGCCAAGGCGGAGAAGGCGGAGGCCGCCGAGGCCGAGAAGGCGGAGAAGGCCGAGAAGGCGGCCGAGGCCCGGAAGGCCGCCGGGGCGGACGCCCCGGAGAAGCCGGAGAAGCCGCAGTAGGCACCCGGGCGGCCGCCCGTGCGGCGGCCCGGACGGGCCCGGGGAGGGGCGGGGCGGATGACGGACGACGACGGCAGAGCCGGTGCGGTCGGCGGCACGGTGGCGGCCGGCGGCATGTCCGTCGAGCTCCCGCTGTGGAAGGCGATCTCCTACTTCCGGGTGCTGGCCCTGTGCTACGCGCTGCTGCGGTACTTCAACGCGTACCTGCACTTCCTGCACCCGGTGGCCGGCTGGATCTTCCTCGGCGCCCTGACGCTGTGGACCCTGGCCAGCACCCGGGCCTTCGCCAACCCGCAGCGCTGCACCTGGTACGTCCTGGGCACCGACCTCACCCTCGCCGTCACCGGCATCGTGATGAGCGGGATGACCGACTCCCCGGCCCGGATCAGCCACGGCGCGCCCACCCTGCCGACCATCTGGGCGGCCGGCACGGTGCTGGGCTTCGCCGCGAAAGGCGGCTGGCGCCCAGCGGCGGCCTCGGGCTCGGTGATCGGCGTCGCCAACATCCTCGGCCACGGCGGGCCGACCGCCGACAACATCCACAACATCGTGCTGCTGATGGTGGCCGGGTGCGCGATCGGCTACGTGATCGAGCTGGCCCGGGCCAGCGAGGCCACGCTCACCCGGGCGCTCCGGGTCGAGGCGGCCACCCGGGAGCGCGAGCGGCTCTCCCGGGACATCCACGACGGCGTGCTCCAGGTGCTCGCCCTGGTCCAGCGGCGCGGCGCGGAGCCGGACGGCGGGGCGGGCTCCGGCACCGGCCTCGCCGAGCTCGGCCGGCTGGCCGGGGAGCAGGAGCGCGCGCTGCGGGCGCTGATGACGGGCGGTCCGCCGGCGGCCCGGTACGAGCCGGGCGCCGGGGCCGCCGGGCCGTCCGACCGGCAGGCGCCGCGCGACCTCACCGCGCTGCTGCGCCCGTACGCGGACGAGCGGATCACGCTCTCCGCCCCCGGCACCCCGGTGCTGCTGCCCGGCCCGGCGGCGGGCGAGCTCGCCGCGGCGGTCGGCGCCGCCGTCGACAACGTGCGCAAGCACGCGGGGGAGCGGGCCAGGGCGTGGATCCTGGTGGAGGACGAGCCGGAGGCCGTCACGGTGGGCATCCGCGACGACGGGCCCGGGTTCGCGCCCGGCCGGCTCGGCGAGGCGGAGCGGGCCGGGCGGCTCGGCGTCTCCCAGTCCATCCGCGGCCGGCTGCTGGACCTCGGCGGCACGGCCGAGCTGTACTCGGCGCCCGGGGAGGGCGTCGAGGTAGAACTGCGCGTTCCGAGGAAGGCCACACGATGACCGACCAGCTGACGACCGACCGGCCGACCGGCGACCGGCCGGTGCGGGTGATGGTGGTGGACGACCACCCGATGTGGCGCGACGCCGTCTCGCGCGACCTCGCCGAGGCCGGGCTGGACGTGGTGGCCACCGCCGGCGACGGCGAGGAGGCCGTGCGCCGGGCCCGGGCCTGCACGCCGCAGGTCGTCGTGCTGGACCTCAACCTGCCCGGCCTGCCCGGCGCCGAGGTGTGCCGCCGGGTCGTCGCGCACGATCCGGCCGTCCGGGTGCTGGTGCTGTCGGCCAGCGGTGAGCACCAGGACGTCCTGGAGGCGGTGAAGTCCGGGGCGACGGGCTACCTGGTGAAGTCGGCCGGGCGGGAGGAGCTGCTGGACGCGGTGCGCCGTACGGCCGTCGGCGACGCGGTGTTCACCCCGGGCCTGGCCGGCCTGGTGCTCGGAGAGTTCCGCCGGCTGGCCGCCGAGCCGGCCCCGGCCTCGGCGCCCGCCGCCCCCCGGCTGACGGCCCGGGAGACGGAGGTGCTGCGGCTGGTGGCCAAGGGCCTGTCGTACCGCCAGATCGCGGACCGGCTGGTGCTGTCGCACCGGACGGTGCAGAACCACGTGCAGAACACGCTCGGCAAGCTCCAGCTGCACAACCGGGTGGAGCTGGTCCGGTACGCCATCGAGCAGGGCCTGGACGAGGGGCCCTGAGCGCCGGGCGACGGCGCAGGCCGCGGCCCCGGGCGGGGGAGGTCCGCCCCGGGCCGCGCCCCCGGCTCAGCGCAGCGCGGCCGTCGCCTCGCGCAGCAGGCCCGCCACGATGCCGACCCCGTCGCGGGTGAGCACCGACTCCGGGTGGAACTGGAGCCCCGCGAAGCCGTGTCCGCGCAGCGCGTGGACGTCGCCGGTGACGGCGTCCCGGGAGACCTCGACGCCCTCGGCGGAGAGCCGCTCCGCGTCGGCCTGCGAGCAGCGCGCGGTGAAGGTGTTGTAGAAGCCGACGGTGTGCCGGGTGCCGAACAGGTCGATGCGCTCCTGCGCCCCCTGGTACGGGACGGCCTTGCGGGCCAGCACCAGCCCGAGTTCGGCGGACAGCAGCTGGTGGCTCAGGCAGACCGCGAGCAGCGGCGAGGTGCGGGCGCCGGAGCGGACGGCGGCCAGCGCGTCCGCGACGATAGGCCGCAGCAGCGCCATCTTGGGGTCGTCCGCGAGCGACGGGTCGCCCGGGCCCGGGCCGAGCACCAGGGCGCCCCGGTGCCCGGCGATCCGCTCGCGCAGCCCCGGCTCGTCGTAGCGGGCCACCGCCACCCGGTGGCCGAGCGAGCCGAGCAGGTGGGACAGCATCGAGGTGAAGGTGTCCTCGCCGTCCACGACCAGGGTCGGCAGGGGCTCGGTGACCTCGGCAGGCTGCTGCATCCGCAGCCAGAACGGCGCGAGGTCGGCCCGGCGGGCGTCCAGCGCGGCCTGCACCCGGTGGTCCTCGGCGAGCCGGGGGCCGACCGGGTGGGGCAGCCGGGCGGGCGCGGGCAGGGCGCCGATCGCGGTGAGCACCCCGGCGGCCTTGGCGTGGGTCTCGGCGACCTCGGACTCCGGGACGGAGTGGCGCACCAGGGTGGCGCCGACCCGGACGACCAGCCGGCCGGTGGCCGGGTCGACGTCGGCGGTGCGGATGCAGATCGGCGAGTCCAGCAGCTGCCCGCCGCTGGCGGAGCGCCCGATCAGGGCGAGCGCGCCGGAGTAGTAGCCGCGCCCGGTCGGCTCGTAGCGCCTGATCACCCGGGTGGCGTTCTCGACCGGGCTGCCCGTGACGGTCGCGGCGAACATCGTCTCGCGGAGCACCTCCCGGACGTCCAGCGAGGTGCGGCCGCGCAGCTCGTACTCGGTGTGGGCGAGGTGGGCCATCTCCTTGAGGCGGGGGCCGAGCACCTGGCCGCCGAGGTCGCCGACCGTGCACATCATCTTCAGCTCCTCGTCCACGACCATGGTGAGCTCCTCCAGCTCCTTGGGGTCGTGCAGGAACCGCAGCAGCGAGCCGAGGTCGGCGCCGCCGTCCGGGTAGCGGTAGGTGCCGGAGATCGGGTTCATCACGACGGTGCCGCCGCTCTGCCGGACGTGCACCTCAGGGGAGGCGCCGACCAGCACGCGGTCGCCGGTGTGCACCAGGAAGGTCCAGTACGCGCCGCGCTCCTGCTCCAGCAGCCGCCGGAACAGCGTCAGGGCGAGCTCCGGCGCGTAGTCCTCCAGCGTCGCGTGGAAGTCGCGCCGGATCACGAAGTTGGCGCCCTCGCCGTTGCCGATCTCGTCCCGGATCACCCGGCGCACGATCGCCGCGTACGCCTCGTCGTCCACGTCGAAGCCGCCGGCGGCAAGTGTGACCGGCAACTTCGGTAGGGCATGGGTGAATTCGGCCAACGGGAGGGCGTGCTGCTCGGTCACCGACAGGGCCCGCAGGGGGGTGCCGTCGTCGTGCGCCTCGAAGCCGCGCTCGCGAATCTGGCGGTACGGGACGAGCGCGAGCAGGTCGTGCACGGGCCCGCCGCCGGCCGGCGCGCCGCTGCGCACGGGCAGGTCGGCGAGGCGCTCGTAGCTGTCGACGGTGCCCAGCAGCACCTCGACGGTGTCCGGGCTGAGCCGGGGCGTGCGGCGGTGCAGCAGGGCGAAGGCGGGGGCGTCGGGGCCGGTGAGACGGGTGAGCAGGTCGACGGCGGTGGTCACGGGAACGGCTTCCTTCCGGGGGGCTGGCATGAGGGGCGGTGCGGGTCCGCTCCCGGAGGGCCGTCTGCTCAGACGCCGACGGCCGCCCCGAGGGGCGGCCGTCGTGTGCGTCTAGGAACGCGCGATCGGTGGGCCACCCTTGGGGGAGGCCCACCACCAGGAGTGGGTGTGGGGCGCGTGCATGGTCCGAAGACTAGCGGATGTGCCGGGACGGGTGAGGGCCGTCACGTCTTTGTCCGAGATGTGTCTCATTCCTCGGGCAACAGTCACGAGTCACTCCTGCCACCCCGTAGCCTTGGCGGTGTGACCGCTACGACTGAGACATCGAGGGCTGCCCACTCCTGGCAGTCCCTGCCCGCGGCGCAGCAGCCCGAATGGCCGGACCACGAGGCTCTGCGCAGGACCCTGGCCGAGCTCGCCTCCTATCCGCCGCTCGTCTTCGCCGGCGAGTGCGACCAGCTGCGCGCCCGACTCGGGGCCGTGGCGCGCGGGGAGGCGTTCCTCCTCCAGGGCGGTGACTGTGCCGAGGCCTTCGACGGAGTGTCGGCGGAGCACATCCGCAACAAGCTGAAGACGCTGCTCCAGATGGCCGCCGTGCTGACGTACGCGGCCTCCGTGCCGGTGGTGAAGGTCGGCCGCATCGCCGGCCAGTACTCCAAGCCGCGCTCCAAGTCGACCGAGACCCGCGACGGCGTGACGCTGCCGGTCTACCGCGGCGACTCGGTGAACGGCTTCGAGTTCACCCCCGAGTCCCGCATCCCGGACCCGGAGCGCCTGAAGCGCATGTACAACGCGTCCGCCGCGACGCTCAACCTGGTGCGTGCCTTCACCACCGGTGGTTACGCGGACCTGCGCCAGGTGCACGCCTGGAACCAGGACTTCGTCCGCAACTCGCCGGCCGGCCAGCGCTACGAGCAGCTCGCCCGGGAGATCGACAACGCCCTGGCGTTCATGAGCGCCTGCGGCGTGGAGCCGGAGGAGTTCAAGGCGGTCGAGTTCTTCTCCTCGCACGAGGCGCTGGTCCTCGACTACGAGACCGCGCTGACCCGCGTCGACTCGCGCACCGGCGAGCTGTACGACGTCTCCGGCCACATGGTGTGGATCGGCGAGCGCACCCGGCAGCTGGACCACGCGCACATCGAGTTCGCCTCGAAGATCCGCAACCCGATCGGCGTCAAGCTCGGCCCGACCACCTCGGTGGACGACGCGCTCGCCCTGATCGAGAAGCTGGACCCGGAGCGCGAGCCGGGCCGCCTGACCTTCATCACCCGGATGGGCGCGGGCAAGATCCGCGACCACCTGCCCACCCTGGTGGAGAAGGTCACCGCCTCCGGCGCCCGGCCGGTGTGGATCTGCGACCCGATGCACGGCAACACCTTCGAGGCCTCCAGCGGGCACAAGACCCGCCGCTTCGACGACGTCCTGGACGAGGTCAAGGGCTTCTTCGAGGTGCACCGTGCGCTCGGCACCCACCCGGGCGGCATCCACGTGGAGCTGACCGGCGACGACGTCACCGAGTGCGTCGGCGGCGGTGACGAGGTCCTGGTGGACGACCTGCACCAGCGCTACGAGACGGCCTGCGACCCGCGCCTCAACCGCAGCCAGTCGCTGGACCTGGCGTTCCTGGTGGCGGAGATGTACCGCGGCCAGTAGGCCCGGTGCCCGTCCGATGTGACGAAGGCCCCTGCGGATTCGGTCCTCCCGAGTTCGCAGGGGCTTTTTCGTACCCGCTCGGCCGGGTAAGGTAAGCCTCAGTGAACTAAGGCTCGCCTTAGTCATGATCCACTCCGCCGCACCCCCGGGAGAGACCGCGATGTACGTGTGCATGTGCCATGCGGTCACCGAGGACCAGGTGAAGAAGGCGATCGACGCCGGTGCCGACACCCCGCGCCAGATCGCCAAGGGCTGCCGGGCCGGCACCGACTGCGGGTCCTGCGTGCGCCGCATCCAGGCGCTGCTCGGGGAGCACGGTGCCCGTCCCTGCCCGACCGCCCGGCTGGCGGCGAAGCTCGGCCTCGCGGACCCGCAGCCCCCGGCGGCGCCGGCCCCGCAGACCCCCCAAGCCGCCCCCGGGGGGGGGGGGGGGGGGGGGGGGGGGGGGGGGGGGGGGGGGGGGGCGGGGGGGGCCGCCCCCCCCGCCGCCCCGCGGGGGGGGGGGGGC
>NZ_JBISAI010000008.1:137509-337303 GCF_044391605.1 Kitasatospora sp. NPDC018619
GCGGCCCCCCGCGGGGCGCGCCCCCCCCCCCCCCCCCCCCCCCCCCCCCCCCCCCCCCCCCCCCCCCCCCCCCCCCCGGGGGCCCCGGGGGCTCAGGACTCCGGCTGCTCGATGACCTGGGCGATGTAGAGCGCCTCGCCGAGCTTCTCCAGCAGTTCCAGCTGGGTGTCGAGGTAGTCGATGTGGTGCTCCTCGTCGGCCAGGATGTCCTCGAAGATGTTCGCCGAGGTGACGTCGTTCTTGGCCCGCATCACCACGATCCCGCGCTTGAGCCGGTCGATCGCCTCGACCTCGATCTGGCGGTCCGCCTCGAACATCTCCTTGACCGTCTGGCCGATCCGGACGTGGAACAGCCGCTGGTAGTTGGGCAGCCCCTCCAGGAACAGGATCCGGTCGGTGAGCGTCTCGGCGTGCTTCATCTCGTCGAAGGACTCGTGCCGGGTGTACTTGGCGAGCTTCGTCCAGCCGAAGTTCTCCTGCATCTTGGCGTGCAGGAAGTACTGGTTGATCGCGGTCAGCTCGGCGGTGAGCTGCTCGTTGAGGAACTCGATGACCTCGGGATCGCTCTGCATGGTGCTGCCTCCTGCGCTCGTGCTGCCGGTGTGCTGCGCATAGTGGCACCGCTTTGGGAGGAAATTCCAGTAAGTTCACACTCACTACGACCTGTGGCGGAATATCCGGTTCATGGTGAAACGCGCTGGTGGGCGGTCGACCGCTGGTCCGTACGGGCAGGGGCGCGCGCCTTCACAAAGGGGCGCGCACGGAGGCTCGTCCGCCGTCTGTCACCATGGGTCCATGGGTCAGTCGAAACACGAACCGCTTCCGCCGTCTGACCCGAGGCTCCCGCCGGGACAGCGCGCGCAGCGCGGCTGGCCCGCCCTGCACTACGGCCCGGTGCCCCGTTTCAAGCCGCTGACCTGGGACCTCCAGGTGTTCGGCGCGACGGCCTCGGCGGAGAAGCACAGCTGGGACTTCGAGGCCTTCGAGGCCCTGCCGCGCACCACCGTCGTCGCGGACCTGCACTGCGTGACCAGGTTCTCGGTGCTCGGCAACCGGTGGACGGGCGTGTCGGCCGCCGCCGTGCTCGACCTGGTGCCCCCGGCGCCGGGCGTCACCCACGTCATGGTCTGGGCCGAGTACGGCTACAGCGCCAACCTGCGGCTGGCCGACTTCGCCGACCCGCACACCCTGCTCGCCACCCACCGCAACGGCGAGGCGCTCACCGCGGAACACGGCTTCCCGGTCCGGCTGGTGGTGCCGGGGCTGTACGCCTGGAAGGGCCCCAAGTGGGTGCGCGCGGTGGAGTACATGCGGGCCGACCGGCGCGGCTTCTGGGAGGAGCGCGGCTACCACAACCTCGCCGACCCCTGGCGCGAGCAGCGCTACTCCTACCAGGAGGAGCCCGGCGACGGGCCGCTGCGCTGAGGCACCCGGCCTAGAACAGCGAGAACTTCACCGTCACCACGCTGCGCTGCGGGCGCCGCTCGCCCGCCGCCGGGCTCTGGCCGGAGGAGGTGACCGCGCCGAACACGTCCCAGCCGGTGGTCTGCATGGTGAAGCCCGCCGCCTGGAGCGCCTTCTGCGCCTCGTCCCTGCTCATCCCGGTGACGTTCGGGACGGGGACCATGCCCTTGCTGACCACCAGCGAGACCGCGCTGTTCTCCTGCAGCAGCTGCCCGGCCGCCGGCGAGCTGCTGATCACCGAGCCCTCCGGCACGGTGTCGTCGTAGGTCTCGGTCACGGTGCCCCTGGTCAGCTGGGCGGCGGTCAGGGCGGTGGCCGCGTCGGCGGCGCTCCGGCCGGTGAGGTCCGGCACCGCGATCCGCTTGGGGCCCTTGGAGACGGTGACGGTCACGCTGTCGCTCTTGCGGGTGCGCGCGCCCACCCCGGGGTCGGTGGAGATCACCTGGCCGGACGGCACGGACTCGCTGAACACCTCGACGAACCTCCCGTGCAGGCCCTCCTTGTCCAGGACCCGCTGGGCCTCGGCCCGGTCCTTGCCCAGCACGCCCGGCACCGAGCCGTACAGCCCCTCGGAGATCCCGTAGGTGGCGCCGCCGATCGCCAGCACCAGGGCGGCCGCGGCGGCCGCCCAGAGCAGCACCTTGCGGGGCAGGCGGCGGCGCGGCCGGTCCGGGCGGCGCCGGGGCGCCGGGGCCGGCTCGTCGTACGGGCGCGGCTCGGCGAGCAGCTCGTCCATCAGCTCCGGCGGCATGTCCAGCACGCTGGTGCGCTCGGTCGGCGGGGCGTCGGCGGGCCGGGGCAGCGGCTGGATGACCGAGGTCGGCTCGCTGGTCGGGTAGCGCGGACTGGGGTGGGTGGAGGCGGGCGGCTCGGCGTCCAGCTCGGCCGGGGCCAGGGTGCGGCGGACCCGCTGGAGGGCGGCGAGCAGCTCGACCGCGTCGTACGGGCGGGCGTCGGCGGCCCGGGCGCAGGCGCCGGCCACGATCGCGTCCAGCGCGGGGCCGACGGCGGGGGCCACCAGCGAGGGGGCCGGGACGTCCTCGTGCAGGTGCTTGTACATCACCTGGACGGGGTTGTCGCCGGTGTGCGGGCGGCGGCCGGTGAGCATCTCGTACAGCAGGATGCCGGCCGCGTAGACGTCCACCCGCTGGTCGGTCGGGGCGTCCGGGAGGATCTGTTCGGGGGCCAGGTAGGAGACGGTGCCCAGGACCGTGCCGCCGGTCGCGGTGGTGGCCGAGGTGGGCGCGCCGTCGGCCGCGCCGAGCACCCGGACCAGGCCGAAGTCGGCGACCTTGACCAGGCCGCCCTCGGTGATCAGCACGTTCTCCGGCTTGACGTCGCGGTGCACCAGCCCGGCCCGGTGGGCGGCGCCGAGCGCCGCGAGCACCGGCTCCAGCACGTCCAGCGCGGCCCGGACGGACAGCGCGCCGCGGTCGCGCAGCAGGTCGCGCAGGGTGCGGCCGGGCACGTACTCCATGGCGAGGAAGACGTGGCCGCCGTCCGCGCCCTGGTCGAAGACGTTGACCACGTTGGGGTGGGTGAGCTTGGCGACCGCCTTGGCCTCGCGGATGAAGCGGGCGGTGAAGCCCTCGTCGCCGGCCAGCGAGGGGTGCATCACCTTGAGCGCGACCACCCGGTCCAGGCGGGTGTCGGTGCCCTTGTAGACGGTGGACATCCCGCCGGTCGCGATGCGCTGTTCGACCCGGTACCGGTTGTCGAGCAGCGTGCCGATCAGGGGGTCGTGCAGTGCCATGTCCACCCGGAGAGTCTAGTGGGGTGCCCGGCCGCCGGGCCGGAGGACACCGCCCGGGGGCCTGGCTGTGCCCGGCTTGTGACACGCGGGGGGTGCCTGGACCCGCGTCCCGCGTCCCGCGCCCGGGGCCCGCGCCGACGCCCCGGGACGCGGGCTCAGAAGGCGGGGTGCTCCCGGGTGTCCAGGTCGGCCCGGCCGGCCATCGCCGAGGAGGCCTCGGCGTGGAAGCGGCGGGGGATCCGGCCGGCCCGGTGGGCGAGCCGGCCCGCCTCGGCGGCGTGCCGCATCGCCTCGGCCATCAGCACCGGCTCCTGAGCCCTGGTCACCGCGGAGGCGAGCATCACCGCGGCGCAGCCCAGCTCCATCGCCAGCGCCACGTCGGAGGCGGTGCCGGCGCCCGCGTCCAGGACCACCGGGACGCCGGCGCCCTCCACGATCAGCTGGAAGTTGTGCGGGTTGCGGATGCCCAGGCCCGAACCGATCGGCGAGCCCAGCGGCATGACGGCCGCGCAGCCCACGTCCTCCAGCTTGCGCGCCAGCACCGGGTCGTCGTTGGTGTACGGCAGGACGGTGAAGCCGTCGTCGACCAGCGTCTCGGCGGCGTCCAGCAGCTCGACCGGGTCGGGCAGCAGGGTGCGCTCGTCGGCTATCACCTCCAGCTTGACCCAGTTGGTGCCGAGCGCCTCGCGGGCCAGCCGGGCGGTCAGCACGGCCTCGCCGGCGGTGAAGCAGCCGGCCGTGTTGGGCAGCACCCGGATGCCGTTGCGGGTCAGCACGTCGAGCACGGAGCCCTGGGTGGTGGCGTCGACCCGGCGCATCGCGACGGTGGTCAGCTCGGTGCCGGAGGCGAGCAGCGCGCGCTCCAGGACCTCCAGGCTCGGCGCGCCGCCGGTGCCCATGATCAGCCGGGAGGAGAAGGTCTCCCCGGCGATGGTCAGAAGGTCGTCGGCCATGGTTCAGCCTCCCTGCACGGCGGTGAGGATCTCGACCCGGTCGCCGCCGTGCAGCGCCGTGCCGGGCCACGAACCGCGCGGCACCACGGCCTCGTTGAGCGCGGCGGCGACACCGGTGTTGGCGGCGCTGACGGAGGCCACCAGCTCGGCGAGGGTGGTCGTGGCGGGCACCCGGCGGGGCTCGCCGTTGACGGTCAGGGCGATGTCGTTCAGGGCGGTCTCGGTCATGGGCGGGCCTTCGTGACGGGGGAGTCGGGGGAGAACCGGGTGGGAGTGAACGGCCGCGCCAGCTCCGGGAGTTCGCCGGTGGCCAGGTACCCGGCGACCAGGTCGGCGCTCACCGGGGTGAGCAGCACCCCGTTGCGGTAGTGGCCGGTCGCGGCGACGAGGCCGGGCAGCGCGGTCGGGCCCAGCAGCGGGGCGTTGTCCGGCGAGCCGGGGCGCAGGCCCGCCGAGGTCTCCACGAGCGGGAGTTCGGTGATCCCGGGGACCAACTCGTGCGCGTCGCGCAGGAGTTCGTACACCCCGCCGGCGGTGACGGTGGTGTCGTAGCCCTGCTCCTCGGTGGTCGCGCCGATCACCAGCTCGCCGTTCTCGCGCGGGACGACGTACAGGTGCTGCCCGCGGACGACCGCGCGGACGTTGCGGGAGAGGAACGGCCGGTAGGACTCCGGGACGCGCAGCCGCAGGATCTGGCCCTTGACCGGACGGATCGCCGGCAGCACGCCCGCCGGCAGGCCGGGCAGCCGGTGGCTGTGCGGGCCGGCGGCGAGGACGACCCGCTCGGCGCCCACCGTCTCCCCGGTGCTCAGCCGGGCGCCCGCCGCGCGGCCGCCCGCGACCAGCAGCTCGACCGCCTCGGCCCGGTGCAGCCGGACCTCGGCGCGCTCGCAGGCGGCCGCGAGGGCGGTGAGCAGCCGGCGGGGGTCGACCTGGTGGTCGTCGGCGACGTGCAGGCCGCCGCGCACGCCCGGGGCGAGCATCGGCTCCAGCCTGCGGGCCTCCCGGCCGGTCAGCCAGGTCGAGTCCAGGCCGAGGCGCTGGTGGAACGCGTGCAGCTCGCGCAGCTCGGCGCGGTCGTCGGCGTCCTGGGCGACGGCGAGCGTGCCGCACCGCCGGTAGCCGGTGTCCAGGCCGCCGCTCGCCTCCGTCAGCTCGGCGGCGAAGTCCGGGTACCGTTCGTTGGAGGCCATGCCGAGGCGCAGCAGCGGCTCCTCGCCGTACTGGAGCTCGGTGACCGGGGCGAGCATCCCGGCCGCGACCCCGGCGGCGCCGCGGCCGTGCGCGGGGTCGACCACGACCACGTTCCCGAGGCCGCGCTGCGCCGCGCGCCAGGCCACGGCGAGGCCGATGACGCCTCCGCCGATCACCAGGACGTCCGTGCGGGCGCCCGGTAGCAAGCGTGACAAAGCTGCTCTTCTCCCTTCGCCGGTATGACCCGGATCAGGTTCGGACGGTCGCGGGCCGTGCCAGCCCGCCTCTCAGCCCGGTCCGCCGGGCTCCCGTGTGGTGCCCCCACCTTAACGCCGGGCCCGGCCCGGCCGAAGGCCCGTACGCGGGGCGGACGTGCGGCCGGGGCGGGAGGGCCGGGGCGGGAGGCCCTCCGGCCGCCCGCGGGCCGCTGGGTACAGTGACGTGCGTGGCAGAGCTGAGCGCAACGGACCGGGTGGTCGTCGTCGGAGCCGGGCTGGCCGGGGCGCAGTGCGCCCTCAAGCTGCGGGAGGGCGGCTGGCAGGGGCGGATCGCGCTGGTCGGCGAGGAGCCGCACGCGCCGTACGACCGCCCGCCGCTCTCCAAGGACGTGCTGCTCGGCAAGGCCGACTCCACCGCCCTGGACATCGACTACGGGCGGCTCGGCATCGAGCTGCTCACCGGCCGCCGGGCCACCGGCCTCACCCCCGGCGTGCTGCACACCGACGCCGGCGACCTCCCGTACGGCGCGCTGGTGATCGCCACCGGCGCCGTCCCGCGCGCCCTGCCCGGCGCCGAGCGGGCGCACCTGCTGCACACCCTGGACGACGCCCTGGCGCTGCGCGCGCTGCTGCGCCCCGGGCTGCGGCTGGTGCTGGTCGGCGCGGGCTGGATCGGCGCCGAGGTGTCCACCGCGGCCCGCGCGGCGGGCTGCCGGGTGACGGTGGTCGAGGCAGGCCCGGCGCCGCTGCCCGGCGCGCTGCCGGCGGAGGTCGGCGCGGCGATGGCCGCCTGGTACGCCGAGGCCGGGGTGGAGCTGCGCTGCGGCGTCGGGGTGTCCGCCGTCGAGCCCGGCGCGGTGCTGCTGGCCGACGGCTCCCACCTGCCCGCCGACGAGGTGGTGGTCGGCATCGGGGCCCGCCCGGCGACCGGCTGGCTGGCCGGCTCCGGGGTCGGGCTGGACGCGGCCGGCGCCGTCGTGGTGGACGGGCGGCTGCGCACCTCGGTGCCCGGCGTCTTCGCGGCGGGCGACTGCGTCAGCTACCCCTCGGCCCGGGCCGGCGCCCGGCTGGCCGTCCAGCACTGGGACCACGCGCTGCGCTCCGGCGAGGCGGCGGCCGCCGCCGTCCTGGGCGTGCAGGCGCCGGCCTACGACCCGGTGCCGTACTTCTGGTCGGAGCAGTTCGGGCGGATGGTCCAGTACGCCGGGCGGCACGCCGAGGGCGACGAACTGCTCTGGCGGGGCGGCCCGCGGGACGCCGACTGGTCGGTGCTCTGGCTGCGCGACGGCGTGCCGAGCGCGGTGCTGGCGGTGGACCGGCCGCGCGACCTGGCCCAGGGGCGGAAGCTGGTCGAGCGCGGCGCCGCGCTCGACCGGGCCCGCGCCGCGGACCCCTCCGTGCCGCTCAAGGGGGCCGCCGCTTAGCGCCGGGCGGCGTCGAGGTGGCAGTCTGGTGCCGTGAGTGAGATCGATGCCAAGACCGAAGCCCTGGTTCCCGAGTGGCTGTACCTGCCCGACATCTCCGAGCGGTGGGGTGTGCTCGTCACCGAGGTCCGCAACATGGTCAAGAAGGGTGACCTGATCGCCGTCCGCCGCGGCCCCAACAAGTCCCTCCAGGTCCCGGCGGCGTTCGTCGACGAGGCCGGCCCCGTCAAGCACCTGGTCGGCCTGCTGACCGTGCTGCGGGACAGCGGCTTCACCGACGACGAGATCATCCGGTGGATGTTCACCGAGGACGATTCGCTGCCCGGCACCCCGGTGCAGGCGCTGTGGGAGAACCGGGCCACGGAGGTCAAGCGCCGCGCCCAGGCCATGGCGCTCTGATGGCGGACCTGCGCGCCCGCCTCGCCGAGGCGCGGCTGTACCTGTGCACCGACGCCCGCCGGGAGCAGGGCGACCTCGCCGAGTTCCTGGACGCGGTGCTGGCGGGCGGCGTGGACATCGTCCAGCTGCGCGACAAGGGCCTGGAGGCCCGGCAGGAGCTGGCGGCCCTGGAGGTCTTCGCCGACGCCTGCCGCCGGCACGGCCGGCTGCTGGCCGTCAACGACCGCGCCGACGTCGCCCATGCGGCCCGGCCGGACGTGCTGCACCTCGGCCAGGACGACCTGCCGGTGCCGGCCGCCCGGGCGATCCTCGGCGAGGACGTGCTGATCGGCCGCTCCTGCCACGCCGAGTCCGAGGTGGACGCGGCGCTCGCCGAGCCGGGCGTGGACTACTTCTGCACCGGCCCGGTCTGGCCGACCCCGACCAAGCCGGGCCGCCCGGCGCCGGGCCTCGGCCTGGTCTCGTACGCGGCCGGGCGGGCCGCCGACCGGCCGTGGTTCGCGATCGGCGGGATCGACCTCGGCAACCTGGACGAGGTGCTGGCCGCCGGCGCCCGCCGGATCGTCGTGGTGCGGGCCCTCACGGCCGCGCAGGACCCGGGGGCGGCGGCCGCCGAGCTGTCCCGCCGGGTGCGCGCCGCGCTCTGACCGCCCCGGGGCCGCCGCCGTCCGTCAGTGCTTGCGGACGGTGGCGGCCTCGGCCAGGGCCAGCAGCACCGTCCGGGCCCGCTCGTCGGCGAGCGGCGCCGCCTCCAGCGCGGCCAGCGACTGCCGCATCAGCTCCTCGATCCGGAGCTCCACCAGCTCGGGCGCCCCGCTGCGGGCGACCAGCGCGCTCAGCTCGGCGACCTCCGGGGCGCCGAGGTCCGGCGCGCCGAGCCGCTCGTCCAGGTGCCGGGCGTCGGCGGCCGACAGGCCCCGCATCGCGTGCGCGACCAGCAGGGTGCGCTTGCCCTCGCGCAGGTCGTCCCCGGCCGGCTTGCCGGTGACGGACGGGTCCCCGAAGACGCCGAGCAGGTCGTCGCGCAGCTGGAAGGCCTCGCCCAGCGGCAGCCCGAACGCCCCGTACGCCTCGACCAGCTCCGGCCCGGCCCCGGCCAGCAGCGCGCCGACCTGGAGCGGCCGCTCGATGGTGTACTTCGCGGACTTGTAGTGCAGCACGGTCCGCGCGCGGTCCAGCGCGCCCTCGTCCGTGGAGTCCCCGGCCACCGGCTCCAGCACGTCCAGGTACTGGCCGAGCATGACCTCGGTGCGCATCAGGTCGAACACCGGCTTGGCGGCCAGCACGGCGGCGGGCTCCAGGCCGGAGCGCAGGAACAGCTCGTCGCACCAGATCAGCAGCAGGTCGCCGAGCAGCACCGCGGCCGAGGCGCCGTACTGCTCGCGGTCGCCGCGCCAGCCGCTGGCGCGGTGCAGCGCCTCGAAGCGGCGGTGGACCGAGGGCAGGCCGCGGCGGGTGTCGCTGCGGTCCATCAGGTCGTCGTGCACCAGGGCGCTCGCCTGGAGCAGCTCCAGCGCGGCCGCCGCGTTGGCGATCGCCTCGCCGGTGGCGCCCCGGGCCGGGCCGCCGGCGCCGCGCCAGCCCCAGTAGCAGAAGCCCGGGCGCAGCCGCTTGCCGCCGTCCAGCAGGAAGTCGCGCAGCGCGTCGGCGGCCGGGGCCAGCCGGGGCGAGATCTTGTCGAGCAGCACGGACTGGCCGTCCATGAACGCGGCGAGCGCCGCGTTGACACGGGTGCGGACGTCCTCCACGTCCATCGGGTTGGCCGCACTGCTGGCCGCACTGGTGGCCGAACCGGGGTTGGCCGGCCGGGTGCTGGACGAGGTCACGATGGGGCTCCGCTGGTTCGCTGGGGTGCAGCAAGCGTAGCGGTGCGACCGGGAACGGGTGTGCGAGCGGCCCAGCCGGGGCGCCGGGGGCGGGGCCCGGCCGCGGTCCGGCGCGAACCGGAACGTTGCCCATCAGTTGTCTCAATAGTTGGAATCCGGTTGTCCGGCCCCTTCGCACGCCGGATAGCCTGCCAGCATGGCACTCGGTATCGCTTCCACGAGAACGGATCGCGCACTGACGGTGCGCGAACTCCTGGCGGCCGGAAAGCGCTCCTTCTCCTTCGAATTCATGCCGCCGCGCACCGAGGCCGGCGAGCAGAAGCTCTGGGACGCCATCCGGCGGCTGGAGCCGCTCGACCCCAACTTCGTCTGCATGACGTACGGCGCGGGCGGCTCCTCGCGCGAGCGCACCGTCAACATGGTCGGCCGGATCGCCACCGAGACGACCCTGACCCCGGTCGCCCACCTCACCGCCGTGGACCACTCGGTCGCCGAGCTGCGCAACATCATCGGCCAGTACGCCGACCAGGGCGTGCGCAACGTCCTCGCCGTCCGGGGCGACCCGCCCGGCGACCCGATGGGCGAGTGGGTCAGGCACCCCGAGGGCGTCACCTACGCGTACGAGCTGGTGGAGCTGATCAAGGGGATCGGCGACTTCTGCGTCGGCGTCGCGGCCTCGCCGAACATGCACCCGCGCTCGACCGACTGGGACGAGGACATCCGGCACTTCGTGGCGAAGATCCGCTCCGGCGCCGACTACGCGATCACCCAGATGTTCTTCGAGGTGGACGACTACCTGCGGCTGCGCGACCGGGTGACGGCCGCCGGCTGCGAGACGCCGATCATCCCGGAGATCATGCCGGTCACCAACGCCAAGCAGCTGGAGCGCTTCCCGCAGCTCAGCGGCTCGGCCTTCCCCGCCGAGCTGGAGGCCCGGCTGCGGGCGGCCATCGACGACCCGGCGGCGCTGCGGGCCGTCGGCATGGAGCACGCCACCGCGATGGCCGAGCGCCTGCTCGCCGAGGGCGCGCCCGGGCTGCACTTCATCACGCTGAACCACTCGACGGCGACCCTGGAGATCTACCAGAACCTGGGGCTGCACCAGCGCTGACGCCGGGTGTTCACCGGCCCGTCACCCCGCCGGGGGTGACGGGCCGGTCGTGTGCGGCCGGGCGCCCGGGGCGCCGGGAACGCGATGCGGTACCCCGGCCGTTGAACCGGTACAGTCGCCGCACACGCGCGGCGCACACGCGCGGGCACGCGACTGGAGGTAGCGGGCGGATGGGCATCGGATACCTGCTGCTGTACGCCGCGTTGGCGGTGGTGGCGCTCTGGCTGCTCGCGGAGGTGCTGCTGCAGAACCGGGCGCCGCTGCACTGGCGGGTCCTGGCGCTCGCCGGGTTCCTGGGCGTGGCCGCCGGGATGGCCCTCGGCTCGGTCGTGGTGATCGGGGCCGGCGCCGCGCTGTTCGCGGTCGGCCAGGCCTTCGTCACCCTCGCGGTCAAGCGCGGCCACCGGAGCGGCTGGTCGCTGCGCAAGCCCGACGGCAGCCTGCCCGGCCCGCTCGCCAGGGTGCCGCTGCTCGGCGCCCTCACCGGCGGCGCCGCCGCGGTGGCCGCCGCGGCCGCCACCCGCAGGCGGGTCGGCGAGGTCAGCGCCGTCGAGGAGGCACCGGCCCCGGCCGCGGCCCCCGAGCCGGTGCCCGACGAGGTGCCGGAGGTCGAGCAGACCGCCGCCTTCGAGATGCAGGAGCTCGCCCAGGACGGCGTCTACGCCCCCGGGTACTACGAGCAGCAGCAGCCCCAGCCGCAGCCCCAGGACCCGTACGCCGCCGCCTACCAGTCCGGCTACGACCAGCAGCAGTGGCAGACCCAGCAGCAGCCCGCCTTCGCCTACGACCAGCAGCAGGCCTACGGCGGCTACCCCCAGCACCAGCAGGACCCGTACGGCGGCTACCAGCAGCAGGACCCGTACGCGGGCTACCACCAGCAGCCGCAGGCCTGGGACCCGAACGCCCAGCAACAGCAGCAGCAGCAGCAACAGCAGCAGTGGCAGCCGCACCCCGAGCAGCACGTCCAGGGGATCCCGCAGCAGCCGGTCCACGACGAGAACCACGGCTACCAGCAGCAGAACACCTGGCACCAGGGCTGACCGCCCTACGCCGGGCCGATCAGCCCGGCGGTGACGCAGGCCGACATGCCGACACGGGCGAGCCCGCCGCCGGGGTGGGCGTTGCCGCCGACCAGGTAGAGGCCGGGCACGGGGGACTCGTTGGCGGCGTGCAGCCCCGCGTACGAACCGGCGAGCACCGGGCGGGGGACGGAGCCGAACAGCGCGCCGGTCTCCCGGCGGGTGTCCTCCGGGGTGCGCACGACCCGCCAGAGCACCCGCTCGCGAAGGCCCAGGCCGGCCGCGTCGACATGGGCGAGCAGCCGGTCGGCGTAGCGGTCGGCGAGGCCGGGGGCCGTCCAGTCGACGTCCTCCTCCTGCGCCGGGACGGTCGCCGTCAGCACCACGCTCTCGTGGGCGTCGTCGGGCCGCAGTGCCGGGTCGTCCGGGCGGAGCACCTGCACGGTGGGGCGCTCGCAGAGCGGCGCGGACAGGGTGAGGGCGTTCTCCTCGGCGGCCGGGTCGGCCGCGTGCACCACCGTCCGGTGCACGGTGCCCTCGGGCCGGGCCCCGCGCAGCGCGAGCAGCACGCTGAACCGGCCGGGCACCTCGAACGGCTCCCACTCCCCGGCCGGCATCCCCGGCCACTCGGCGATGCCGTGGCGGAACAGCGCGGCGGCGTCCATCGCCGAGACCACCAGGTCGGCGTCGATCCGGCCGTCCGCCGTCTCCACCCCGGCCGCCCGGCCGTCCGCCACGACCACCCGGGTGACCGGGGTGTCGAAGCGGAAGTCGACCCCGCGCGCCTCGCAGCGCCGGAACACCGCGTCCGCGAGGGCGCGCAGCCCGCCCCGGACGTACCAGACGCCGAAGGACTGCTCCATGTACGACAGCACGGTGGCCCCGGCCGGCGCCTGGCCCGGCAGCAGGCCGTGCCGCAGCGCGGGCTCGCCCAGCAGGGCCGTCAGGCCGGGGTGGCCGCCGAGCTGCCGCCGGGCCACGTCGTCGAGGGTCCACGGGCGGGGGCGGCGCAGCCGGGCCAGGCCGGTGCGCGGCGGGACGGGGTACGGGTCGGTGCGCAACAGCTCGGGGTCGGCCGGGAGCGGTTCCTCCAGCAGCGGGCGGCGGGTGGCCTCCCAGACCGTGCGGCCGTGGTTCACCACCTCGCTCCAGCGGGCGCCGGCCCCGGCGCCGAAGGCCGCGTCCAGGGCCTGGCTGACGCCGCCGCGGGAGGCGTTGGGCAGGGTGACGGCGGTGCCGTCGGGGAACAGGTGCCGGCTCTCCGGGTCGACCGGGGCCAGCTCGACCAGCTGCTCCAGCGGCTCCCTGCCGGTCTTCAGCGCGAGGTCGCGGTAGACGGCCGGGAGGGTGAGCAGGCCGGGCCCGGTGTCGAAGGCGAAGCCGTCGCGCTCGTACCGGCCGACCATGCCCCCGTACGTGCCGCCCGCCTCGCAGACCGTCACCCGGTGGCCGAGGGTCGCCAACCGGGAGGCTGCCGCGAGCCCGCTCATTCCTGCGCCGATGACGACGATCCTTGCCATGGCACCCGATCCTAAGACCCGCCCTCCGCGGCCCCCGCCGCCCGGGCGGCCCTGCGCTCGCGGCGGCGGGCCCGGAAGGCGCGGATCCTGGTGACCGCCAGCCGGACCAGCAGCAGGCCGGCGACCAGCACCGCGGCGGCGACCGAGGCGGCCAGCCAGGGGTGGAAGATCGCCAGCGTGACCAGGCCCGCCACCGAAAGGTCCTCGGCCATGCTGACCACGATGTTGCTGAACGGCTCGGGCGAGGTGTTGACGGCCATCCGCAGCGAGGCCTTCACCAGGTGGCTGACCAGCGCCGAGGTGCCGCCCATCGCGCCGGCCGCGACCTCGCCGAGCGAGCCCGGGTCGTTGCCCGCGATCAGCGCGCCGACGGTGGCGCCGGCGACCGGCCGGACGACCGTGTGCACGACGTCCCAGACGCTGTCCACGTACGGGACCTTGTCGGCCACCGCCTCCAGCGCGAACAGCACGCCGGCCACGACCAGCACGTCCGTGCGCTCCAGCGCCTGCGGCACCGAGTCCGCGCCGGCGAACCTGCCCAGCAGGCCGAGCAGCAGCACCACCGCGTAGGCGTTGATGCCGCTGGCCAGTCCGCTGGTGAAGACCAGCGGTAGGACCGTCATCCCGTCCCCCTCCTCGTCGTCGCGTCCCGGTCGCCCGGCGGGCCCGGCGGGCCCGGCCCCGCCGTACCGTACCGGCACCCGGGACGCCGCGGGGGCGTCCGCCGGTTCCGGCGGCCGGCGGACGGGCCTGAGTACGGATACTCAGATCCGCGGTTGAGTACCTCAGCGGATGGCCGCCGACCTGCGCGGACGGGAGAGTGGTGGCACCCGGGAGGGCGGCGCGTCGGGCGCCCGGCCCGCCCGGGAGGCGGATCCGTCCGTCCCTGGGCCGTACCGACCCCGGGGAGGCGGCGGACGGTCCGCCACGGGGCTGGTCGTCGGTCCCCGCACCGCCGGCACGGGGCGGCGGAGCGGGCCGGGGGAGACCGGCCGCGGGCACCGCCGGGCTCGGGGGAGCGACGGCACGGCGGCGGCGCGGAACCGGGGGAGTCCCGCGCCCGCCGCCGCCACGCCCGTTGCCGGGGTGCGGGAGCACCGGCCGGATTGTCAGTGGTGCCGTTCACGATGGAAGGGCACGGACCACCCGGTCCGCGCGCTGCCTCGGAACGGGGGAGACCATGACCGTCAGCCGTCCTGAGCCCGTCACCGCCCGCCTCCACTCCGCCGCCCTGCCGCACCTGCCGGGGCCGTCCGCCGGCCGCCGCGCCGGAGCCGACGTCCACCCCGTGCTGCGCCGGGCCGCCGCGCCGCCGGCCGCCCTCGACCTGCTCGCCGACGCCCACCGCACCCTCGCCGGGGCCCGCGCCCTGGAGGACCCGCTGGAGCGCTACGCCACCGCCCACCTGGCGGCGCTGCGCACCGTGGCGGCCGTCCTGGCGGTGCGCGGGCGCCCGGAGAAGAGCCCGCGCCGCCGCAAGGCGATCCGCAGCGCCTGGGAGGTGCTGCCCGAGGTGGCCCCGGAGCTCGCCGAGTGGGCGCTCTACTACGGTGCCGGCGCCCGCCGCCGGGCCGCCGCCGAGGCCGGGATCAGGGGTGCCGCGTCGGCCCGCGACGCCGACGACCTGGTCCGCAACTCCGCCCTCTTCCTGCGCCTGGTCGAGCGCCTGCTCGGCCTGCACGCCGCGCCGCCCCCGCCCCGGCTGCCGCTGGACGGCGGCGGTCCGCCGGGCGGCCCCGGCGGGCCGCCGGGGGCAGGCTCTAAGGTGGAGGCATCCTGATCGAACTGCACGTGCCAAGGAGCCCCACCTTGTACCCGACGCGTCCCCGCAGTGCCCTGCGTACCGCCGTGGTGTGGGAGGTGGTCCGGACGGCCCTGGAGAAGCGGGCGGCCGAGCTGGACCAGCCGGTGCTCGACGTGGTCGACACCGGCGGGGGTACCGGGAACTTCGCGGTGCCCGTCGCCAGGCTCGGCCACCGCGTCACCGTGGTCGACCCGAGCCCGGACGCCCTGTTCGCGCTGGAGCGCCGGGCCGCCGAGGCGGGCGTGACGGACCTGGTGCGCGCCGTCCAGGGGGACACCCAGACCCTGCCCGAGCTGGTCGCCCCCGGCAGCGTGGACGCGGTGCTCTGCCACGGCGTGCTGGAGGTCGTGGACGACCCGGCCGAGGCGCTCGGCAGCCTGGCCGGCACCCTGCGCCAGGGCGGCCTGGTCAGCCTGCTGGCGGCCAACCGCACCGGCGCCGTGCTGGCCCGCGCGCTGGCCGGCCACTTCACCGAGGCCCGCACCGTGCTCTCCGCCGCCGACGGCCGCTGGGGCGAGCAGGACCCGATGCCGCGCCGCTTCACCGGCGAGGAGCTGGGCCGGCTGGCCGAGGCCGCGGGCCTGCGGGTGGAGTCGGTGCACGGCGTACGGGTCTTCGCCGACCTCGTCCCCGGTGTGCTGGTGGACACCGAGCCGGGTGCGCTGGACGCGCTGCTGAAGCTGGAGGAGGCGGCCGCCGCGCAGCCCGCCTTCCACGCCGTGGCGACCCAGCTGCACCTGCTGGCCACCCTCGCCTGACGCGCCCCTCGGGGCCCGTCCGCCCCTTCACGAACTCTGCCGCCGTCGTACGGATCCTCCGCACACCGTACGGCGGCGGTTCGCGTCCCGCAGGCGCGCCGTTCACCCGGCCGTGCGCCGCCCCGCGCGCGGCCCGTTCCCGGCCGCGCCGGGCCGTCCGGCGGGAAACCTCCCCAGGTCCGGCATGATTCCATCCGGTCGGGCACTTGTCCGGGGCGTGGCGCGTTGACACCGGTGCGGCCGTCCCCGCTCGAAGTGGCCCGTCCCACGCGGCGCAGACCACCCCGTAACGGGCCCACGGACCGTATGATCTGGGTAAAGCCGGAAAGCATGACAGCCGGACGCGTGGGGCATATGGACGACACGGGCCGGGTCCCCCGCACGGGCGTCCGACCGTGTGCCCCAAGGCTGATTGGACTTGCCTCCCCGACCGGGGTGGGCGGACCGGTCGCACCCGCGACCGACGAGTAGGAGGACTCCGTGCCGCTCTCGGAGCACGAGCAGCGACTGCTCGACCAGATGGAGCGAGCGCTGTATGCCGAAGATCCCAAATTCGCGTCTGCGCTTGAGGGAACCGGGCTGCGCACCTACACCCGTCGGCGGGTCTACCTGGCCGTCGCCGGCTTCGTGGTGGGCATCGGCCTGCTGATGGGCGGCATGGTCGTGCCCGATCAGATCTGGGTCAGCGTCGTGGGCTTCCTGGTGATGCTCGGGTGTGCGGTGTTCGCCGTGACCGGCTGGCGCCGCGGGCCCGCGGGCCAGGGCGCCGGGGCCCGTCCCGCCGCCGCCCCGCGCCGCAAGGCCGGGATGATGGACCGGGTGGAGCAGCGCTGGCAGCGCCGCCGGGACGAGCAGGCCGGGGGCTTCTGAGCCGCTCGGCCGACACGTACGAAAGCCGGGGCGGGCAGTCGGTCGACTGCCCGCCCCGGCTCCGTGTCCGGCTCAGGTCTCCGGCGTGGACCGCTTGCGCCGGGTGAGGACCCTGCGCACCGGCGCGCCGGCCCGCTCGCCGGCCCGGCCGACGGCGGTGGCGACGGCCGCCCGGGCCGCCCGCCCGGCGTCGGAGGCCCGCCACCACAGCTGGACCGAGGAGGCCGGCAGCAGCAGCGCCCTGGTGCGCCCGCGCCGGCCGGCCGCCGCCCGCAGCCCGCGCCGGACGGCACGGACGTCGGCGGCCGACGACTCCGCGGCCGGCTGCCCGGCCGGGGCGTAGAGCACCCGCTCGGTGGCCAGCGCCAGCCGGCCGGTGGCCGCCGCCGCCTCCTCGTCCAGGTGCGCCTCCTCGGTGATCCGGCGGGCCGCCGACCGCGGCGTGCGTGACTCGTCCGGGGGAATTCCGAGGTCCCAGGCGGAGTCGACCAGCTCCTCCCAGGCGGCCAGCACCCGGGCGTCGGCCGGGCCCGCGCCGGGCCCGCGCCGCCCGCCGCCCAGCCGGCGACGGCGCACGGCGGTGCGCCAGAGCATCGGGACGAGCAGCAGTGCGATCAGTGCCAGCACCGCGGCCAGGGTGCCGAGCACCTGGCCGGAGAGCAGCCAGGACTCCTCGGCGGCCGCGCCGACGGTCCTGCCCTGGGGGCCGCACTCGCCCAGCTGGCGCTGCTTGGGGGTGCAGTCCGGGCCGGCGCTGGGCACCGGGGCGGCCGAGGCGGTCTGCGGGGCGGCGGTCGGCTGCGAGGTCGGCGCGCTGGTCGGGGTGCCGGACGCCTCGCTGTAGCGGGCCGGGACGCCGCGGCTCGGGGTCGGCTCGAAGCGCAGCCAGCCGTAGCCCTCGAAGTACAGCTCGGGCCAGGCGTGGTACATCCGGCCGGTCACCGCGTAGACGTCGCCGCCCTTGTTGTCGCCGGGGGTGAAGCCGACGGCCACCCGGGCCGGGATCTTCAGCACCCGGGCCATCGCCGCCATGGTGGAGGCGAAGTGCACGCAGAAGCCCCGGCGGTCGCGCAGGAAGACGGAGATGGCGTCGCTGCCGGTGCCGCCGTGGACGGAGGTGTCGTACGTGAAGCCCGGCCCGGTGAACCAGTTGACCAGCGCCGTCGCCCGGTCGTAGTCGCTCCTGGCCCCGGCGGTGACGGCCCTGGCCTGGTCGGCGACCACCGGGGGCAGGTCGGCCGGCAGAGCGGTGTAGCGCTCCCTGATGTCCTGCGGGGCGGTGGCCGCGAGCCGCAGCTCGGTGGCGGTCGGCCGTACGTCGAGGGCGCTGACGTGGTACTTCAGGCCGCGGATCGCCTTGTCGCCGGCGGGCAGGACGGTGCGGGTCAGCGGGACGAGCCGCCATTCGCCCGGATTGGGGACCTGGACGTTGGCGGCCGGGTAGGGCATCGGCAGCCAGCTGCCCTCCAGCCGGTCGGTGACGTCGACGTCGACCTCGATCCGGGGCAGCTGGGTCTCGCGCAGGCCCTCGGGGGCGGGCAGCGTCGCCCGGAAGTCGGTGACGGTGCTGCTGCCGAGCTTCCAGTTGGTGCCGTCGAACTGGTCGAGCGAGCCGGTCCGCAGGTAGGTCTGGTCGGCCAGCGGGCCCTCCAGGGTGTAGCGGAGCAGTTCCGCGTCGGTCGGCTTGGAGATCGCGGCCTCCAGGCTGACCAGCGGGTCGAGGCTGGTCGACAGGCTCCCCCCGGCGCCCTTGCCCCCGGACCCGTCGGAGCCGGGGTGCAGCAGCCCGGAGCTCCAGTGCGGCAGGACCACCGGCAGCAGCAGCGCCACCGCCAGGGCCAGCACGCCGACCTGGCGGCCGCCCGGGCTGACCCGCCCGGACTCCGCGGAGCTGCGGGACCCGCCGTAGAACACCCGGCCCCAGCGGGAGACCCGGTCCTGGCCCTCGGCGAACAGCAGCAGCAGGTAGCCGGCCGCGGCGAGGCCGAACCAGACCCAGCTGCCGTGCTCCCCGGACAGGCCGTTGCCGACCGAGTAGAGCGCCAGCAGCGGCAGCCCGGCCAGCGCCGAGCGCCGGTACGTCACCGCGACGGCGTCCACGGCGACGGCGATCAGGCCGACCGCCGAGACCAGGATCAGCCGCAGCCCGGCGGTGGGCGGAGCCGGGATGGCGTACTGCTGTATGTCGTCCAGGCCGGCCGAGAGGACCTGCGCCAGGGCCCGCAGCGTGGTCGGCCCGGGCAGCACCCCGCCGGAGAAGCCGAGCAGCAGCAGCAGGAGCAGCACGAGCAGCTGCCCGGCCGGCACCGTCCACCGGTACACCGGGGCGCGGCGCAGGCCCGCGCCGACCGCGGCGATCACGGCGATCACCAGGAAGGCGTGGGTGAGCCAGCTGCGGGTGGTGAGCAGCGGCATCATGCAGAGCGAGGCGAGGGCGGTGGCCAGCGCCGAGTACGCGGTCAGTTTGGCCCGGGTGGTCACGCGCCGGCCTCTTCTCGGTAGGGGGCGGTCGTCCGGCTGCCGTCGGCGGCCCGCCACAGGTCCGGTACGGAGTCCCCGGCGCGCACCGGGAGGACCGTCCAGCCGGCCTCGCGCAGCTGGCGCACCCTCGCCCGGAACCCGTCGCCGCCGGTGTCCGGGGCGAGCATCCGCAGGCCGGCCCAGGTGCCGGTGTCCAGCAGGAAGGCGATCGCCCCGCCGGCCCGGCTGCGCAGCCGGCCCAGCCGGGCGGCCTGGGCGTCGTCCAGCTCGCCGAGGACGGCGACCAGCAGGCCCTCGCCGCCGGCCCGCAGCGGGTCCTCGGCGCGCGAGAGGGTGCCGCCGTCGGACAGGTCGGCGACGGCGAGGGCGTCCAGGATCAGCCCGGAGGCGTCGGCCCCGCCGTGCCCGCCGCCCGCGCCCGGGGCGGGCACCGACCGCCCGGTGTCGTCGAGCAGCCGGGTCTGGTAGCCGCGCTCCAGCAGGTGCACGCAGACCGAGGCGGCGCAGCTGACCGCCCATTCGAAGGAGGAGGCGGGGCCGCTGCCCCGGTGGGCGATCTCCCGGGTGTCCAGCACGACGGTGGCCCGGGCCTGCTGGGGCTGCTCCTCGCGGCGCACCATCAGCTCCCCGTACCGGGCGCTGGAGCGCCAGTGCACCCGGCGCAGGTCGTCGCCGGGCCGGTACTCGCGCAGGATCACGTCGTCGTCGCCGGCCAGCGCCAGGGAGCGGCTGCGGCTCTCGCCCTGGCCGATCCACTCGCCGCTGAGCCGCACCGCCGGCAGCGCCTGGACCTGGGGGACGACGGTGAGGACGTCGGAGGCGGTGAACGCGCGGGTCACCTCGCACATCCCGAACGGGTCGGCCAGCCGCAGCTGGAGCGGCCCGAGCGGGTAGCGGCCGCGCAGGTCGGAGCGGACCCGGTAGGAGACCTCGCGGTGGCCGCGCGGCTCGACCCGGTCCAGCACGAAGCGCGGGCGCGGCCCGAGCACGTACGGGACCTTGTCCTCCAGCAGCAGCACCCCGGTGGGCATCCGGGAAACGTTGTCGACCCGCAGGTGCACCCTGGCCTCCTGGCCGGCGACCGCCCGGCGCGGGCTGAGCCGGCGCCCGCTGGCCACCCGGTAGCGGGTGTTGGCGACCACCGCCACCGCGGCCAGCGGCAGCGCGGCGAGCAGGACGCCGACGCGCAGCAGGGCGTCCTGGTCGAGCAGGTAGGAGCAGGCCACCGCGGTGACCCCGGCGGCGAGGAAGGACCGCCCCCGGGTGGTGAGGCCGCGGAACCCGGCCCGCAGCCCCGAGGCCGAGTCGGACTGGGCCACCTCAGCCCCTCCGGCCGGCCGGGCCGCCCTGGGGGCGCGGCAGCGGCAGCCGGGCGACGAGGTCGGCCACGATCTGCTCGGAGGTGCGCCGGCTGAGCTGGGTCTCGGCGGTCGGCATCAGACGGTGCGCCAGGACCGGTACGGCCAGGCGCTGGACGTCGTCCGGGGTGACGTAGTCGCGCCCGTCCAGCGCGGCGGCGGCGCGGGCGGCCCGGACCAGGTGCAGGGTCGCGCGGGGCGAGGCGCCCAGGCGCAGCTCGGGGCTGGTGCGGGTGGCGCCGACCAGGTCGACGGCGTAGCGGCGGACCGGGTCGGCGATGTGCACGGTGCGCACCAGGTCGATCAGCTTGAGGATGTCGGAGGCGTGCGCGACCGGCTGGAGGTCCTCCAGCGGGCTGGCGCCGCCGTGCACGTCCAGCATCGCGAGCTCGGCCTCGGGGCTCGGGTAGCCGATCGAGATCCGGGCCATGAAGCGGTCGCGCTGGGCCTCCGGCAGGGGGTAGGTGCCCTCCATCTCGACCGGGTTCTGGGTGGCCACGACCATGAACGGCGAGGGCAGCTCGTAGCTGGTGCCGTCGATGGTGACCTGGCGCTCCTCCATGGACTCCAGCAGCGCCGACTGGGTCTTCGGCGAGGCGCGGTTGATCTCGTCGCCGACCACGACCTGGGCGAAGATCGCGCCGGGGCGGAACTCGAAGTCGTGCCGCTGCTGGTCGTAGATGTTGGTCCCGGTGACGTCCGAGGGCAGCAGGTCGGGCGTGAACTGGATGCGGCGCACGGTGGCGTCGAGCGAGCGGGCGAGCGCCTTGGCGAGCATCGTCTTGCCGACGCCGGGCACGTCCTCCAGCAGCAGGTGCCCCTCGGCGAGCAGGACGGTCAGGGCGATCCGCACGGCGTCCGGCTTGCCCTCGATCACGCTCTCGACGTTGGCGCGCACGCGGTCGACGACCGCGGCGAGCTCGGGGAGCCCGACCTCTCGGAACCCGGTGGTCCTCTGCTTCCCGCCCCCCGAAGGACTGCCGAGTCCGGCCTGGTCGTTGTAGCTCGTCACCCGTTTACGCTCCCTGGCACGCTGTGCCCGCCCCGTCCCGAGGCCGGACCCCACCCCATGCTTGACGCGGCCGTCCCGGGGGCGGTTCCGAAGGAGGAGCCGGCGCCGGGAAGGCGGCCCGCGGCCTGGCCGCCCCAGGTGGTTCGGGGTCCGACCGGCAGGCGCATTCTCCCCCGGGCGGCGGCCGGAAGTCACCATTCGGAAGCGCCCGAATGCCCGGACGGCGTCGGCCGGGCAGGGTCGGGCGGGTGGCTCAGCCGACCTCGCGGAGCAGGCCGGTGTGGACGTCGAAGACGAAGCCGCGGACGTCGTCGGTGTGCGGCAGGAAGGGGGAGGTGCGCACGCGCTGCATGGACTGGCGCACGTCGCCGTCCAGGTCGACGAAGGCCTCCACCGCCCACTGGGGACGCTGGCCGACCTCCAGCTCCAGCTCGCGGCGGAAGTCCTCGGTGAGCCCGAGCAGGCCGCAGCCGGTGTGGTGGATCAACGCCACGGAGCGGGTGCCCAGGGCGCGCTGGCTGATGGTCAGGGACCGGATGGTGTCGTCGGTGACGACGCCGCCGGCGTTGCGGATGACGTGCGCGTCGCCGAGTTCGAGGCCGAGCGCGGCGAACAGGTCGAGTCGGGCGTCCATGCAGGCGACCACGGCGATCCGCTGCACCGGGCGGGCGTCCATGCCGCCGTCCCGGAAGGTCACCGCGTACCTGCGGTTGGCCGTGACGAAGCGGTCGATGACGGTGGGTCGGGCGGGGGCGGCAGCGGCGTTCGGCGAGGGCCGGTCGGGGGTCACTGTCATGGGGGCGACGTTAGTGCGGATCGGGGCCGCCCGGTGGCGCGGAGAGCTACAGAACAGCGGCCCGTTGTCGGGCGCATCGCCACAACAGGGGGCGTCCGGGGCGGGTCCGCGGCCGGCCGGCCCGCCCCCGCACGCGGTGGCGGGCAGGGGGCGCGCGCCCGTCGCCGAAGGCCCCCGGTCCGAACCGTCGGCGATCCGCCTCCACGGCCGCGACCTGCGGTGATCCGTACCGCCGCCCGGGTGGTGCGCCGGAGCGGACCATTGACTGGCAGGGCCCGCGCGATAGAGTTTGCGGCGCAGTGGAGCACACCCGCCGGGGCCCGTCAACGGGGCCTTCCGGCCTCCGCGGCCCGGTCGAAGCGGCCCGTGGCCTCCTCCCGCTCCGTGCCCACCTGGCGCACCTTCCCCGGCGCCGGGCGGTCACGACCTTCCCCAGGAGCGGGCGGGGACCACGGGCCGCTTCGTCGTGCCGGGGCGCGGTGGGCGAGAATGGTCCCAGCTCCCGGACGTCGGGCTGCTCCGCACCGAGGAAGGGCGCCACCGCGCATGACCACCAACGATCCGGGCCCCAAGCACGTTCCGGTGATGCTCCAGCGGTGCATGGACGCGCTGGCCCCGGCGATCTCGCGCCCCGGTGCCGTCGTGGTGGACGCCACCCTCGGCCTCGGCGGGCACAGCGAGGCGCTGCTGACCCAGTTCCCCGAGGTGCGGCTGGTCGCGGTGGACCGCGACCCGGCGGCGCTGAAGCTCTCCGGGGAGCGGCTGGCCCGCTTCGGCGACCGGGCGACCCTGGTGCACGCCGTCTACGACGAGATCCCCGAGGTGCTGGAGCGCCTGGGCATCGACCGGGTGGAGGGCATCCTGTTCGACCTCGGCGTCTCCTCGATGCAGCTGGACGAGGCGGAGCGCGGCTTCGCGTACGCCCAGGACGCGCCGCTGGACATGCGGATGGACCAGACCCGGGGGATCAGCGCCGCGGAGGTGCTGAACACCTACAGCCACGGCGACCTGGCCCGGATCCTCAAGGTGTACGGCGAGGAGCGGTTCGCCGGGAAGATCGCCGCGGTGATCCTGCGCGAGCGCGAGAAGGAACCGTTCACCACCAGCGCGCGTCTGGTCGAGTTGGTGCGCAACGCCATCCCGGCGGCGACCCGCCGGACCGGCGGGAACCCGGCCAAGCGGACGTTCCAGGCGCTGCGGATCGAGGTCAACGGCGAGCTGGAGGTCCTGGACCGGGCGATTCCCGGGGCGCTGGACGTCCTCGCGCCGGGCGGCCGGATCGCGGTGATGTCGTACCAGTCGCTGGAGGACCGGCTCGTCAAGCAGTACTTCGCCGCCGGTGCCACCAGCACCGCCCCGCCGGGGCTGCCGTTCATCCCGGAGGAGCACCAGCCCTGGCTCAAGCTGATCACCCGCGGTGCCGAGCTGGCCACGGAGGAGGAGATCGAGGAGAACCGGCGCGCCGCGCCCGTACGGCTGCGGGTGGCGGAGAGGATCAGGGACCGAAGCAAGCGGGGCTGACGAACCGGCCCCGGCGGGGTCCGAAGGGCGGAGGAGAGCAGTGGGGCCGGTGGCCGGTGAGGTCCGGGCGGGGCGGGGAGGACTCCCCGGGCAGGGCAGGGCGCGGATCACGGTCCGGCCGGGCAGGCGCCCGGTGCAGCGGCGCACCCCGTTCGCGGTGCTGATCGTGGTGCTGCTGGCGGCCGGGCTGCTCGGCCTGCTCGCGCTGAACACCGCCCTCAACGAGGGCTCCTTCGAGCTGTCCCGGCTGCAGAAGCAGACCACCGTGGCGACGGACGAGCAGCAGAGCCTCCAGCACGAGATCGACCAGAGCTCCGCGCCGGACGCGCTGGCCAGGCGCGCCGCCGGGCTGGGCATGGTCCCGGCCGGCGGGATGGCCTTCCTGGACGTCCCGAACCAGGGCAAGGTGGTCGGCACCCCGGGGCCGGCCCAGGACAGCCCGCCGGTCAAGCGCTCCACCGCCGAGCCGTGGCCGACCAGGGCCCAGCCGAGCGCCGGCCAGCCCGCTGCCGGGCCGTCACCGGCCGCGCCGCAGCCGGGCGGCGCGCCGTCGCCGGCCGCCCCGCCGCCGTCCGCGGCCCCGCCCGTGCCGACCCCGGCGGCCTCCGCCGGCGACTCGGTGATCCAGCTCAACCCGGCCTCGCCCGCGGCGGCCGCGAAGCCGAACGGGGGTGCGGGCCGATGACCTCCCCGCGACAGTCAGGCGGATCCGGCTCCGGTTCCGGCGGTTCCGGCAGCGGCGGCGGCAACGGCCGCCGTCCGGTGCCCCGCGGTGCCGCGCCGCGCGCCCAGTCGGCGGCCGGCCGCGGCCAGTCGGCCAAGGCCCAGCCCGCGAAGCCCCAGCCCGCCAAGGGCCAGTCCGCCCGCGGCCAGTCGGCCAAGGCCCAGCCCGCCAGGTCGGCCTCGGCCGGCCGCACCCCGCGGGCCCCGCAGCAGCGCCGCCCGGAGGGGCGCCCGCCGGCCCGCAGCCAGGCGGCGGTGCGCCCGAAGCGCCGTCCCTCGCCGCGCCCCAGGGCGCTCCGGCTGGCCGAGCCCAGGCGCCGGCTGCGGGCGATCACCCTCGTGCTGTCGCTGGTGTTCTCCGTCTTCGCGGGCCGGCTGGTGCAGCTCCAGCTGGTGGACGCCGACGCGCTGGCCGCCGACGCCAACACCAACCGCTACCTGAACATCCCGATCACCGCCGAACGCGGCTCGATAACGTCCTCCGACGGGGTCGCGCTGGCGGCCACCGTGGACGCGTACGACATCACCGCCGACCCGGCGATGTTCACCCCGGAGGCGACCGGCATCCCGGACGCGCCGGAGCAGGCGGCCGCGCTGCTCTCGCCGATCCTCGGCGTGCCCAGGGAGAAGCTCGCCGCCGACCTGCACACCCCCAAGAGCCGCTACAAGCGGCTCGCGGCCCAGCAGACCCCGGCCGCCAGGAAGCAGATCAGCGACCTCAAGTCCGGACTGGAGAAGCAGGCCGGCTCGCGGGCCTGCCAGGCCCAGAAGAAGCTTCTCGGCAAGCCCGCCGACCAGGGCGGACGCACCCGGATGGACAACGAGTGCGCCAACCCGCTGGCCGGGGTGTTCAACCGGGAGACCCAGAAGCGGATCTACCCGGCGGACGGCCTGGCGGCCAACCTGGTCGGCTTCGTCAACGCCGAGGGCGAGGGCGCCGGCGGCCTGGAGCTCCAGTACCAGAAGCTGCTGGCCGGCAAGGACGGCCACAGCAGCTACGCGCAGTCCGGCGGGCGGCTGGTGCCCACCGCCGGGGGCTCGCTGGACCCGGCGGTGCCCGGCAGCGACGTCAGGCTGACCGTCAACCGGGACATCCAGTGGGCCGCCCAGCGGGCGATCACCGACCAGGTGGCCAACTCCGGCGCGGAGAAGGGCTACGTGGTGGTCCAGGACGTGAAGACCGGCCAGGTCCTCGCGATGGCGAGCGCGCCCGGCTTCAACCCCAACGACCTGAGCCTGTCCAGGCAGGCCGACCTCGGCAACCCCGCCCTGGCCGACGCGTACGAGCCCGGCAGCACCGCCAAGCTGATGAGCCTGGCCGCCGTGCTGGACTCCGGCAAGGCCACCTGGGACACCAAGGTCACCGTGCCCAACCGGCTGGTCCGGGCCGGGCAGCAGTTCAAGGACGACGTCGACCACGACACCTGGTACCTGACCCTGGCCGGGGTGCTCGCCAAGTCCTCCAACATCGGCACCATCGAGGCGGTCGAGGCCCTCGGCGACGGCGACCAGCTGAAGGCCAACCAGGTGCTGGACGGCTACCTGCGCAAGTTCGGCGTGGCCCAGCCGACCGGCCTGGGCTTCCCCGCGGAGACGGCCGGGAAGCTCAAGAAGCCGGAGGACCTGGTCGCCTCGGAGAAGTACAACATCTCCTTCGGCCAGGGCCCGATGCAGATGAACGCGCTCCAGGCCACCTCGGTCTACTCCACCATCGCCAACGGCGGGGTGCGGGTCGCGCCCAGCATCGTCCAGGGCGTCACCGACCCGAACGGCAAGTACACGCCGACGGCGCCGGGGGAGCAGACCCGGGTGGTCAGCCCGGAGACGGCCAGGACGCTCACCTCGATGCTGGAGTCGGTCGTCGACGACGAGCAGGGCACCGGCGGCAAGGCCGCCATCCCCGGCTACCGGGTCGCGGGCAAGACCGGCACCGCCAACCGGGGCGCCGCCAACGGCGTCGGCTACGACGGCTACACCGCCTCCTTCATCGGCTTCGCCCCCGCCGACGCCCCCCGGTACACCGTCTCCTGCACCCTCCAGGGCCCGGTCAACGGTCACTTCGGCGGCCAGCTGTGCGGCCCGGTGTTCAAGCAGGTGATGGAGTTCACCCTGAAGACCATGCAGGTCCCGCCGAGCAGCAGCCCGGCACCCAACCTGGCCGTCGACTGGAAGCCGTGAGCGAACGATGAGCAACGAGCGGGCCGGAGCGGAGCGCGGCGCGGCGCAGGGCCGGTTTGGCCCTGGGCACCCTTCGGCGGATAGCCTTCCCGCCGTGCCGAAACCCGATCAAACCACCGTGAGTCCGCCCCGCCCGACCGGGACCACCGCCCTGCCGCTCGCCGAGCTGGCCGTCGAACTGGGCCTGCCACCCGTCGAGGGCGGCGCCGTCAGCGGCGTCACCCACGACTCCCGCGCGGTGCGCCCGGGTGACGTGTACGTGGCCTTCCCGGGCGCCAACCACCACGGCGCGGCCTTCGCCGCCAAGGCCGCGGAGTCCGGCGCGGTGGCGGTGCTCACCGACCCGGCCGGCGCCGAGCTCGCGGCCGCCACCGGCCTGCCGCTGCTGGTCGTCGACCGGCCGCGGGCCGTCATGGGCGAGCTGGCCGCGATCGTCTACGGCCGCCCCTCCCGGAAGCTGCTGATGATCGGGCTGACCGGCACCAACGGCAAGACCACCACCTCGTACCTGGTCGAGGGCGGTCTGCGCGGCGCCGGGCGCGGCCCGGGCGTGATCGGCACCGTCGAGATGCGGGTCGGCGAGGAGCGGATCAAGAGCGAGCGCACCACCCCCGAGGCCACCGACCTGCACGCGATCCTCGCCGTGATGGCCGAGCGCGGCGCCGACGCGGTGACCATGGAGGTCTCCAGCCACGCCCTGGTCTTCGGCCGCACCGACGGCGTCGCGTACGACGTCGCGCTGTTCAACAACCTGACCCCCGAGCACCTCGACTTCCACCCGGACATGGAGGACTACTTCCAGGCGAAGGCCCGGCTCTTCCAGCCCGGCAAGTCCCGCCACGGGGTGGTCAACCTGGACGACGACTACGGCCGCCGGCTCGCCGCCGAGGCCGAGATCCCGGTGACGACCTTCTCGGCCACCGGCGCCGCCGGGGCCGACTGGCGGGCCGTGGACGTCGAGCTGGGGCCGGTCGGCTCCACCTTCCGGGTGCTGGGCCCGGACGGCGCCGAGGCCGCCGCCTCCGTCCCGCTGCCCGGCCCGTTCAACGTCGCCAACGCGCTCGCCGCGATCACCGTGCTGGTCGCCGCCGGGCTCCCGCTGGAGCGGGCGGTGGCCGGCGTGGCCGCCGTCCCCGGCGTGCCCGGCCGGCTGGAGCGGGTGGACGCCGGACAGCCGTTCGTCGCCGTCGTCGACTACGCGCACAAGCCGGACGCCCTCCGGGCCGTCCTCGCCTCGCTGCGCGAGGTCACCGAGGGCCGGCTGCACGTCGTCGTCGGCTGCGGCGGCGACCGCGACCCGCACAAGCGCGGCCCGATGGGCGACATCGCCGCCCGCCTCGCCGACACCGCCCTGCTGACCAGCGACAACCCGCGCAGCGAGGACCCGCTGGCGATCCTCGCCACCATGCTGACCGGCGCCGCCGCGGTGCCCGAGGCCGAGCGCGGGGACGTCCTGGTCGTGCCCGACCGGGCCGAGGCGATCGGGCTCGCCGTCGCGCGCGCCCGGGCGGGGGACACCGTGCTGGTGGCCGGCAAGGGCCACGAGCTCGGCCAGTACGTACGAGACGAGATCCGCCCCTTCGACGACCGGGAGGTGCTGCGCGAATCCATCGCGCGGACCACGGCCGCACGGGGCGACCGAGGAGTAGAGCAGCAGTGATCGCACTGACCCTCGCCGAGGTGGCCGCCGCCGTCGGAGGCACGCTGGACGGCGCCGACCCGGACGCCCTGGTCACCGGCCCGGTCGAGGTCGACTCGCGGAAGGTGGTCCCCGGCGGCCTGTTCGCGGCCTTCGTCGGCGAGCACGCGGACGGCCACGAGTACGCGGCCGGGGCGGTCGGGGCCGGCGCCGTCGCGGTGCTGGCCTCCCGCCCGGTCGGCGTGCCCGCCGTCCTGGTCGACAGTGTGGTGGAGGCGCTCGGCAGGCTGGCCCGCGCCGTGGTCGCCCGCGCCGAGGACACCGCCGTCGTCGCGCTGACCGGCTCGGCCGGCAAGACCAGCACCAAGGACCTGATCGCCCAGCTGCTCCAGCGCCGCGGCGAGACGGTCTACCCGCCCGGCTCGCTCAACAACGAGATCGGCCACCCGATGACCGCGCTGCGGGTCGAGGCCGGCACCCGGCACCTGGTCATGGAGATGGGCGCCCGACACAAGGGTGACATCGAGTACCTCACCTCGATCACCCCGCCCCGGATCGGCCTGGTCCTCAACGTCGGCACCGCCCACCTCGGCGAGTTCGGCTCCCAGGAGGCGATCGCCGAGGCCAAGGGCGAACTGGTCGAGGCGCTGCCCGCGGACGGCACCGCGATCCTCAACGCGGACGACCGGCTGGTGCGCGCGATGGCCTCCCGTACCAGGGCGAAGGTGGTCCTGTTCGGGGAATCCCCGGACGCCCACGTCCGGGCCACGGACGTTCGCCTGGACGCCACCGGGCGTCCATCGTTCACGCTCACCACCCCGGCCGGTTCCGCGCCCGTGCAGCTGCGCCTGTACGGTGAGCACCACGTCTCGAACGCCCTCGCCGCCGCCGCGGTGGCGGTGGAGCTCGGGATGTCCGTCGACGACACCGCGGCAGCCCTGGGCGAAGCGGGTGCGCTGTCCCGCTGGCGCATGGAGGTCGTCGACCGGGCCGATGGTGTCACCGTCGTGAACGACGCCTACAACGCGAACCCCGACTCGATGCGGGCCGCGCTGCGGGCGCTCGTCTCGATCGGTGGCCGGGGCCCGGAGCGCCGCCGCACCTGGGCGGTGCTCGGCGAGATGCGGGAGCTCGGCGAGGACAGCCTGGCCGAGCACGACGCCATCGGGCGGCTCGCCGTCCGGCTGGACGTCACCAAGCTGGTGGCGGTCGGCGGACGCGAGGCGGCCTGCATGGAACTCGGCGCGAGGAACGAAGGTTCGTGGGGTGAGGAGTCGGTGCTGGTGTCCGACGCGGACGCGGCGGTCGAGCTGCTGCGCAGTCAGCTTCGGCCGGGGGATGTGGTCCTGGTGAAGGCTTCCCGTTCGGTGGGGCTGGAGAAGGTGGCCGAGGCCCTCCTGGCGGACGGTGCGGCCGAATAATGAAGCAGATCCTTTTCTCCGGGATGATCGGTCTCGTCCTGTCGCTGCTCGGCACCCCGGCCCTGATCAAGCTGCTCGCGAAGCACGGCTACGGCCAGTACATCCGCGACGACGGCCCCAAGGCGCACCACAGCAAGAAGGGCACGCCCACCATGGGCGGCATCGCCTTCATCCTGGCGACCCTGATCGCGTACTTCGCCACGAAGGCGATAACGGGCGAGAGCCCGACGGCCTCCGGGCTGCTGGTGCTCTTCCTGACCGCGGGCCTGGGCCTGGTCGGCTTCCTGGACGACTACATCAAGGTCGTCAAGCGCCGCTCGCTGGGCCTGCGGGCCAAGGCGAAGCTGGCCGGCCAGTCGATCGTCGGCCTCGGCTTCGCCGTCCTGGCGATGCAGTTCCCGGACGACCGCGGGCTGAACCCGGCGTCCCAGAGCCTGTCCTTCGTCCGGGACTTCAAGTGGGCGATCGGCCCCGTCCTGTTCGTCATCTTCGCGTACTTCATGATCGCCGCGATGTCGAACGGCGTGAACCTGACGGACGGTCTGGACGGCCTGGCCACCGGCGCCTCGGTGATGGTCTTCGGCGCCTACACCTTCATCGGCATCTGGGAGCACACCCAGAGCTGCGCCTACGCGATCACCGCGACCGCCAACTGCTACGACATCCGGGACCCGCTGGACCTCGCCGTCGTGGCCTCCGCCCTGATGGGCTCCTGCTTCGGCTTCCTGTGGTGGAACACCTCGCCCGCCAAGATCTTCATGGGTGACACCGGCTCGCTCGCCCTCGGCGGCGCCCTGGCCGGCCTGGCGATCTGCTCCCGCACCGAGCTGCTGCTCGCCCTGCTCGGCGGCCTCTACGTGATCATCACCCTCTCGGTGATCATCCAGGTCGGCTCCTTCCGGATGACCGGCAAGCGCGTCTTCAAGATGGCGCCGCTCCAACACCACTTCGAACTCAAGGGCTGGACCGAGGTCCTGATCGTCGTCCGGTTCTGGATCATCCAGGGCCTGTGCGTCGCCGTCGGCCTCGGCCTGTTCTACGCGGGATGGGTGACCGGATGACCGACCCCCAGTCGAGCAACCCCGACTTCGCCGGCCTGCCGGTCGCCGTCGCCGGACTCGGCGTCTCGGGCATCAGCGCCGCGCGCGTCCTGCACGGCCTCGGCGCCCGGGTCACCGTGGTGGACGGCGGCAGCGGCCCCGGCCTGGCCGCCCGCGCCGCCGAGCTGGAGGCGCTGGGCGTCACCGTGCGCCTCGGCGACGGCGCGAGCCTGCCCGAGGGCACCGGACTGGTCGTCACCTCGCCCGGCTGGGCGCCGGACAGCCCGCTGTTCGCCGCCGCGGCGGCGGCCGGGGTGCCGGTCTGGGGCGACGTCGAGCTGGCCTGGCGGCTGCGCTCGCCGCTGCCCGGCACCGGCGAGCCCGCCCCCTGGCTGGCCGTCACCGGCACCAACGGCAAGACCACCACCGTCCAGATGCTCGCCTCGATCCTCACCGCCGCCGGCCGGCGCACCGCCGCGGTCGGCAACGTCGGGGTCTCGGTGCTGGACGCGGTGCTCGCCGAGGAGCCGTACGACGTGCTCGCCGTCGAGCTCTCCAGCTACCAGCTGCACTGGGCGCCCTCGCTGCGCCCGTACGCGGCGGCGGTGCTCAACCTGGCGCCCGACCACCTCGACTGGCACGGCTCGATGGAGGCGTACGCCGCCGACAAGGGCCGGATCTACGAGGGCAACGTCGTCGCCTGCGTGTACAACCTGGCCGACCCGGCCACCGAGGCGCTGGTCCGCGAGGCCGACGTCGAGGAGGGCTGCCGGGCGATCGGCTTCGGCCTCGGCGCGCCCGGCCCGTCGGACTTCGGCGTGGTGGACGGGCTGCTGGTGGACCGCGCCTTCGTCCCGGACCGGGCCCGGAACGCGGCCGAGCTGGGCGCCGTCGAGGACGTCCGCCCGCCGGCCCCGCACAACATCGCCAACGCGCTCGCCGCGGCGGCGCTGGCCCGGGCGTACGGCGTCGAGCCGAAGGCCGTCCGGGAGGGCCTGCGGGCCTTCCGCCCGGACGCCCACCGGATCGCCGAGGTCGGCACGGTCGGCGGGGTCACGTACGTCGACGACTCCAAGGCCACCAACACCCACGCGGCGGCCGCCTCGCTGGCCGCCTACCGGCCGGTCGTCTGGATCGCCGGGGGCCTGGCCAAGGGCGCGACCTTCGACGACCTGGTGCGCGGCGCGGCCGACCGGCTGCGCGCGGTGGTGCTGATCGGCGAGGACCGGGCGCTGATCCGCCAGGCGCTGGAGCGACACGCTCCGGATGTGCCGGTGATCGAGGCGGCCGAGGGCCAGACTGGCGCGGTGGCGATGGCCGAGGTCGTTCGAACGGCCGCGTCGCTCGCCCGATCGGGTGACACGGTGCTGCTGGCGCCGGCCTGCGCCTCGATGGACATGTTCACCAACTACGGCGAGCGCGGCGACCTCTTCGCGGCGTCCGTGCGGGAGCTGGCGGGCGAGTAGACGGCCCGGCGCGGGCCTCGGACGGAGAAAGTGAGCGGGGAGCGGTGGCGGGGCAGGGCAGAGCGGATTCCGGGGTCGTGAAGCAGGACGCCGCCGAGCCGATGAGAGTGATCTCCGCCACCACGACCAAGTACAAGTCGGCCGGTCCGCTGGCCCGGCTCCGGGCCCTGCGGGCCCGGGTCCGGTACTGGCTGGACCGGCCGCTCACCCCGTACCTGCTGGTGCTCGGCAGCACCCTGCTGCTGGTCGTGCTCGGCCTGATGATGGTCTTCTCGGCCTCGCAGATCCTCGCCCTGAACCAGCACCACTCGGCGCAGTACTACTTCCTCAAGCAGCTGATCGCGGCCATCCTCGGCCTGGTCCTGCTGATCGGCTTCGCCTCCGTGCCGGTGGCGGTGCTGCGGGTGGTCGTCTACCCGGTGATGATCGCGGTGATCGGCGCCCTCACGCTGGTCGCCATCCCCGGCGTCGGGGTGCGGATCAACGGCAACCAGAACTGGCTGGACTTCGGCTTCTTCCAGTTCCAGCCCTCGGAGTTCGCCAAGCTCGCGCTGGTGCTCTGGGGCGCCGACCTGCTGGCCCGCAAGCAGAAGGCCGGCACCCTCAACTCCTGGAAGCACCTGCTGGTGCCGCTGGTGCCCGGGGCCCTGCTGCTGCTCGCGCTGATCATGTTCGGCGGCGACATGGGCACCTCGATGATCCTGGTCGCCATGGTGTTCGCGCTGCTCTGGATGGTCGGCGCGCCGCTGCGGCTGTTCGTGGCCACCCTCGGGGTGGCGGTGGTGGTCTGCACCGCGCTGGTGGTCACCGTCCCGCACCGGGCCGAGCGGCTGGGCTGCATCGGCGTCACCAAGCTCGACCCGGAGGGCGCCTGCTTCCAGGCCCTGCACGGCGTCTTCGCGTTCGCCAACGGCGGCGGCTTCGGCACCGGCCTCGGCGCCGGCGTGGAGAAGTGGGGCCAGCTGCCCGAGGCGCACACCGACTTCATCTTCGCCGCGACCGGCGAGGAACTCGGTCTGGTGGGGACGCTGTCGGTGCTCGGTCTCTTCGCGGCACTAGGCTACGCGGGTATCCGTGTGGCCATCGGTACGAAGGACCCCTTCGTCAGGTACGCCGCGGGAGCCGCCACCACCTGGATCATGGCGCAGGCCATGATCAACCTGGGGTCGGCGCTGGGACTGCTGCCCATCGCGGGCGTCCCGCTCCCGCTGTTCTCCTACGGCGGTTCCGCCATGCTGTCGGCCATGTCCGCGATCGGTGTGCTGCTGTGCCTGGCGCGCAGCACCTCCGGCGCGAAGGCGGCCCTGGCCGCCCGGAGCAAGAACTCCCGGATCAGGAGACAACTGGCCCGGGTGCTGCCACGACGACGAACCACAGCGCGCCCGGCCCCGGGGCCGGCACGCAGGGAGCGGTGAATTTCGGTGCATGTCGTACTCGCCGGCGGGGGGACCGCCGGTCACATCGAGCCGGCCATGGCCCTCGCGGATGCCCTCCGCAGGCACGACCCGTCCGTCGGGATCACCGCCCTGGGCACCGAGCGCGGACTGGAGACCCGGCTGGTCCCCGAGCGCGGCTACCAGCTGGAGCTCATCCCGGCCGTCCCGCTGCCCCGCAAGCCCACCCCGGAGCTGATCACCGTCCCCGGCCGGCTGCGCGGCACCGTCCGGGCCGCCCAGGAGATCATCGAGCGGGTCAACGCGGACGCCGTGGTCGGCTTCGGCGGCTACGTGGCGATGCCCGCCTACCTGGCCGCCAAGCGCGCCGGGGTGCCGATCGTGGTGCACGAGGCGAACGCCCGCCCGGGCCTGGCCAACAAGATCGGCGCCCGCTACAGCGACTTCGTCGCCGTCTCCACGCCGGACAGCAAGCTGCGCGACTCCCGGTACATCGGCATCCCGCTGCGCCGGACCATCGCCACCCTGGACCGCGGCGCGGCCCGCCCGGAGGCCCGCCAGTACTTCGGCCTCGACCAGCGCCTGCCCACCCTGCTGGTCTCCGGCGGCTCCCAGGGCGCGCGCCGGCTCAACGAGACGATCACCGCGATCGCCCCGCGGCTCCAGCAGTACGGCGTGCAGATCCTGCACGCGGTCGGCCCGAAGAACGAGCTGCCGCAGGTGGCCGACGTCCCCGGGATGCCGCCCTACCGCCCGGTGCCGTACCTGGACCGGATGGACCTCGCCTACGCGGCCGCCGACATGATGCTCTGCCGGGCCGGCGCCATGACGGTGGCCGAGCTGGCGGCCGTCGGCCTGCCCGCCGCCTTCGTCCCGCTGCCGATCGGCAACGGCGAGCAGCGGCTGAACGCCCAGCCGATGGTCAAGGCCGGCGGCGGCCTGCTGGTGGACGACGCCGAGCTGACCCCGGACTGGGTGCTGCAGAACGTGCTGCCGGTGCTCACCGACCCGCAGCGGCTGTGGGACATGAGCCGGGCGGCCGCCGAGTTCGGCCGCCGGGACGCCGACGACCTGCTGGTCGGCATGGTCTACGAGGCCATCCAGGCCCACCGCGGCGGTCGCCGCCGTGGCTGACGGCCGGCTCGCCGACCCGCTGGAGGAGGAGCTGGAGGAGGAGGAGTCCGCTCCCCGCCTCCGGCTCTCCCGGCGGGGCATCGTGGTGCTGGGCGCGCTCGGCGCCGCGCTGCTCGGCGTGCTGGCCTGGCTGGTGTTCTTCTCCTCGGTCCTGGACGTGCGCACCGTCGCCGTCCAGGGGCCGAGCGACGACACGCTGACGGCGGACCAGGTCCGCGAGGCGGTCGGCCGGCTCGGCGACGGGCCGCTCGCGCGAGTGGACCTGGACGGCGTGCGCAGCCGGGTGGAGGCGATCCCCCGGGTGGCCCGGGCCGAGGTCTGGCGCGGCTGGCCGCACACCCTGCGGGTGAAGGTCGTCCAGCGCAAGGCGGTGGCCGCGGTCAAGGGGGACGACGGCCGGTTCACCCAGGTGGACGCCGGGGGCGTGAGCTTCGCCACCGAGCCGACCCCGCCGGAGGGCGTGCCGGTGGTCGAGCTGCGGCTCAGTCAGCAGGCGAACGACGTCGACGGGGTGATCTCCCGTGCGCAGCTGGTGCAGGGGGCCGTGACGGTGGCCGCCGGGCTGCCGCCGGAGGTCGCCAAGCGGGCGGGCTCGGTGCTGGTGCACTCGTACGACGACATCCAGCTGCAGCTCAGCGGGGGTGTGACGGTGCGGTGGGGGAGCCCGGAGCAAACCGACCGCAAGGCCCGGGTCCTGGTCGCCCTGATGAACCAGAAGGGGACGAACTTCGACGTGACGGCGCCCGAGGCGCCGGCGGTGTCGGGATGATCCGGTAGGTTCTCTGCCTGAGGGAGGGGTTGACGCCTCGAAGTGTCAGCCCGACTCTTGGTGGTCACCCCCGGTTTCCTAAGCCGGCCGATGATCACATAGGCTCAAAAGAAAAAGGGAAGCTCGGCGTGTTCGTTGAAACGCGTGCCTGGAGCCACCTAGTGTCCTGTGTCACCAGACTGTGTTTCCTGGTGATGTGACGGAGGCACAGAACTAACCCTAAAGGTCAAGTTTAGGGTTGGGGTCGGCGGTCGGCATTTCGGACATTCTGTCAGAAACCAGGCTCCCTACCCATCGACATCCGTCGGTACGGCCCCGCCCCGGGTCGGGCCGACCCGGAAATTCGAGGCGAGAGGCCTTCGACGTGGCAGCACCGCAGAACTACCTCGCAGTCATCAAGGTCGTCGGAATCGGCGGCGGTGGTGTCAACGCCATCAACCGGATGATCGAGGTCGGTCTCAAGGGCGTCGAGTTCATCGCGATCAACACCGATGCGCAGGCCCTCCTGATGAGCGACGCCGACGTCAAGCTCGATGTGGGCCGTGAACTCACCCGGGGCCTCGGCGCCGGCGCCAACCCCGAGGTCGGCCGGAAGGCCGCCGAGGACCACCGCGAGGAGATCGAGGAGGTCCTCAAGGGGGCCGACATGGTCTTCGTGACCGCCGGTGAGGGCGGTGGCACGGGTACGGGCGGCGCGCCCGTCGTCGCCAACATCGCGCGCTCGCTGGGCGCCCTGACCATCGGCGTGGTCACCCGCCCGTTCACCTTCGAGGGCCGCCGCCGGGCCAACCAGGCCGAGGACGGCATCGCCGCCCTGCGCGAAGAGGTCGACACCCTCATCGTGATCCCCAACGACCGACTGTTGTCCATCTCGGACCGTCAGGTGAGCGTGCTCGACGCGTTCCGCTCGGCCGACCAGGTCCTGCTCTCCGGTGTCCAGGGCATCACCGACCTGATCACCACCCCCGGTCTGATCAACCTCGACTTCGCCGACGTCAAGTCCGTCATGTCGGACGCCGGTTCGGCGCTCATGGGCATCGGCTCCGCGCGCGGCGAGGACCGCGCCAAGGCCGCCGCCGTGATGGCGATCTCCTCGCCGCTGCTGGAGGCCTCGATCGACGGCGCCCGCGGCGTGCTGCTGTCCATCTCGGGCGGCTCCGACCTCGGCCTGTTCGAGATCAACGAGTCGGCCCAGCTGGTCAGCGAGGCCGCGCACCCCGAGGCGAACATCATCTTCGGTGCGGTCATCGACGACGCGCTCGGCGACGAGGTGCGGGTCACCGTCATCGCGGCCGGCTTCGACGGCGGTCAGCCGCCGGCGATCGTCCGCGACCCGGTGGTCAAGTCCACCACCCCGGAGCGCCCGGCCACCCCGCCGGCCGCCCCGGAGCGCCCGGCCGGCCGCCCGTACGGGACCATCGGCTCGGTGACGTCCCGTTCGGAGGGCGACGCCCCGGCCGCCCCGGCGGGCCGCGCCTCCGAGGCCCCGGCCACCACGACCGCCGCCGCCCCGGTGCCGCCGCAGGTGCAGCCGGCCCGGCAGCCGTTCGTGGAGAGCCCGGCCGAGGAGCTCGACGTCCCGGACTTCCTTAAGTGATCGACCATTCGGTCCGCGCGGGTGCTCACTTCGCCTTCACCTCCCGGTGGGGCGGGGTGAGCACTTCGCCGTACGGGGAGCTCAACCTCGGCGGCGCGGTGGGGGACGACCCGGCGGCCGTGCGGGAGAACCGGGCGCTGGCCGCCCGGCGGCTGGGGATCGACCCGGCCGACGTGGTGTGGATGAACCAGGTGCACGGCGCCGACGTCGCGGTGGTGACCGGGCGCCAGCCGGCGGGCGAGGCCCCGACGGTGGACGCGGTGGTCTGCGACCGGCCGCTCGCGCTGGCGGTGCTGACCGCCGACTGCACCCCGGTGCTGCTGGCCGATCCGGTGGCGGGCGTGGTGGGCGCGGCCCACGCGGGCCGGCCCGGGCTGGCGGCCGGGGTGGTGCCCGCGGCCGTCCGGGCGATGGTCGACCTGGGCGCGGAGCCCTCGCGGATCACCGCCGCCACCGGGCCGGCGGTCTGCGGGCGCTGCTACGAGGTGCCGGCCGCACTGCGCGCCGAGGTCGCCGCGGTGGTGCCGGAGGCCTTCGCCGAGACCTCCTGGGGGACCCCGGCCCTGGACGTGCCGGAGGGGGTCGCGGCCCAGCTGGCCGCGGCGGGGGTCAAGGACGTGGTGCGCTCACCGGTCTGCACCCTCGAATCCGCCGATCACTACTCCTATCGCCGCGAGCAGCGCACCGGCCGGCTCGCGAGCTACGTCTGGTTGGGCTCTGATCACTGATGACGAACGACATCTACGGACCGTTCCCGGGCGGCGCCGAGTTCGCCGCGGCGCTGACGGAGGGCCAGCGGGCCCGCTACGAGGAACTCGGCACCAACCTCGACGTGGTCGAGCGCCGGATCGCGGACGCCTGCGCGGCCGCCGGGCGCGCCCGGGAGGAGGTCACCCTGGTCGTCGTCACCAAGACCTACCCCGCCGAGGACACCGCGCTGCTGGCCGGACTCGGCGTGACGGACGTCGCGGAGAACCGCGACCAGGACGCCGCCCCCAAGGCGGAGCAGTGCAGAAACCTTCCTCTTGACTGGCACTTCGTCGGCCAGCTGCAGACCAACAAGGTCCGCTCGGTCGTCCGGTACGCCAACCACGTGCACTCGGTGGACCGCCTCCGGCTGGTCTCCTCGCTCTCCGCGGCGGTGCTGAAGTCGGAGCGCCCGGAGCTGGGTTGCCTGGTGCAGGTGGCGCTGGACAAGGCGCACGGGGAGGGTGGGCACCGGGCGGGGGTCGCGCCGCAGGACGTCGCGCAACTGGCCGACGCCATCGCCGACACGCCCGGGCTGCGACTGGACGGTGTGATGACCGTCGCTCCGCTGGCCGGCCCGCTGGCCGGGGACCCGGCCCGGGCCTTCGAGCGGCTGGCGGAAATCGCAACCGCCGTACGGGCGGACCATCCGGCTGCCACCATGGTCTCCGCAGGGATGAGCGGCGACCTTGAGCAGGCGATTGCCGCCGGAGCGACACATGTGCGCGTCGGAACGGCGGTACTCGGAGTGAGGTCACCCCTCAGGTAACGTCACCGGGTAGTAGATCAGACAGCAGGACAAAATAGGACAGAATCTAGCAGCTCTTCGGAGCGCTAGCGAACCGTGGATCGCAGCTCCGCGGCCCCCACTCCACGCATCCGACCGGCCGTCGGGCTGACACGCCGTCGTGGAGGGCCGCGGACTCCGCAGGCGGGGCCGTCACGAGCCCGGGCTGCCGGGACGGAGCCGGTCCTGACGGAGCGAGCGGGGCGAGCGACCAGCAGAAGGTGCGCGCATCGCGAAGCCGCCACCGAGCGTCAGCGAGGTGGCTATGAGCGGAGGAGACAGGAGCATGGCCGGCGCAATGCGCAAGATGGCGGTCTACCTCGGCCTCGTGGAGGACGAGACCTACGACGGCCAGGGGTACGACCCCGACGACGACTACGACGCGGACCCCGAACCGATCCGTACGGGCCAGCGGACCGAGGACATCCCCCGGCCGGCCCCGGCTCCGGCGGCCGCCGCGCCGGCCCCGGTCTCCTCGATCACCCCACAGCCGGTGCCCGCGGCGGTGCCGATCCGACAGGAGACCCCGCGGATGGCCCCCGTGTCGTCCATCACACCCGAACGCCGCCACAACCTGGAGAAGAGCGCACCGGTGATCATGCCCAAGGTCGTGAACGAACGAGAGCCCTACCGCATCACCACGCTGCACCCCCGGACCTACAACGAGGCCCGTACCATCGGGGAACAGTTCCGTGGCGGCACCCCCGTGATCATGAATCTGACCGAGATGGACGACACCGACGCGAAGCGCCTCGTAGACTTCGCCGCTGGACTCGTCTTCGGTCTGCACGGCAGTATCGAGCGCGTGACACAGAAGGTGTTCCTGCTGTCGCCTGCTAACGTCGATGTCACGGCGGAGGACAAGGCTCGGATCGCCGAGGGTGGGTTCTTCAACCAGAGCTGACCCGGCCACGACTTTACGTGTGGATCTGATCAACAGTGGTTGAGCGACAGGTGACGAGCGGCAGGCCCGAGGGTTCGGGACCGGGGAGAGGGAAACGCGATGGACATCGTGTGGGCGGTGCTCTACTACGCCCTGACCGTCTTCCTGGTGTTCCTGCTCGTACGACTGGTCATGGACTGGGTCTTCCAGTTCGCGCGTTCGTGGCGGCCCGGCAAGGCCATGGTCCTGGTCCTGGAGGCCACGTACACTGTCACGGATCCGCCGCTCAAGCTTCTTCGGCGGCTCATTCCGCCGTTGCGTTTCGGGGGCGTGGCGCTCGACCTGTCCTTCTTCGTACTGATGATCATTGTGTATGTCCTGATCTCGCTTGTGCACCCCTAGTCGTAGGTGAGCGATGCGACAGGATGCCGGTGTGCCGACGATCACGTTGAGGTGAAGAGATGCCATTGACCCCCGAGGACGTTCGGAACAAGCAGTTCACGACCGTCCGCCTGCGTGAAGGCTATGACGAGGACGAGGTCGATGCCTTCCTCGACGAGGTCGAGGCGGAGCTGACCCGCCTCCTCCGGGAGAACGAGGACCTGCGCGCCAAGCTGGCCGCCGCGACTCGTGCCGCCGCGCAGAACCAGGCCAACATGCGCAAGGAACCGCAGCAGGACGCCCCCCGCCAGGGCGGCGCTCCGGTGCCGGCCGCCATATCCGGCCCGCCGGTCCCCGGCCAGCAGGGTCCGGGCGGCCCGCAGCAGATGGGCCCCGGTGGTCCGCAGCAGATGGGCCCGGGCGGTCCCCAGCAGCAGATGGGCCCCGGCGGCCCGCAGCAGCAGATGGGCAACCAGCCCCTCGGCCTGCCCGCCGGCTCCTCCCCGCAGCTCCCCTCGGCCGGCGGCCCCCAGCAGCAGCAGATGGGTCAGACCATGGGCGGCCAGCAGCAGCTGGTCCAGCCGATGGGCGGTCAGATGCTCCAGCCCATGGGCGGCCCCGGTGGCCCGCAGCAGATGGGCAACCCGATGGGCCAGGGCATGGGCCAGCAGCAGATGCAGCCGATGGGCGGTCCCATGGGCGGCCCGCAGCAGATGGGCGGCCCGATGGGCGCCCCGATGCAGCAGCAGGGGCCGGGTGGCGACAGCGCCGCCCGCGTGCTGGCGCTCGCTCAGCAGACCGCCGACCAGGCGATCTCCGAGGCCCGTTCCGAGGCCAACAAGATCGTCGGCGAGGCGCGCAGCCGGGCCGAGGGCCTGGAGCGCGACGCCCGTGCGAAGGCCGACGCGCTGGAGCGGGACGCCCAGGAGAAGCACCGGGTCGCGATGGGCTCGCTGGAGTCCGCGCGGGCCACGCTGGAGCGCAAGGTCGAGGACCTGCGGGCGTTCGAGCGTGAGTACCGCACGCGCCTGAAGTCGTACCTGGAGACCCAGCTGCGCCAGCTGGAGTCGCAGGCCGACGACTCGCTCGCTCCGCCGCGGATCCCCGCCACCGCGTCGCTGCCGCCGGCGGCCTCGTCGATGGCTCCGGCCGGTGCCGGCGCGATGAGCGGCGGTGCGCCGTCCTTCGGTGGCAACCAGCCGTCCTTCGGCGGCAACTCGCCGTCCTTCGGCGGGAACAGCGCCTTCGGCGGCAGCTCCTCGGCGCCGAGCTTCGGCGGGCAGTCGACCGGTGGCAACAGCGGTGCTCCGCAGATGCAGCCGGCCGGGATGACCCAGCCGATGGCGGCCGTCCGTCCGCAGCCGCCGCAGCCGATGCAGCAGGCTCCGGCGCCGATGCGGGGCTTCCTGATCGACGAGGACGGCGACAACTGAGGTTGTCGTAGGGCCTTCGAAAGCGCCCCCTCTCCGACCACCGGTCGGGAGGGGGCGCTTTCGTGTGTCCGCGCGGGTGCGCGGGGAGCACGGGCGCCGTGTCCGGGGGCGCGTGGGAGTGGGTGAGGGCGCGCGGGAGGGTACGGCGAAGCCGCCGTCACCCCGGGGGTGACGGCGGCTCCGCGGCGGGGCGTCAGGCCTTGCGCAGCTGGAAGGCGAGGCCGAGGGACTCGTCGGCGAAGGTCTCGGACTCCCAGTCGGCCGCGCCGGCGGCGAACTCGGTGGCGAGGACCTCCTCGGCGACGAGCGGGCCGTGCTCGGCGATGGCCTCGGCGGTCTCCTCCGAGGTGGCGCGCCAGCGCAGCACGATGCGGTCGGCGACGTCCAGGCCGGAGTTCTTCCGGGCCTCCTGGATCTGGCGGATGGCGTCGCGGGCGATGCCGAGGCGCCTGAGCTCCGGGGTGATGGCCAGGTCGAGGGCGACGGTGGCACCGGACTCGTTGGCGACGGCCCAGCCCTCGCGCGGGGTCTCGGTGATGACCACCTCGTCCGGCGAGAGGGTGACCGTCTCGCCGTCCAGCTCGACCGAGGTCCCGCCGGTGGCGCGCAGCTCGGCGGCCAGGCGGGCGGCGTCGGCGGCGGCGACCGCCTTGGCCACGTCCTGGACGCCCTTGCCGAAGCGCTTGCCCAGCGCGCGGAAGTTGGCCTTGGCGCTGGTGTCGACCAGCGAGCCGCCGACCTCGGCCAGCGACTCCAGGGTGGCGACGTTGAGCTCCTCGGCGATCTGCGCGCGCAGGTCGGCGGGCAGCTCCTCCCAGCCCTGGGCGGCGACCAGCGCGCGGGACAGCGGCTGACGGGTCTTCACGCCGGACTCGGCGCGGGTGGCCCGGCCCAGCTCGACCAGGCGGCGGACCAGCGCCATGTGCCGGGAGAGCTCGGTGTCGACCAGCGTCTCGTCGGCCTCCGGCCAGGTGGCCAGGTGCACCGAGGCCGGGGCCTGCAGGGTCACCGGGACGACCAGGTCCTGCCAGACCCGCTCGGTGATGAACGGGGTGAGCGGGGCCATCAGGCGGGTGACGGTCTCCAGCGCCTCGTGCAGGGTGGCGAGCGCCGCGGCGTCGCCCTGCCAGAAGCGGCGGCGGCCGCGGCGGACGTACCAGTTGGACAGGTCGTCGACGAAGCCGGAGAGCAGCTTGCCGGCGCGCTGGGTGTCGTACGCCTCGTAGGCCGCGTCGACCTCGCGGACCAGGGTGTTCAGCTCGGAGAGCACCCAGCGGTCCAGCTGCGGGCGGTCGGCCGGGGCCGGGTCGCCCGCCGAGGGCGCCCAGTTCGAGGTGCGGGCGTACAGGGCCTGGAAGGCGACGGTGTTCCAGTAGGTGAGGAGGGTCTTGCGGACCACCTCCTGGATGGTGCCGTGGCCGACCCGGCGGGCCGACCAGGGCGAGCCGCCGGCCGCCATGAACCAGCGGACGGCGTCGGCGCCGTGCTGGTCCATCAGCGGGATCGGCTGCAGGATGTTGCCCAGGTGCTTGGACATCTTGCGGCCGTCCTCGGCCAGGATGTGGCCCAGGCACACGACGTTCTCGTAGCTGTTCCGGTCGAACACCAGGGTGCCGACGGCCATCAGCGTGTAGAACCAGCCGCGGGTCTGGTCGATCGCCTCGGAGATGAACTGCGCCGGGTAGCGCTTCTCGAACAGCTCCTTGTTCCGGTACGGGTAGCCGTACTGGGCGAAGGGCATCGAGCCCGAGTCGTACCAGGCGTCGATGACCTCGGGCACGCGGGTGGCGGTGCCGCCGCAGTCGCGGCAGGCGAAGGTCACCGCGTCGATGTACGGGCGGTGCGGGTCGAGGCCGCTCTGGTCGGTGCCGGTGAGCTCGGACAGCTCGGCCAGCGAGCCGACGCAGGTGAGGTGGCCCTCCTCGCAGCGCCAGATCGGCAGCGGGGTGCCCCAGTAGCGGTTGCGGCTGAGCGCCCAGTCGATGTTGTTGTTCAGCCAGTCGCCGAAGCGGCCGTGCTTGACCGTCTCCGGGTACCAGTTGGTGGCCTCGTTCTCGCGGATCATCGCGTCCTTGACGGCGGTGGTCCGGATGTACCAGGACGGCTGCGCGTAGTAGAGCAGCGCGGTGTGGCAGCGCCAGCAGTGCGGGTAGCTGTGCTCGTACGGCAGGTGGCGGAAGAGCAGGCCGCGCTCCCTGAGGTCCGCGACCAGGGCCTCGTCGGCCTTCTTGAAGAACTGGCCGCCGACCAGCGGGACCTCGGGGGCGAAGGTGCCGTCGCCGAGCACCGGGTTGACCACCGGCAGGCCGTACCGGCGGCAGGTCGCGAGGTCGTCCGCGCCGAAGGCGGGGGACTGGTGGACGATGCCGGTGCCGTCCTCGGTGGTGACGTAGTCGGCGGTGAGGACGTAGTGGGCGTTCTCGATCTCGACCAGGTCGAAGGGGCGGCGGTAGGCCCAGCGCTCCATCTCGGCGCCGGTGAAGGTCTCGCCGGTGGTCTCCCAGCCCTCGCCGAGCGCCTTGGCGACCAGCGGCTCGGCGACGACGAGCTTCTCGGTGCCGTCCGTGGCCACCACGTAGGTCACCTCGGGGTGGACGGCGGCGGCCGTGTTGGAGACCAGCGTCCACGGGGTGGTGGTCCAGACCAGCAGGGCGGCCTGGCCGGCCAGCGGGCCGCTGGTCAGCGGGAAGCGGACGAAGACCGACGGGTCGACCACGGTCTCGTAGCCCTGGGCCAGCTCGTGGTCGGACAGGCCGGTGCCGCAGCGCGGGCACCAGGGGGCGACGCGGTGGTCCTGGACCAGCAGGCCCTTGTCGAAGATCTGCTGGAGCGACCACCAGACGGACTGCACGTACGACGGGTCCATCGTCCGGTAGGCCTCGTCGAGGTCGACCCAGTAGCCCATACGGGTGGTCAGCTCGGCGAAGGCGTCGGTGTGGCGGGTCACCGACTCGCGGCACCTGGCGTTGAACTCGGCGATGCCGTACGCCTCGATGTCCTGCTTGCCGGAGAAGCCGAGCTCCTTCTCGACGGCCAGCTCGACCGGCAGGCCGTGGCAGTCCCAGCCGGCCTTGCGGGCGACGTGGTAGCCCTTCATGGTCCGGTAGCGCGGAAAGACGTCCTTGAAGACGCGGGCCTCGATGTGGTGCGCGCCGGGCATGCCGTTGGCGGTCGGCGGGCCCTCGTAGAACACCCACTCGGGGCGGCCCTCGGACTGCTCCAGGCTGCGCTGGAAGATCTTGTTGTCCTGCCAGAACGACAGGATCTGGTGCTCCAGGGCAGGCAGATCCACCTGCGCGGGGACGGGGTTGTAGGTGCTGGCCATCGCGGGCGTCTACCTCCGGCGGATGCTGGGACTGGATCCTCCGGAGGGACGAGACGGACCAGGCCGCCCCGCGGTACCACCCTCCTTGGCCGCGGTGGTGCGTTCGCGGCCCTCTTGTTTGGGCTTGCTGCCGGGTCTAGTGGGCCGCTGCGGCATCGCGGCGGCCGTTCTTCCGGCGGCTCCGGGGTGATCTTCCCGCCGTGCACACCCCCGGGCTCGCACCGTCCCCGGGTCGCTGGTGGCTGCGTACGTCGGTACTCGTCCCATCTGCGCCTTGCAGGCCCAGTGTATCGACCCCCGCAAACCGAATTCGCCACGGCGATCCGGACCGTCCGGTTCGGGGTGGTTCAGGGGGAGGTTAGGCGGAGTCGATCTGGGCACAAATCCATGAGCGCACGGGGGGTGACGGTTGGGGCGGCTGCCTGGGTGGGAACGTTATGGGGCGTCGGTATGTCATGTTGTGACCGGTTTTGATCGGGATTATCGTTCCGGCACTGGAGGCCGCCGGGAACCGGCGGCTCGATTCGTTCGTAGATGGGGTCGAAAGCCATGGCTGAGAAGGGAACCGGCGCGGGTACCGCCACCAAGCGGGCACGCAAGGCCGTGGCGGTCGACCCAGGGGAGGGGACCGTGACCACTACCGCACCGAAGAGCGACACCGTCACCGCGCCGCACGGCGCCGAGTCCGTGGACCCGGCCACGCTGCCGGTCCGGCCCGGCGAGGAGCCGTGGACCACCGAGGAGGTCCACGAGCTGCACGACGAGCTGATCAGCGAGCTGGAGCGGCTCCGCGGCGAGATCGACGCCGCCGAGGCGGCCATCTCCGGCCTGATGCGCGACTCCAACGACGGAGCCGGCGACGACCAGGTGGACGCCGGTACGAAGAACATCTCGCGGGAGAGCGAGCTGGCGCTGGCCAACAACGCCCGCGACAGCCTGGCCCAGACCGAGCGCGCCCTGGAGCGGCTGGAGGGCGTCGGCTTCGGCACCTGCGAGTCCTGCGGCCAGGCCATCGGCAAGGCCCGGATGCAGGCCTTCCCGAGGGCGACGCTCTGCGTGCAGTGCAAGGCCAAGCAGGAACGCCGCTGAAGCGGGTGACCGGGGCGACGCGGGGGGTCGGGCTTGCCGTACGCTCGACCCCGTACCGTCGCCCGAGTAACGTCGTCTGACGCGTCCGTGAACGCGGCGGGCGGTACCGGCCCACCATCCTCCCCTCTCCTGCGGACCGGGGGAGCTCCATCGGCAGCGGAGCGGATCATCAGTACGCAAGGTTCCCCCCAGACCCGGGACGACGCCGTCCCGCCCCCCGCCGGTGCCGTGGAGGTGCCCGTGGCCGAACCGACCGGGGCCTCCCCGCACACCGCGGCGGCCGGGAAGCCCAAGGGCCCGCGGCGGATCGGCGTGCTGCTGGTCGTCGCGGTGCTCGCCTTCCTGATCGACCTGGGCAGCAAGCTGCTGGTGGTCGCCCGGCTGGAGAACCACGCGGCGATCAAGGTCGTCGGGGACGTCGTCACCTTCCAGGTGATCCGCAACTCGGGCGCGGCCTTCGGGATGGGGCAGGCGCTGACCGTCGTCTTCACGATGATCGCCTCCGCCGTCATCGTGGTGATCTGGCGGATCGCCCGCCGGCTGTACAGCCTGCCCTGGGCGATCGCGCTCGGGCTGCTGCTCGGCGGGGCGCTCGGCAACCTCACCGACCGGCTGTTCCGCGCGCCCGGCGTCTTCCGCGGGCACGTGGTGGACTTCATCTCCGTGCAGCACTTCGCGGTCTTCAACCTCGCGGACTCGGCGATCGTGTGCGGCGGCATCCTGGTGGTCCTGCTGTCCTTCCGGGGCAGCAACCCGGACGGGACCGTCCACCAGCAGGCCGGGAAGGCCGAGCAGGCCGAGAAGTAGCGGCGGACCGGAGGCGGCCGGGGGCGGGCCGCGGTTCCGGCATACTCGTACGGGTGAGTACCGCAGCGCAGATCCGCAGCCTCCCCGTTCCCGACGGCCTGGAGGGCGAGCGCCTCGACGCCGCCCTGGCCCGGATGTTCGGCTTCTCCCGGACCAAGGCCGCCGAGCTGGCCGCCGACGGCAAGGTGACGCTCGACGGCGCCGTGGCCGGCAAGTCGGACCGGGTGACCGCCGGTTCCTGGCTGGAGGTCGAGATCCCGGCCCCGGCCGCCCCGGTGCGGATCGTGGCCGAGGCCGTCGAGGGCATGCGCATCGTGCACGACGACGAGGACATCGTGCTGGTCGACAAGCCGGTCGGCGTCGCCGCGCACCCCAGCCCGGGCTGGACCGGCCCCACCGTGATCGGCGGACTGGCCGCGGCCGGGTACCGGATCTCCACCTCGGGCGCCGCCGAGCGCCAGGGCATCGTGCACCGGCTGGACGTCGGCACCTCCGGACTGATGGTCGTCGCCAAGTCCGAGCGGGCGTACACCGACCTCAAGCGGCAGTTCCACGACCGGATCACCGAGAAGCGCTACCACACGCTGGTGCAGGGCCACCCGGACCCGATGAGCGGGACGGTGGACGCCCCGATCGGCCGGCACCCCAGCTCGGACTGGAAGTGGGCCGTCACCCGCGACGGCAAGGCGTCCGTCACCCACTACGACCTGATCGAGGCGTACCGGGCCGCGTCGCTGCTGGCGATCAAGCTGGAGACCGGGCGCACCCACCAGATCCGCGTCCACATGTCCGCGCTGCGCCACCCCTGCGTCGGCGACCTGACGTACGGCGCCGACCCGACGCTGGCCAAGCGGCTGGGGCTGACCCGGCAGTGGCTGCACGCGGTGTCGCTCGGCTTCGAGCACCCGGCGGACGGGCAGTGGGTCGAGTTCTCCAGCGAGTACCCGGCGGACCTGAGCAAGGCGCTGGACATCATCGCGGCGGAGAGCTGAGGTGGCGGCCGCGATCCGGACGGCGGAGTCGGACGCCGACCTGGAGCTCGTGCGCGGCGTGCGGCGCGAGGTGTTCGTCGTCGAGCAGAACGTGCCGGAGGAGCTGGAGTACGACGAGTTCGACGCGACCTCGGTGCACCTGCTGGCCGTCGGGGCCGACGGGGCCGCGCTGGGCACCGGGCGGCTGATCTTCGGCGAGCAGGCGCTCAAGCTGACCGGCGTCGAGGGGCGCGTGCTGCTCGGGCGGCTCGCCGTCGTGGCGGCGGCCCGCGGGACGGGGCTGGGCGCGGGGCTCGTCCGGGCGATCGAGGCCGCGGGCGCCGAGCGCGGGGCCGTCGAGGTCGAGCTGCACGCGCAGGTGCAGGCGCTCGGGTTCTACGAGCGGCTGGGGTACGCGGCCCAGGGGCCGGTGTACGACGACGCCGGGATACCGCACCGGACGATGACGCGCACGCTCTGAAGGCGCCGCGGCCCTCGCCGTCGGAGCTCCCCGTGCCCCGGTCACAGGGGTGCGGGGAGCTCCGTGCTCCGCTCAGGAGTCGGTGGTGCGCAGGCGCGGGAGGGCGTGGGGGTGCTCGTCGCGCAGGTGGGCGATGAGCTGTTCGCGGACGTCGAAGCGCAGCCGGGCGGCGTCGTCGGGGTTGCGGGCGGTCATGGTGGCGCGGACGACGATGGTGCTGGGCGTGGTGTCGGTGACCTGGAGGGCCCACTCGCCGCCGTCCCAGAGCGGGTGCCCGTCGAGCAGGGTGCGCAGTGCGGCGCGCAGGTCGTCCACCCGGGTGCTGTGGTCGAGGTGCAGCAGGACGGCGGCCAGCAGGCCCGGGTCGCGGCGGGTCCAGTTCTCGAAGGGCCTGCTGACGAAGTACGAGACCGGGACGACCAGCCGGCGGTAGTCCCAGAGCCGGACCACCAGGTAGCTGAGGGTGATCTCCTCGACGGTGCCCTGCTGGCCGTCCACCACCACGGTGTCGCCGATCCGCACGGTGTCGCCGAAGGCGATCTGGAGGCCGGCGAAGAAGTTGCCCAGGGTGCTCTGGGCGGCGATGCCGGCCACGATGCCGATGATGCCCGCCGAGGCGAGCAGGCTGGCGCCGACGGTGCGCATGGCGGAGAAGGTCAGCAGCATCAGGGCCGCCGTGACCACGACGACCAGCGCGCCGGCCACCCGGCGCAGCATGCTGATCTGGGTGCGCACCCGCTGGACCCGGGCCGGGTCGTCGACGCGGGTCTCGTAGCGGCCGAGCAGGGCCTCCAGGGCGGCGGCCACCACGCGGACGGTGAGCCAGCCGAGCGAGGCGATCAGGAACAGCAGGAGCAGGTGGTGGACGCCGTCGTCGTTGCTCGGGCGGAAGATCCGCTGGAGCGGCTCGGCGGCCAGCAGCAGGGCCGACACGACGGCGAGCTGGAGCGGGATCCGGCAGCGGCGCAGCAGCGGCCAGACCGGTGCCGAGGGCCGGCGCTCGGCGATCCGCTGGAGGGCCTGGTCGACGGTCCAGCCGATCGCCAGGGTGGCGGCGACGGTGGCGAGCAGTGAGAGCAGCGGCCGGAGCATGGGCCGTACGATACTCGGGCAGAGCGGGGCAAATCGGTCGCATCGGGCCGGTGGCTTTATCGGACTCCTACCCGGACGGCGGATACGATCAGCGGCCATGGAGCTCGGTGGGGCACGGCGCCGCTGGCGCGCCCGGGGAACAGCGGTCAGACGCAGGCTGCTGGCCGGGGCGGTGGCCCTCGTCGCGGTGGCCGCGGCCGGCACGGCGACGGTGGCGTCCGGCGGTGAGCAGGCGGTCCGTCAGGAGGACCGCTTCCTCAGCATGCCGGAGACGCCCGGCAGCGCCCAGCAGATCGAGCTGGACACCTCCTTCTTCACGGCCGGCGGCGGCGGTCCGCGCCCGGCGGTGCTGCTGGCGCACGGCTTCGGCGGCTCCAAGGAGGGCGAGCGCGAGCGCGCCGAGCAGCTCGCCCGGCAGGGGTACGCGGTGCTGACCTGGTCGGCGCGCGGCTTCGGGCAGTCGGGCGGCCGGATCGGGCTGAACGCGCCCGACCGCGAGGTCGAGGACGTCAGGCACCTGGTGGACTGGCTGGCCCAGCGCCCCGAGGTGCAGCTGGACGGGCCGGGCGACCCGAAGGTCGGCATCACCGGTGCGTCGTACGGCGGGGCGGTCTCGCTGCTGGCCTCCGCGTACGACCACCGGATCGACGCGGTGGCCACCCGGATCACCTGGTGGAACCTGGCCGACGCGCTGTTCCCGCAGGGCGTGCAGGGCTCGGGCGCGGCGGACGGCGTCTTCAAGAAGCTGTGGGCGGGGATCTTCTTCACCACCGGCTCGGCCGGGGACCTCGGGCCCTCCGGCGGGGCGCCGCGGGAGGGCGGCGGGCCGAGGCCGGCCACGGACGGGCCGGTCGGCTGCGGGCGGTTCCTGGACTCGCTCTGCGCGATGTACGACCGGGTCGCCACCGCAGGGCACGCCGACCCGGAGGCCGTCGCGCTGCTGGAGCGCTCCAGCCCGTCCTCGGTGGCGGCGCAGCTCAAGGCACCCACGCTGGTGGTGCAGGGCCAGCAGGACTCGCTGTTCCCGCTGGACCAGGGCGACCGGATCGCCGCGGCGGTGGCCGGCAACGGCGCGCCGGTCGCGGTGGACTGGTTCGCCGGCGGCCACGACGGCGGGACGGACACCAGCGCCCGGGTCGACGACCGGGTGACGGCCTGGTTCGACCGCTTCCTGAAGGACGGCGCGAAGGAGCCGGGCAAGGACACCGGCCCCGCGTTCCGCGTCACCCGCACCGGCGGGGTGGACTCGACCGGCTTCCAGGCCGTGCTGCGCGGGGCCTCCGCCGACCGGTACCCGGGGCTGGGCGGGACCGGCTCGCGGAGCATCGGGCTGGCGGGCGGCGAGCAGACCCTCGCCAACCCGCCCGGCGGCGCGCCGCCCGGGATCTCGACCCTGCCGGGCATCGGCGCGCTCGGCCAGGCCGCCTCGCTGGGCGCCGGGCTCTCGCTGGACTTCCCCGGGCAGAACGCCGCCTTCGACTCGGCACCGCTGGACTCGCCGCTGCACCTGACCGGGCAGCCGACGGTGCCGCTGCGGGTGACGGCCGACCGGCCGGACGCGGTGCTGTTCGCCAAGCTGTACGACGTCGGCCCGGACGGCAAGGCGGTGCTGCCCCAGCAGCTGGCCGCCCCGCTGCGGGTCACCGGCGCGGACGCCGGACGGACCGTCACGGTGGCGCTGCCGACGGTGGACCACACCTTCCCGGCCGGGCACCGGGTGCGGCTGGTGCTGGCGAGCACCGACCTCGCGTACGCCTCGCCGGTCGAGCCGGCCACCTACCGGGTGGCGCCGGCCGGGGCGCTCACCGTGCCGACCGTCGAGGAGCTGGTCACCGAGGCGGCGCCGCTGCCCACCCGCACCTGGCTGCTGCCGGTGGTCGCCGTCCTGGTGGCCGCGGCCCTGGTGCTGGCGCCGCGGCTGCGCCGCCGCCGGGCCGCCGCCGGGCCAGCCTTCGACCCCGGGCTGGCCGCCGTGCCGCTGCGGATCAGCGGGCTGAGCAAGCGCTACCGGGGCTCCCAGGACCGCTACGCCGTACGGGATCTCGGCTTCCGGGTGGAGCGGGGGCAGGTGCTCGGGCTGCTCGGGCCCAACGGCGCGGGCAAGACCACCACCCTGCGGATGCTGATGGGCCTGATCCGGCCGGACGCCGGGGAGGTGCGGATCTTCGGGCACCTGGTGCGGCCCGGCGCGCCGGTGCTCTCGCGGGTCGGGGCGTTCGTGGAGGGCGCGGGCTTCCTGCCGCACCTCACCGGGCGGGCCAACCTGCGGCTGTACTGGCAGGCGACCGGACGGCCGGAGGCCGACGCGCGCTTCGACGAGGCGCTGGCCATCGCCGGGCTCGGCGAGGCGCTCGACCGCGCGGTGCGGACGTACTCGCAGGGCATGCGGCAGCGGCTGGCGATCGCCCAGGCGATGCTCGGGATGCCGGACCTGCTGATCCTGGACGAGCCGACCAACGGGCTGGACCCGCCGCAGATCCGGGAGATGCGCGAGGTGATGATCCGGTACGCGGCCGGCGGGCGGACCGTGATCGTCTCCAGCCACCTGCTGTCCGAGGTCGAGCAGAGCTGCACGGACCTCGTGGTGATGGACCGCGGGCAGCTGGTCACGGCCGGCCCGGTCGCCGACATCGTCGGCTCCGGCGAGCTGCTGGTGATCGGCGTCGCCGGCCCGTACGACCCGGTGCCGGTGGTCGAGAAGGTCGGCGCGCTGGCCGGGGTCGCCTCGGCGGAGGCCGTCGAGGGCGGGTTGCTGGTGCGCCTGGACGGGCTGACGGCCGCCGCGCTGCTGGCCGAGCTGGTGCGGCTGGAGGTGCCGGTGGAGAGCGCCGGGCCCCAGCGGCGGTTGGAGGACGCGTTCCTGTCGTTGATCGGAGGTGGAGCGTGAGTGCCGTGACCACGACGGAGCGCGCCGAGTCGGTGGACCACGCCCCGGGGTACCGGCCGGGCCGGACGCTGCCGCTGCGGGTGGAGGCGATGCGCCAGCTGCGCCGGCGCCGCACGCTGGTGATCGGCGCGGTGCTGGCCGCCATGCCGTTCGTCATCCTGGCCGCCTTCCAGATCGGCGGCACCCCGGGGCGCCCGGACCGGACCTCCTTCATCGAGCTGGCCACCGCCTCGGGGGCCAACTTCGCGGTCACCATGCTGTTCGTCGGCACCGGCTTCATGCTGGTCATCCCGGTCGCGCTGTTCTGCGGGGACACCGTCGCCTCCGAGGCCAGCTGGTCCTCGCTGCGCTACCTGCTGGCCGCGCCGGTGCCCCGGGCCCGGCTGCTCGCCCGCAAGTTCGTGGTCGGGCTGGCGTTCTCGGCGGTGGCGGTGGTGATGCTGCCCGCGATCGGGCTGGTCGTCGGCACGGCGGCGTACGGCTGGGGGGACCTCAGGCTCCCGGCCGGGGTCAGCCTGCCGGCCGGGCAGGCGCTGCCCAGGATCGCCATCGCGGTGGCCTTCGTCTTCCTCGCCGAGGTGGTGATCGCGGCGCTGGCCTTCTGGCTCTCCACGGCGACCGACGCGCCGCTGGGCGCGGTCGGCGGTGCGGTGTTCGCCTCGATCGTCACCGGGGTGCTGGACGCCGTCACCGCGCTGGGCGACCTGCGGGAGTGGCTGCCGGCGCACTGGCAGTACGCCTGGGCGGACGCCCTGCAGCCGCAGCTGGAGTGGGGCGGGATGGTGCAGGGCGTCTCGCTGTCGCTCTCGTACGCGGCGGTGCTGCTGGCGCTGGCCTTCCGGGGGTTCGCGCGCAAGGACGTGGTGTCCTAGCTAGCTAGGGCGTGTCTGACAGTTCTCGCCGGGTGCGCGGCGAATCGTCAGACACGCCCTACTAAGGGCTCGTGTGCCGGGCCCGGCACAGCGGACCGGCGGGCCCGGCGGAGGATGCGGGATCATGGGTGGGTAGCTGACCTCCCTGGTGAAGGACCCGAACCGTGGCCCAGATCGTCCTCTTCCACTCCGCCTACGGGCTGCGGCCCGCCGTGCACGCCGCCGCCGAGCGGCTGCGCGCCGCCGGGCACACCGTGCACACCCCGGACCTGTTCGACGGGCGGACCTTCGAGTCCGTCGAGGAGGCGCAGGAGTTCCAGGAGGAGCTCGGCGGCCGCGACGAGCTGCTGCGGCGCGGCGTGGCGGCGGCCGCTCCGCTGTCCGAGGGCGGGCTGGTGTACGCCGGCTTCTCGCTCGGCGGGGCGGTGGCGCAGAACCTGGCGCTGGCCGACGAGAAGGCGCGCGGACTGCTGCTCCTGCACGGCACCTCGGACCTGCGCGAGGACGCGGCCACCGAGATCCCGGTACAGCTGCACATCGCGGAGCCGGACCCGTTCGAGCCGGAGGACTGGCTGAACGCCTGGTACCTGCGGATGCGGCGGGCCGGCGCGGAGGTGGAGGTGCACCGCTACCGGGGCGCCGGGCACCTGTTCACCGACCCGGAGCTGCCGGACTACGACGAGGAGGCGGCCGAGCGGGCCTGGGCGGCCGCGCTGGACTTCCTCGCGGAGCTGGACGCCTGACGGACCGCGGGGCCGGGCGGGAGGCCGGGCGGACCGGCCTCCCGGGTGCCCCGGCACCGGCCCGTCAGGCGGTGTTCCGGGTGACGAAGTCCGCGACGGCGTCCTCCATCTGCCGCAGGCCGGGGTCTTCGAGGGGGTAGTGGCCGGCGTTCTCGAGCATGACGGTGTCGACGGGGACCTTGGTGATGCGGGACAGCACGGGCACGCTGAGGTGGTGCGGGGTCCAGCGGTCCTCGGCGGGCTGGGTGAGCAGGACGGGGCAGGCGTCGAAGTCCGGCGGCTCGACGGCGGGGGTGTAGGTGGCGTAGCTGTCGAGGAAGCGGACGCTGACCCAGTTGGCGGCGGAGGTGCGGTCCTTCATGAGCACCTTCATGGCGTCCGGGTCGTTGGCGAGCGCGGACATCTTGGAGGCGAGGCTCATCGGGTACCTGGCCGAGGCGGCGGGCGTCTTGGCGAGCAGGCCCATGAGGGGGACGCCGGCACGGGCGGTGAGCTTGTCGTGGGAGGTCTCGTCGCGGACCCGGTGGTCGCGCTGGTCGAGGAAGGTCATCCCGACGATGCCGCGCAGGGTGCCGCGGGGGGCCTTGGCGGCGACGTGGTAGGTGAGCATGCCGCCGGCGCTCAGCCCGTACAGCACGATGGGGCGGTCGTCGCGGGACTGCTCGTACGCGAGGAAGTCCACGACGAGGTCGACCCAGTCGTCGTAGGAGGGGGTGGTGCCGGGCTTGACCCTGGTGAGGCCGTAGCCGAGGTTGTCCAGGGCGACGGTCTCGAAGCCGCGCCTGGCGAGCGGGGCGCCGAGGATGAGGGACATCTGGCGGCCGTTGGTGCCGACCCCGTGGTGGAGGACGACCTTGGCCTTCGCCGCCGGGTTGCGGTAGCGGTCGAGGTGGACGCGGTGGCCGCGCCAGTCCCAGAACTCCTCTTCGGGCGCGGTGGCGTCGGTCAGCCGCAGGCGCTCGGGCAGGAACTGCTGGAGGTCGCGCCAGGCCTGCTGGTCGCGGTAGCCGGCCGGGAGGGTGGTGGTGTGCATGGTCGGTGGCCTTTCGGGTGCGGCCCGCCGGGGGTGGGTCAGGCCGGAGGGGGTGCCTGTCGGGGGAGCGCCCCGTGGGTGATCATCCGGACGCCCGTGGCGAGTGCGCGGCGGGCGCTCTCGGCGTCGCGCAGGTCGTCCTCCAGCCCTCGGGTGAAGGTGAGCAGCACGGTCGAGGCCTGGCGGGCGGCGTCGGGGGCGAGGCCCGGGAGGGCCGTGACGAGCAGCCCGGCCAGGGCGTCGAGGTAGTCGGTGATCAGGTCGGGTGCCTGGGCGGTGGCGACGGTCAGCAGTTCCTGCGCGTGCGCGGGGCTGTCCTGCCACAGCCGGACGGCGAGCTCCAGCTTGGCGCTGAGGACGGCGAGGACCTTCTCCTCGGGCGTGGGCGCGGCGGCCGTGGCCGTGCGCGCCGTGGCGAGGGCGTGGTCCAACAGGGTGCGGACGCCCTGGACGAGGGCGTCGTCCTTGGAACCGACGTACTTGTAGACGGTCGGGCGCGACAGCTGCGCCTCTTCGACGATGTCGGAGATCGTGGTGCGGCGGTAACCGTTGCGGCAGAAGCAGCGGTAGGCGGCGGCGAGCACGAGCTCATGGGTCGGAACCTTGGGCATGGCTACAAAGTTAACACTTGACTCGAAAAGTGTAAACCGGTGCGGGATGGAGAGGCGGCCCGCCCGCCCGGAGCGACGGCCGCGCGCGGGGGCCCGCGGGGCGGTGCGCGGGACGCACGGGCGCGGCGTTCGGGGGCGGCTAGAGTGGACACGTGAACGTGTGAGTGATGGTCCGGACCCCGCGAGGTGTTCCGGGCCACACCCATTTCCGGGGGCGCCCCCGTGACCCACGCGTTCGCCGGCCCGCCAGATCAGCACCAGAGTCTCCGGAGGCCCCGCCTTGAGCGACCAGCCGTTCGCGCATCTGCACGTCCACACCGAGTACTCGATGCTGGACGGTGCCGCCCGGCTGAAGCAGCTGTTCAAAGAGGTCGAGCGCCTCGGGCAGACCCACGTGGCGATGACCGACCACGGCAACATGTACGGCGCCGCCGAGTTCCACAAGCAGGCCACCGCCGCCGGCATCACCCCCGTCATCGGCATCGAGGCGTACGTCGCCCCCGAGTCCCGCTCCAACACCAAGCGCATCCTGTGGGGCCAGCCGCACCAGAAGCGCGACGACGTCTCCGCCTCCGGCGCGTACACCCACAAGACCATCTGGGCCCGGAACAAGGAGGGCCTGCACAACCTCTTCAAGCTGACCTCGCGCTCCTACTCCGAGGGCTGGCTCGTGAAGTGGCCCCGGATGGACAAGGAGCTGATCTCCGAGCTCTCCGGCGGCCTGATGGCCACCACCGGCTGCCCCTCCGGCGAGGTGCAGACCCGGCTGCGCCTCGGCCAGTTCGACGAGGCGCTGAAGTCCGCCGCCGACTACCAGGAGATCTTCGGCCGGGAGAACTACTTCCTGGAGCTGATGGACCACGGCCTGGAGATCGAGAAGCGGGTCCGCGACGGACTGCTGGAGATCGGCCGCAAGCTCGGCATCCCCCCGGTCGTCACCAACGACTCGCACTACACCACCGAGGCCGACGCCGGCGCGCACGACCTGCTGCTCTGCGTCCAGACCGGCAAGAACCTCTCCGACCCGGACCGCTTCCGCTTCGACGGCACCGGCTACTACGTGAAGTCCGCCGCCGAGATGTACGCCCTGGACTCCTCGGACGCCTGGCAGGAGGGGTGCCGCAACAGCCAGCTCCTCGTCGCCTCCCGGGTCGACACCGAGGGCATGTTCACGTTCAAGAACCTGATGCCCCGCTTCCCCATCCCGGAGGGCTTCGAGTCCGAGGCGGAGTTCTTCCGGGCCAAGGTCTGGGAGGGCATGGACTGGCGCTTCCCGAACGGGTACGACGAGGAGCACCGCAAGCTCGCCGAGTACGAGATGGACACCATCGTCCAGATGGGGTTCCCGGCGTACTTCCTCGTGGTCGCCGACTTCATCATGTGGGCCAAGGGCCAGGGCATCGCGGTGGGCCCCGGCCGCGGTTCGGCGGCCGGCTCGCTGGTCGCGTACGCGATGGGCATCACCGACCTCGACCCCATCCCGCACGGCCTGATCTTCGAGCGCTTCCTCAACCCCGAGCGCATCTCCATGCCCGACGTCGACATCGACTTCGACGAGCGCCGGCGCGGCGACGTGATCCGCTACGTGACCGAGAAGTGGGGATCCGACAAGGTCGCCATGATCGTCACGTACGGCACCATCAAGGCGAAGGCCGCCATCAAGGACTCCTCGCGGGTCCTCGGCTACCCGTACGCGATGGGCGACCGGATCACCAAGGCGATGCCGCCGGACGTCATGGGCAAGGGCATCCCGCTCTCCGGGATCACGGACCCGACGCACCCCCGCTACAGCGAGGCCGGGGAGATCCGCGGCCTGTACGAGAGCGACCCGGACGTCCGGAAGGTCATCGACACCGCGCGCGGCATCGAGGGCCTGATCCGCCAGCCCGGCGTGCACGCGGCCGGCGTCATCATGTCCGCCGAGCCGCTGACCGACCACATCCCGGTCTGGACCCGGCACACCGACGGCGTCACCATCACGCAGTTCGACTACCCCACTTGCGAGGGCCTCGGCCTGCTCAAGATGGACTTCCTCGGCCTGCGCAACCTGACGATCATGGACGACGCCGTCAAGGCGATCGAGAAGAACAAGGGCATCAGGATCAACCTGCTCGATCTGCCCCTGGACGACAAGCCGACCTACGAACTCCTCGCCCGCGGCGACACGCTCGGCGTCTTCCAGCTCGACGGCGGGCCGATGCGCTCGCTGCTGCGGCTGATGAAGCCCGACAACTTCGAGGACATCTCCGCCGTCCTGGCGCTGTACCGGCCCGGCCCGATGGGCGTCAACTCCCACATCAACTACGCGCTGCGCAAGAACGGCCAGCAGGAGATCACCCCGATCCACCCGGAGCTGGAGAAGCCCCTGGAGGAGGTGCTCCGGCCGACGTACGGACTGATCGTCTACCAGGAGCAGGTGCAGAAGGCCGCGCAGATCCTGGCCGGCTACTCGCTCGGCCAGGCGGACCTGCTGCGCCGTGCGATGGGCAAGAAGAAGAAGGAGATCCTGGAGGCGGAGTTCGTCCCCTTCCAGAAGGGCTGCCGCGAGCGCGGGTACTCGGACGAGGCCATCCAGGCGGTGTGGGACGTCCTGGTCCCCTTCTCCGGCTACGCGTTCAACAAGGCGCACACCGCCGGGTACGGGCTGGTCTCGTACTGGACGGCGTACCTGAAGGCCAACTACCCGGCGGAGTACATGTCGGGGCTGCTCACCTCCGTCAAGGACGACAAGGACAAGTCCGCGGTCTACCTCAACGAGTGCCGCAAGATGGGCATCCAGGTGCTGCCGCCGGACGTCAACGAGTCGGACTCGGACTTCACCCCGCACGGGGACACCCTGGTCCGCTTCGGCCTCACCGCGATCCGCAACGTCGGCGGGCCGGTGGTCGACTCGATGATCCGGACCCGGAAGGCGAAGGGGAAGTTCACGTCCTTCCCCGACTTCCTGGACAAGGTGGAGTCGGTGGTCTGCAACAAGCGGACCGTCGAATCGCTGATCAAGGCCGGCGCCTTCGACTCGCTCGGCCACACCCGCAAGGGCCTGAGCGCGCAGTTCGAGCCGATGATCGACAACGTCGTCGGGGTGAAGCGCAAGGAGGCCGAGGGGCAGTTCGACCTCTTCGGCGGCGACGCCACCGCGGACGAGCCGAGCTTCGGGCTGGACGTCGTCTTCTCCGAGGAGGAGTGGGAGAAGTCCTTCCTGCTCACCCAGGAGCGGGAGATGCTCGGCCTGTACGTCTCCTCCCACCCGCTGCACGGCATCGAGCACGTGCTCGCGGACAAGGCGGACTGCGCGGTGGCCGACCTCGCGGATCGGCCGGACGGGACGATCGTCACCATCGGCGGCATCATCTCGGGCCTCCAGCGGAAGATGACCAAGCAGGGCAACGCCTGGGCGATCGCCACCGTCGAGGACCTGGCCGGGTCGATCGACTGCATGTTCTTCCCGGCCAGCTACCAGCTGGTGTCCTCGCAGCTGGTCGAGGACGCCGTCGTCTTCGTGCGCGGGAAGCTGGACAAGCGCGAGGACGTGCCGCGGCTGATGGGCATGGAGCTGTCCGTGCCCGACCTGTCGAACGCGCACGCCGAGGCCCCGATCACCATCAGCATCCCCAGCGGGAAGGTCACCCCGCCGCTGGTGGCCCGGCTCGGCGAGGTGCTCGGGAACCACCGCGGCAGCACCGAGGTGCGGGTGCGGCTGGAGAGCCGCAACAAGACCACGGTGCTGCGGCTGGACCGCCACCGGGTGAAGTCCGACCCGGCGCTCTTCGGGGACCTGAAGCAGCTGCTCGGGCCGAGCTGCCTGGCGGGGTGAGGCCGGGGGCCCGGGGCAGGTGCCCGGGCCCCGCTCAGGAGCCGCCGCCCAGGCCTGCGGGGACGGCGGTGTGCAGGGCGGAGACGAAGGCCGAGACGGCGGGGTGGGAGCCCGCGCCGGCGCGGAAGGCGGCGCGGGTGCGGCGGTACATCGGCAGCCGGGTGAGGACGACGCCGGGCGGGAGCCCGACGGTGCCCAGCTGGGGGACCAGCGCGACGCCCTGGCCGGCCGCCACCAGGGCCAGCACGGTGGTGAAGTCGTCGATCTGGTGCCGGATGCGGGGCGCGAAGCCCGCCGCCTCGCAGGCCCGGACGGCCATGGTGTGGCAGAGCGTGCCGGGCGGGGAGGTGATCCACGGCGCCCCGCGCTGCTCGGCGACGGTGCCCGGGGCGCGGGCGGCCAGGTACATCGGCTCGGTGAAGAGCGGACCGGTCACCGCGAGGCCCGGCACCGGCTCGGTCGGGACGAGGTCGTACTCGTGCACCAGCGCCACGTCCAGCTCGCCCGCCCGCAGCGCCGCGCCGACGGCCGCCGGGTCCACCTCGGTGACCATCGGCTCCAGCCCCGGGTGCCAGCCGGCCAGCTCCGCGAGCACCGCCGGGATGATCGACCGGGCCGCCGACGGGTAGGTGCCGATCCGCAGCGGACCGGCCAACCCGCGCTTGGCATGGGCGAGTTCGGCCCCCGCCTGCTCCAGCAGGGCGAGCACCGCCTCGGCGTGCCGGACGAGGCCCAGCCCGGCCGGGGTGAGGGACACCCGCCGCCCGGTGCGCTCCAGCAGCGGCACGCCCGCCTCCTTCTCCAGGACGGACAGCTGCTGGGACACCGCCGAGGGGCTGAAGGAGAGCGCCTCGGCGACGGCGGCGATGGTGCCGAGGTGGGCGAGTTCGCGCAGCAGGCGCAGGCGGCGGACGTCCAGCATCCGAGGAGCCTAGCCGAGCATCGGCTCAGCTTACGAGAAGCGTCGGAAATGTGAACTGGACCCGGGTGATCGTGGGCCGCAGGATCGGAGGCATGGAACTCACGGGCATCCACGTCCCCCTGATCACGCCGTTCGCCGCCGACGGCTCCGTCGCGCTGGACGCGCTGGAGAAGCTCGCGCACGAGGTCCTGGACGCCGGGGCGGCCGGACTGGTCGCGCTCGGCACCACCGGCGAGCCGGCCGCGCTGACCGCCGGGGAGCGGGACGCCGTGATCGACGTCGCCGCGGCCGCCTGCGCCGCGCGGGGGGCACGGCTGACCGTCGGCGCCTCCGGCGGCGACACCCGGGCCGTCGGCGAGGCGCTGGCCGCGCTCGGCGCCCGGGTGCCGGACGCGGCGGCGCTGGTCACCACGCCGTCCTTCGTCCGGGCGGGGGAGGCCGGGACGGTCGCGCACTTCCGGGCGCTGGCCGCGAGCAGCCCGCTGCCGCTGGTCGTCTACCACATCCCGTACCGCACCGGGCAGCAGCTCTCCACCGCCGCGCTGCGCGAACTCGCCGCGCTCGACGGCGTGGTGGGCGTCAAGTACGCGACCGGCGGCCTGGACCAGACGGCCGTCGAACTGCTCGCCGACACCCCCGAGGGGTTCGCCTTCCTCACCGGCGAGGACGCCTACCTCGCGCCGATGCTGGCGCTCGGCGCGGCCGGCGGCATCCTCGCCAGCGCGCACCTGGCGACCGCCCGGTTCGTGGAACTGGCCGAGGCCTGGCAGTCCGGGGACGTGCCGCGGGCGCGGGCGCTCGGGCACCGGCTGACCGCCCTGGCGCTGTCCGCCTTCACGGCGCCGAACCCGACGGTGACCAAGGGCGTGCTGCACGCCCAGGGCCGCATCCCGACCCCGGACGTGCGGCTGCCGCTGCTGCCGGCCGGGCGGGCGGAGGTCCGCGCCGCGCTGGCCCTCGCCAATGGTCTGGACCAGTAGGGGTGCTCTCACACCGTGGAACGCAAGGCGGGCACACCCGCGGGACAAGGCATGATGGGCGGAGTGCGGCTGTGAACAGCATGATGCAGAGGAGTAGTCGGAGATGAAGATCGGCATTGTCGGTGCCACCGGTCAGGTCGGCGGCGTGGTCCGCGAGATCCTGGCGGAGCGCGCCGGACTTCCCGGCGGGATCGGCCCGGTGGAGCAGCTGCGGCTGTTCGCCTCGGCCCGCTCGGCCGGACGCACGCTGCCCTGGCAGGGCACCGAGGTCACCGTCGAGGACGCGGCCACGGCCGACTACACCGGCCTGGACATCGTGATCTTCTCGGCCGGCGGCTCGACCTCCAAGGCCCTGGCGCCCAAGGTCGCCGCGGCCGGTGCCGTCGTGATCGACAACTCCTCCGCCTGGCGCCGCGACCCCGAGGTCCCGCTGGTCGTCTCCGAGGTCAACCCGCAGGCCGTCGCGGACCGCCCCAAGGGCATCATCGCCAACCCCAACTGCACCACCATGGCCGCCATGCCCGTGCTGCGCCCGCTGCACGAGGAGGCCGGCCTGGCCGCGCTCGTCGTCTCCACCTACCAGGCCGTCTCCGGCAGCGGTGTGGCCGGCGTCGCCGAGCTCCGGGACCAGGCCGCCAAGGTCGTCGAGGCCGGCGCCGCCGCGCTCGCCCACGACGGCGCCGCCGTCGAGTTCCCGGAGCCCAGGGTCTACCAGCGGCCGATCGCCTTCAACGTGGTGCCGCTGGCCGGCTCCGTCGTCGACGACGGCTCCAACGAGACCGACGAGGAGCAGAAGCTCCGCCACGAGAGCCGCAAGATCCTCGGCATCCCCGGGCTCAAGGTCTCCGGCACCTGCGTGCGCGTCCCGGTCTTCTCCGGCCACTCGCTCCAGATCAACGCCCGCTTCGAGCGCCCGATCAGCCCCGAGCGCGCCGTCGAGCTGCTCACCGGCGCCCCCGGCGTCGAGCTCTCCGACATCCCCACCCCGCTCCAGGCCGCCGGTCGGGACCCGAGCTACGTCGGCCGCATCCGGGCGGACGAGACGGTCGACCACGGCCTGTCGCTGTTCGTCTCGAACGACAACCTGCGCAAGGGCGCCGCGCTGAACGCCGTCCAGCTGGCCGAGCTGGTCGCCGCCGAGCTCCGGGGCTGAGCCCCGCCCGGCGGAGCGGCCGGTCCACCGGTCGGAACACCGCCGCGTGACCTCGGGCGGGCCCCGTCGTTGTACGGGGCCCGCCCTCGCTCGCGTTCGCTCCGCGTCGGCGCGGCTGTTGCGGTACCGGGACAACCCGCGAGGTTCGGCAGACGAACCGCGGGTAAAAGGTGACCCAACGATCGGGCGGCGACGGGGGCCCCTCACCTCGACACACCCGGACGACGGACCGACCCGCCCGATCCCGAATCGACCCACCCGACCTTCCGAGGGCGAGCGAGAAGAGGTGCGCGATGGACCGCTGTGTCGTCCTGGTGGACGCCGGATACCTGCTGGGCGCCGCCGCCAGCCTGCTCGCGGGGGATCCGTCCCGCTCCAAGGTCACCGTGAACCACACGGCCCTGATCACCGCCCTGCGCGAGCGCGCCGAGGCCGAGACCGGGCTGCCGCTGCTGCGGATCTACTGGTTCGACGCCGCACCCGACCGGCGCCCGATGCCCGAGCACCGGCGGCTGCGGGTGCTGCCGAGGGTCACCGTGCGGCTCGGCGCGCTCACCCGGGCCGAGGGGCGCTGGGTGCAGAAGGGCGTCGACGCCGCGATGCACGCCGAACTCTCCGAGCTCGCCCGCAACCGGGCCTGCGCCGACGTCGTGCTGATCACCGGCGACGGCGACCTGCTGCCCGGCATGATGACCGCCAAGGAACACGGGGTCGCCGTCCACCTGTGGGCCCTCCAGGCCGCCGACGGCGACTTCAACCAGTCCGAGGACCTGGTCGGCGAGGCCGACGAGCGCCGGGTGCTGGACCGGGAGTGGATCGAGGGGTCCTTCTCCCTGCGGGAGCACTCCAGCGTGTTCCCCGCCCCCGGGGCCCGGCAGGAGATCGCCAAGATCCTCGCCGCCCCGCCCGCGGTGCTGCCCACCGTGGTGCCGCCGACGGTCCGTCCGGCCGCCACCGCCGAGGCCCCGGCCGCCCCCGCCGCCGACGGACGGCCGCAGCCGGCCGCGGCCGCGCTCAAGGTCGTCCCGACCCCGAAGGACCTGGCCGGACGGGCCTCCTCCGTCACCCCGATCACCCCGGTGGCCAACGGCGGGCACGGGGCCAATGGGCACGGGGTCAACGGGCACACGGCCGTCGCCCAGTCCGGGCCGGTGCTGCGCTGGTCCTCCGACCGGGGCTGGGTGGACCGCCCCGCCCCGGAGCCCGCCGTCACCGCCGGCGACAGCCTGCCCACCCTCGCCCAGCTCACCACCGCCGAGCAGCGCTGGGCCGACCGCGAGGAGGACATCACCTCCATCGGCGGCGACGCCCACGAGGTCGGGCAGGTCTTCGCCCGGCGCTGGAGCGAACGCGTCGGCGACGCGGAGAGGCTGACGGTGCTCTGGCCCGACTACCCGCGCATCCCGCACCGGGTGGACGGCGAGCTGCTGCGCTACGCCGCCCGCTTCGGGCTGCTGGCGCACAAGGACGACCAGATCGACGAGCATGACCGCTACGCCATCCGGGCCGGGTTCTGGAAGGAACTGGCGGCGCGGGTGCCCGGCGGGTCGATGGTCGTCGACGACTGACCCGGCGGGGCCCGGGCCTGGTACGGCCCACGGCGCGGCCCCCGGCGCGGGCAGGGCCCCGTTGTCCGGTTCGCCCGTACGAGCGCGTAGAGTCTTCGGTCGTGAACGAGACGGCGGGGCGAGCACCCGAGGAACCCCTGCCGTGCGTGGCCGTGCGCGACCTGGTCAGGACCTACCGCGGCGGGCGCGGCGCGGCCGCCACCGAGATCCGGGCCAACGACGGGATCAGCCTGACCGTCCGCCAGGGCGAGGTCTTCGGGCTGCTCGGGCCGAACGGGGCGGGCAAGTCGACGCTGGTGCGCCAGCTCACCGGGCTGCTGCGCCCCGACTCCGGGTCCGTCGAACTCCTCGGCCACGACATCGTGCGGCACCCCGAGCGGGCCGCCCGGCTGCTCGGCTACCTCGGCCAGGAGTCCACCGCGCTGGACGAGCTGACGGTGGCGCTCGCCGCCGAGACCACCGGACGGCTGCGCGGGCTCACCCGGGCGCAGGCCCGCGGCGCGGCCGCGGACGTGCTGGCCGAGCTGGGGCTGGAGCCGATCGCCGCCCGGCCGCTGGCCAAGCTGTCCGGCGGGCAGCGGCGGCTCGCCTGCTTCGCGGCCGCCCTGGTGGGGGAGCGGCCGCTGCTCGTCCTGGACGAGCCCACCACCGGCATGGACCCCGTCGCCCGGCGCGCCGTGTGGAGCGCCCTGGACCGGCGGCGGGCCGAGCACGGCACGACGGTGCTGCTCGTCACCCACAACGTGATCGAGGCGGAGACGGTGCTCGACCGGGTCGCGGTGGTGGACGAGGGCCGGGTGATCGCCTGCGACACGCCCGGCGGACTCAAGGCGCTGGTGGACGGCGACGTCCGGCTCGACCTGGTCTGGCGGGACGAGGCGCCGCTCGGCGTGCCCGCCGTCGCCGCGCTGCGCGAACGGGCCGAGTGCACCGGGCGCCGCTGGACCGTCCGCACCACCCCCGAGCAGGCCCGCGAACTGGTCGCCGCCGTCACCACCGGCCCGGCCTTCGCCGCCCTCGACGACTTCACCCTCGCCACCCCGAGCCTTGAGGACGCGTACCTCAAGCTGGGCGGCCGCCACGGAGGACTGGCCAAGTGACGCTGCTCTCGGTGCCGCCGCGGACCGACCGGTCCACGGCCGCCCCCGCCCCGCTCGCCCCCGCGGCCCGGCTGCTGCCGTCGCTCGCGGCCGTGTACCGGGCGCAGCTCGCCCGGGCCCGGGTGGCGCGCATCCCGCTGCTGTTCGTGGCCACCTTCCAGTCCGTGGGCATCCTGGTGATGATGCGGGGCGTGGTGGACGCCGGGCAGTCACCGGAGGCGCGGTCGGTGGTCGCCGGGTCGAGCGTGCTGGTGGTGGCCTTCGTCGCGCTGAACCTGCTCGCCCAGTACTTCGGGAAGCTGCGGGCCACCGGCGGGCTCGACCACTACGCGACGCTGCCGGTGCCGGCCGCCTCGGTGGTGCTGGGGGCGGCCGCCGCGTACGCCTCCTTCACGCTGCCGGGGACGCTCGCCACGGCGGCGTTGGGGGCGGTGCTGTTCGGGCTCCCGCTCGGGCAGCTGTGGGTGCTGGCGGCGGTCGTGCCGCTGGCCGGGGCCGCGCTGTCGGGGCTGGGAGCGGCCTGCGGGCTGCTGGCGCCGCGGCAGGAGATCGCCACGATGCTCGGGCAGCTCGGGATGTCGGCCGCGCTGCTGCTGGGCGTGCTGCCGGTGGACCACCTGCCGCAGCCGGTGCAGTGGCTGCGGGACCTGCTGCCGTCCACGTACGGGGTGGACGCCTTCGCGCGGACGTTCGCTCCGGACCCGGACTGGGCGCTGGTGCTCGCGGACCTCGCGGTCTGCGCCGGGGTGGGCGTGGTCTCGCTCGCCGTCGCCACCCGGGCGTACCGGCGGGCGGTCTCGCGGTAGCGCGCTCCCCGCGGGGCCGACCGCGGGGCACGGTGGGTCCTTCGGGCGGCCGTCGTGAAACGATGGGGCGCGTGACCGTACCGAACACACCTCCGGACCCCGCCCCCGCCGCCGCAGCGCAGGCGGGGCCGGACGCAGCGCCCGACCCGTTCGCGCCGCCGTACGGGGCCACCGCCATCGGGGCCGGGGGGACCCCGCTGGGGCAGCGGTTGCTGCCGGAGGTGCGGGTCGGGGCGGGCGTCGTGCTCGCCTGCCTGGTGGCCGGTGTGGTGGTGGCCGGGCTGTGGGCCTGGCTGGCGCCGAAGGTGCCGCTCCTGGTGGACGGTGACCGCATCCTCTACGCCGACCCCGAGGGCGAGCAGCGGGCCGGGGCCGACGCGGTGTTCGTGCTCATCGGCCTGGGGGCCGGCCTCGTGACCGCGCTCGGGGCCTTCCTGGTGACCAGGCGGCGCGGCGGCGGCATCGCGGTCGCGCTGGGGCTGACCGTCGGCGGGCTGCTCGGATCGATCGGGGCCTGGCGGATCGGGCGGTGGCTCGGGCCCAGCGGCGACCTGATCGGCGAGGCCCGCAGGGTCGGCAACGGCGGGCACTTCGACGCGGGCATCGACCTGGGGGCGCTGGGGGCGCTGCTGGTCTGGCCGATGACGGCGATGGTGGTGCTGCTCCTGCTCTCGGCGGCGTTCGGCAAGCGCGAGGAGGACCCGCCGCCGTACTGGGCGCCGGTGGCGCAGGCCCCGCTCGGGGCGCCCGCGGCGGGGGCGCCGGCGGAGCCGTGGGGCGGGCCGGGGCCGGGCGGCGGTACGGAGCGCTGAGGCGGCACCGGGTGGGCCGGGCGCGGGCCCGGCGGTTCAGCGCGCGATGGGGGCGGTGGTAGCCCCGGTGAGCGCGACGAGGTCGGCGGGGGCCAGCTCCACCTCCAGGCCGCGGCGGCCCGCCGAGACGTAGACGGTGGGGTGGCCGAGCGCGCTGGCGTCGACCACGGTGCGCAGCGGGCGGCGCTGGCCCAGCGGGGAGATGCCGCCGAGCACGTAGCCGCTGCTGCGCTCGGCCGCGGCCGGGTCGGCCATGGCGGCGCGCTTGCCGCCGACTGCCGCCGCCAGGGCCTTGAGGTCGAGCCGGCCGCAGACCGGGACCACGCCGACGGTGAGGGCGCCGTCCACCTCGGCGACGAGGGTCTTGAAGACCCGCTCGGGCGCGATGCCGAGGGCCTCGGCGGCCTCGCCGCCGTAGGAGGCCGCGGCCGGGTCGTGGTCGTAGGCGTGCACGGTGAACGGGACGGCGGCGGCCTCCAGGGCGACGGTGGCGGGCGTGCCCTGGCCGCCCTTCCTGGTCTTCCTGGCCACGCGGGGCTCCTCGGGTTCCTGGGGCCGTGGGGCCCTCCGTCAGTTGGGGCTGAAGGACTGGCGGGTGAGGTCGATGGCGGGCAGCGAGGGCAGCCAGCTGAGCACGGCGGTCTCGCGGCGCAGCAGGTCGAGCTCGGCGCGCAGCCGCTCGGCGGTGTCCGGGCAGGCGAGCAGCCGCTGCTTCACCGGGGTCTCGAACACCGAGGCCGCGGCGACCAGGTAGGAGAGCACCTGGGGGTCGTCCGGGAGCTCCTGGTGGCCGACGGTGCTGGCCTCCCGGGCGCCCGCCAGGCGCTTCTGGTAGACCCGGAAGGCCCGCTCGACCTCGGCGGCCAGCGCCCCGGAGCCCTCGCCGGGGCGCTCCTCGATCGGCTCGACGCCGCCGGTCAGGTACGGGCCGGAGGCGTCCACCGAGCGCAGCCGGAACCGGGTGGTGCCGGTGACCAGCAGCTCGTAGCGGCCGTCCGGCTGGTGCTGGGCGGAGGCGATGTCGGCCACGCAGCCGACCGGGAAGATCGCCTCCAGCGGGTCCCCGGTGGCGGTGCCGAGGCCGTCCAGCGGACCGGCCGGGCCCTCCTCGGGCCGGACCGGGGCGACCTCCCGGCCGTCCCTGATCGCGAGCACGCCGAACCGCCGGGGGGTGTCCTCGGGCTGTTCGAGCAGGTCGGCGACGAGACGGCGGTAGCGCTCCTCGAAGACGTTCAGGGGCAGCACCAGGCCCGGGTAGAGCACGGTGTTCAGCGGGAAGAGCGGCAGCCGTTCTGTCACGGCGGACAGCGTAGTTCCCCGGACGGGGGCCTTGTCGCACGGTTCGACGGCGCGCGGCCGCCGGACGGCGCCCGGCGGCCGCGGGCTCAGCCGCGCTGGAGCATCCGGGTGGCGCCGGCGACGACGGTGGAGGCGAGCAGCCAGCCGACCACGACCAGCCCGGCGGAGATCCACTGGGTGAGGCCGCCGGGGTTCCAGCCGCCCTGGTTGAGGTCCACGATCGGCAGCAGCTGGTTCAGGGTGTACAGCACCGGGTTCCAGTGCGGGCGCTCGTCGGCCTTGAGCGGCTCCAGCGGGTGGGTGGCGAACCAGAGGCTGCCGAGGGCCCAGGCGAGCAGCAGCCACAGGCCCGCCCGCACCGGGCGGTAGCCGTAGCCGACGGTGACGTCCTGGACGGTGCCCCAGATCCGGGCCGGCAGCGGCAGGGTGCGCCGGCGCCGGCGCTGCTTGGCGTAGAGCACCTCGCGGGCGTCGTCGTCGGCGCCGTCGCGGCGCAGCGCGGCGGCGAGCTGCTCGTAGGACTCCGGCTGGAAGTCCACCGAGGAGCCCTCCAGCCAGGCGATCCGCTGCTGGACGGTGAAGGAGCCGATCGGGCGCAGGTTCTCGTACACGAAGCCGGTCAGGCGCAGGTGCCTGCCGAGCGGCCAGGCGCCCGGGGCGTCGACCAGGTTGCCGACCCGGGCCCGGGAGAGGGAGACGGTGCCGGTGGGGCGGAAGGCGCAGGCGAAGCGGAGCTCCGGGGTCTGGATGCGGCGCAGCGAGAGCTCGTCGTCGTCCTCCAGGTGGAACTCCCCGGAGATCAGGCAGGCGCCGTCGAAGCGGGAGTCGGACAGCCGGACCCGGCCGAAGGCGCGGAACGGGGTGATCGGGCCGTCGGCGGGCGGGACCTCTCCGTAGCCGGAGCCGTAGTAGCCGCGGGAGCCGCTCCAGCCGAGGTCGGCGGAGCCGGTCAGGTAGAGGGTGTGGCCGATGGTGACCCGGACGGCGTTGAGGCAGGTCGGGTTGTGCCGTCGGTCGGCGCGCAGCTGGGCGCCGCGCAGCGAGAGCCGGCCGCCGATGCGGGCCGTGCGGATGCTCAGCTCGCCGCGGGTCTCCAGGCGTTCGGCCTCGAAGTCCTGGTTGACGGTGATCCCGTCGGCGGAGACGGCCCGGCCGAAGCGGTCGCCGCCGACCCGGGCCTGGTTGAGCAGCAGGTCGGTGCCGATCTTGGCGTCGGTGAGCCGGACGCCGTCGGGCAGCCGGCACCGGGCCAGGTGGAGGTCGCCGGTGGTGGCGAGCCGGGAGGCCTCCAGCCGGGGTATCAGGCAGTTCACGAAGCGCAGCGTGGGGGCCGAGGCCTCGGAGAGCAGGACCTTGTGCGCGAAGCGGCACTCGTGGAGCTCGATGTAGTGGCCGATGGCGGCGCCGGCCAGGTTGAGCGCGTCGGTGACCAGGGCGCCGCTGAACCGCAGCGACGCGACCCGGCCGGGGGCGGGCTCGGGGCCGGCCAGCAGCAGGTGGGCGATCACCTCGGCGCGGATGGTGCGCTCGGGGCCCCAGACGGCGTCGCCGAAGGGGTCGTCGGCCTCCGCCAGGCCCGTGCGCAGGTCCAGGATCTCGCCCTGGCGGTAGGCCTCCCAGAGCCGCTGCTCCACCCCGGTCCAGCCCTCCGGAGCACGCTCCGCCATGCCTTCCCCCGTCCCCCCGGTCGTCTCGCCCTTCGTATCACGGACTGAAATGCGGGACCAGCGGTTCCGGCCACTCCTTACACTGGGTGGCGTGATCTCTCGAATCGACCTCCGCGGCTCGCTGGACGACCCGCGTGACCTGCTGCCCCGTGCCGACTTCGACGTCGCGGCCGCCCTGGAGAAGGTGCGCCCGATCGCCGAGGACGTCCGCCATCGCGGGGTCGCGGCGCTGATCGAGATCACCGAACGCTTCGACGGCGTCCGGCTGGAGTCGACCCGGGTCCCGGCCGAGCAGCTGACCGCCGCGCTGGAGACGCTGGACCCGAAGGTGCGGGCCGCCCTGGAGGAGTCGATCCGCCGGGCCCGTGCCGTGCACGCCGACCAGCGCCGCACCGGGCACACCACCCAGGTGGTGCCGGGCGGCACGGTCACCCAGCGCTGGGTGCCGGTGGAGCGGGTCGGCCTGTACGTGCCGGGCGGGCTGGCGGTCTACCCGTCCTCCGTGGTGATGAACGTGGTGCCGGCCCAGGAGGCGGGCGTCCGGGGCATCGCCGTCACCTCGCCGCCGCAGAAGGAGTTCGGCGGGCGCGTCCACCCGACCATCCTGGCGGCCTGCGCGCTGCTCGGCGTGGACGAGGTCTACTCCGTCGGCGGCGCCCAGGCGGTCGCGATGTTCGCCCTGGGCACCGAGGAGTGCCGGCCGGTCGACATGGTCACCGGCCCCGGCAACATCTACGTGGCCGCCGCCAAGCGCTACTTCGCCGGGCGGATCGGCATCGACTCCGAGGCCGGCCCGACCGAGATCGCCGTCCTCGCCGACGACAGCGCGCTGCCGTCCGACGTCGCCGCCGACCTGATCAGCCAGGCCGAGCACGGCCCGACCTCCGGCTCGGTGCTGGTCACCGACTCCCCGGCGCTGGCCGACGCGGTCGAGGCCGAGCTGGCCGTGCAGGTCGCCCGGACCAAGCACGGCGAGCGGGTGGCCGAGGCGCTGGGCGGCCGGCAGTCGGGCATCATCCTGGTCGACGACCTCGACCAGGGCCTGGCCGTGGTCAACGCGTACGCGGCCGAGCACCTGGAGATCCAGACCCGCGACCCGCACGCGGTGGCGGCCCGGGTGGTCAACGCCGGCGCGGTCTTCATCGGCCGCTGGACGCCGGTCTCGCTGGGCGACTACGCGGCCGGCTCCAACCACGTGCTGCCGACCGGCGGCTGCGCCTGCCACTCCTCCGGGCTGTCGGTGCAGACCTTCCTGCGCGGCGTCCAGGTCGTCGAGTACGACCGGGACGCGCTGGCGGACGTCGCCGCGCACGTGGTCACCCTGGCGAACGCCGAGGACCTGCCCGGCCACGGCGACGCGATCAAGGCCCGCTTCGACTGGACGGTGCCCGGCTCGTGACCCCCGTGACCCCCGTGACCCGCATCGACGACCTGCCGGTGCGGGACGAGCTGCGCGGCCAGTCCCCGTACGGCGCGCCGCAGCTGGACGTGCCCGTGCAGCTGAACACCAACGAGAACCCGTACCCGCTGCCCGAGGAGCTGGTGGCCCGGATCGCCGAGCGCGTCGCCGAGGCCGCCCGCGGGCTGAACCGCTACCCCGACCGGGACGCGGTCGAGCTGCGCGAGGGCCTCGCCGCGTACCTGACCCGCAGCACCGGCTTCCCGGTCGCGCGCGAGCAGGTCTGGGCCGCCAACGGCTCCAACGAGGTGCTCCAGCAGCTGCTCCAGACCTTCGGCGGCCCCGGCCGCAGCGCCCTCGGCTTCGAGCCCTCGTACTCGATGCACGCGCTGATCTCCCGGGGCACCGGCACCGCCTGGATCTCCGGGCCGCGCAACGACGACTTCACGATCGACGTGGACGCCGCCGTCGCCGCCATCGCGAAGCACCGGCCGAACGTCGTGTTCGTCTGCTCGCCCAACAACCCGACCGGCACCGCGGTGGACGCCGCCACCGTGCTGCGGCTGTACGAGGCCGCGCAGGCCGCCCGGCCCAGCCTGGTCGTGGTGGACGAGGCGTACGTCGAGTTCTCGCACCGCCCCTCGCTGCTGCCGCTGGTCGAGGGCCGCCCCCACCTGGTGGTCAGCCGCACCATGTCCAAGGCCTTCGGCGCGGCCGGGCTGCGGCTGGGCTACCTGGCCGCCGACCCGGCGGTGGTGGACGCGGTGCAGCTGGTGCGCCTGCCGTACCACCTGTCGGCCGTCACCCAGGCCACCGCGCTGGCCTGCCTGGAGCACACCGACACCCTGCTCGGCTACGTCGGGCGGCTCAAGGAGGAGCGCGACCGGCTGGTCGACGCGCTGCGCGGGATGGGCCTGGAGGTCACCGACTCGGACGCCAACTTCGTCCAGTTCGGCCGCTTCGCCGACACCCACGCGGTGTGGCGGGCGATCCTCGACCAGGGCGTCCTGGTCCGCGACAACGGCGTCCCCGGGTGGCTGCGGGTCACCGCCGGCACGCCCGCCGAGAACGACGCCTTCCTGGACGCCGTCCGCGCCGTCCTCCCGGCGCCCACCCCCACCCCCGGTCGAGCACGCTCCGCGCGCGCTGCCAGTCAGGAGCTGTGACCCCCATGTCCCGCATCGGACGCGTCGAGCGCACCACCAAGGAGACCTCGGTCCTGGTCGAGATAGACCTCGACGGCACGGGGCGGACCGACATCTCCACGGGTGTCGGCTTCTACGACCACATGCTCGACCAGCTCGGCCGGCACGGCCTGTTCGACCTCACCGTCAAGACCGACGGCGACCTGCACATCGACACCCACCACACCATCGAGGACACCGCCCTCGCGCTCGGCGCCGCCTTCCGGCAGGCGCTCGGCGACAAGGTGGGCATCTACCGCTTCGGCAACTGCACGGTGCCGCTGGACGAGTCGCTCGCCCAGGTCACCGTGGACCTCTCCGGCCGGCCGTACCTGGTGCACACCGAGCCCGAGGGCATCGCCCCGATGATCGGCTCGTACGACACCACGATGACCCGGCACATCCTGGAGTCCTTCGTGGCCCAGGCGCAGGTCGCCCTGCACGTCCACGTGCCCTACGGGCGCAACGCGCACCACATCGTGGAGTGCCAGTTCAAGGCGCTGGCCCGGGCGCTGCGCTACGCCGCCGAGCGCGACCCGCGCGCGGCCGGAATCCTCCCGTCGACCAAGGGTGCGCTGTGAGCAATACCGCGATGATCCTCATCTTCGTCGGCCTCTTCCTGGCCGGCGGAGTCATCTCGTTCTGGAAGCAGAAGCACTCCAAGAGCGTCATCCTGGTGCTGGCCCTGGGCTCCGTGATGTGCCTGGCCTCCGGGCTCCTGCGCCTCTAGACCCGCCGCTCGCCGCACACAGACTTGGACACCTGAACATGGGCAAGAACGTCGTCGTCCTCGACTACGGCTCCGGCAACCTCCGCTCCGCGCAGCGCGCCCTGGAGCGGACCGGGGCGGAGGTCACCGTCAGCTCCGACTACGACACCGCGATGGCCGCGGACGGCCTGCTCGTCCCCGGCGTGGGCGCCTTCGAGGCCTGCATGCGCGGACTCAGGTCCGTCCGCGGGGACTGGATCATCGGCCGCCGGCTCGCCGGGGGCCGCCCGGTCATGGGCATCTGCGTCGGCATGCAGATCCTCTTCGAGAAGGGGGTCGAGCACGGCGTGGAGACGGCCGGCTGCGACGAGTGGCCGGGCACCGTGGAGCCGCTGGACGCCCCCGTCGTGCCCCACATGGGCTGGAACACCGTGCAGGCCCCCGAGGGGAGCCGGATGTTCGCCGGCCTCGACCCGCAGACCCGCTTCTACTTCGTGCACTCCTACGGGGTGCGGCACTGGGAGCTGGAGACCCACAGCGCGCGGATCAACCCGCCGCTGGTCACCTGGGCCACGCACGGGCAGCCGTTCGTCGCGGCCGTCGAGAACGGCCCGCTGTGGGCCACCCAGTTCCACCCCGAGAAGTCCGGCGACGCCGGCGCCGCCCTGCTGACCAACTGGGTCGACACCCTCTGACTTTCCGAGAGTTGGATCTCTGATGAGCCTCGAACTGCTGCCCGCCGTGGACGTCCGGGACGGCCAGGCCGTCCGCCTGGTCAAGGGTGCCTCCGGCACCGAGACCTCCTTCGGCGAGCCGCTCGCCGCCGCCCTCGCCTGGCAGAACGCCGGCGCCGAGTGGCTGCACCTGGTCGACCTGGACGCCGCCTTCGGCACCGGCTCCAACTACGAGCTGCTGCGCGACGTCACCTCCCGGCTGGACATCAGGGTCGAGCTGTCCGGCGGCATCCGCGACGACGAGTCGCTCGCCCGGGCCCTCGCCACCGGCTGCACCCGGGTCAACCTCGGCACCGCGGCCCTGGAGGCCCCGGAGTGGGTCGCCAAGGCGATCGCCGAGCACGGCGACCGGATCGCCGTCGGCCTGGACGTGGTCGGCACCACCCTGCGCGGCCGCGGCTGGACCCGCGACGGCGGCCAGCTCTTCGACGTGCTGGCCCGCCTCGACCAGGAGGGCTGCGCCCGCTACGTCGTCACCGACGTCAACCGGGACGGCACCCTGACCGGCCCCAACCTCCAGCTGCTGCGCGACGTCTGCGCCGCCACCGACAAGCCCGTGGTCGCCTCCGGCGGCGTCTCCTCGCTCGACGACCTGCGCGCCATCGCCTCGCTGGTCGGCGAGGGTGTCGAGGGCGCCATCGTGGGCAAGGCACTCTACGAGCAGAAGTTCACCCTCGAAGAGGCCCTGGAGGCGGTTTCAGGATGACGGACGGTCGGATCGTACGCGGCAGGGTCACCGGATCGTCCCCCTGGGAGGAGGAGTTCGGCTGCTCCCGGGCGGTCGCCGCGGGCGACCACGTGCACGTGGCCGGCTCCACCGCCTGGGCGGACGGCCGGATCGAGCACGAGGGCGACCCGTACCGGCAGGCCCTCGCCGCGTTCGGCGCCGGGCTCCGGGCCCTGGCCGCGTACGGTCTGACCACCGACGACGTGGTGCGCACCCGGATGTACCTCACCCACGTCCGCGACGCCGAGGAGGTGGGCCGCGCCCACCGCGAACTCTTCGACGCCGCACGCCCGGTGGCCACCATGGTGGTGGTCGACGGACTGATCGACTCCCGGATGCTGGTCGAGGTCGAGCTCGACGCGTACCGATCCGGGCTGGCAACGACCCTGGACGCCCGGAAGGCCGAGGAGTCCCGGCAGACCCAGGACCTCCTGGAGACCCGGGAGTCCTCGAAAGCCCCGGACGCCCGGGAAACCCCGGAAGGCAAACAGCCGTGACCCTCGCAGTACGTGTCATCCCCTGCCTGGACGTCGACGCCGGGCGGGTGGTCAAGGGCGTCAACTTCCAGAACCTGCGCGACGCCGGCGACCCGGTCGAGATGGCCAAGCTCTACGACGCCGAGGGCGCCGACGAGCTGACCTTCCTCGACATCACCGCCTCCTCCGGCGACCGGGAGACCACCTACGACGTGGTCCGCCGCACCGCCGAGCAGGTCTTCATCCCGCTCACCGTCGGCGGCGGCATCCGCGCCGTCGAGGACGTCGACAGGCTGCTGCGGGCCGGCGCCGACAAGGTCGGCGTCAACACCGCGGCCATCGCCCGGCCGGAGCTGGTCCGCGAGATCGCCCGGCGCTTCGGGCGGCAGGTGCTGGTGCTCTCGGTGGACGCCCGGCGCTGCCCGCCCGGGACGGAGACCGCCTCCGGCTTCGAGGTCACCACCCACGGCGGGCGCAAGGGCACCGGCCTGGACGCCGTCGAGTGGGCGGGCCGCGCCGCCGAGCTGGGCGCGGGCGAGATCCTGCTCAACTCGATGGACGCGGACGGCACCAAGGACGGCTACGACCTGGACATGATCCGGGCCGTGCGCGCGAGCGTCTCGGTGCCGGTGATCGCCTCCGGCGGCGCGGGCAGGGTCGCGGACTTCGCGCCGGCCGTCGAGGCGGGCGCGGACGCGGTGCTGGCCGCCAGCGTCTTCCACTTCGGGGACCTGCGGATCGGCGAGGTCAAGGGCGCGCTGCGGGAGGCCGGGCACCCGGTGCGGTGACGCTCCGTGCGTGACGGGGGCCCGCCGTCCGGCTCCGGACGGCGGGCCCCGCATGCGCTCAGGTCTGGTTCGGGTCGCCCTTGATCAGCGCGAAGGGGGCGCCGTCCGGGTCCGCGACCCACGCGATCCGGCCGACGTTCCGCACGTTCTCGGGGCCCATCAGCACCGAGCCGCCGGCCGCCGTCGCCTTGGCCACCCGCGCGTCCACGTCCGCGGTCGCGAAGTACGGCGTCCAGGCGGCGGGCTGCGCCGGGCCCATGGTCGGGGCGATGCCGCCGAAGCTGGTGGCCTGCTGGTCGCCCTCGGCGGTGGAGGCCACCCGGTAGTGCATCCCCGGCGCGGGCTCGAACTCCTGCACCCGCCAGCCGAACAGCTGCCGGTAGAAGGCGGAGGCATCCTCCTGGTCGGGGGTGTGCAGCTCGGCCCAGACCAGGGCGGCCTCCTCGGACACGGCCTCCAGGCCCGTGGTGTCGCCCGCCTGCCAGACCGAGAACTCGGCGCCCTGCGGGTCGGTGAGGGCGGCGAACCGGCCCTCCCGCATGACGTCCGTCGGCGGTACGCGGACGGTGGCGCCGGCCTGCTCGGCGGCGTTGACGGTGGCGTCCGCGTCCGGGGTGCGGAAGTACGTCGTCCAGGCGGACCGCGCGCCGGCGTCGAGGGAGCCGATGGCACCGACGGTCCTGCCGTCCTTCTGCAGGAACCCGTAGCCGCCGGCCTCGGGGACCTCCTGGAAGGTCCAGCCGAACACCTTGCCGTAGAAGTCCGCGGTGGCGGGGATGTCCGGGCTGCCCAGGTCGATCCAGCAGGGCGAGCCGAGGGGGAAGTCGGTGGTGAGCATGTGCGGGGTGCCCTTCGACGGAGGGGGACCGGGCTGCCCTGGGCGGACCCCGGCCACCTGCGAGTCTGCACCCGCCCACGGACATCCGCAGCCGGAGGCGACGGGCCTCCGGGCCGCCCGGAGGGCCCGCCCGCGCGCTACGCCGGGGGCAGCGGCAGGACGTGGCGCAGGGCCTCGACGGCGTCGGGGGCGCCGTCGACGCCGAGCGTGGTCCGGGCGCCGCGGCCGTAGGCGAAGAGGACCAGCTCGGCGGGCTCGCCGGTGAGGCGGACGGTCGCGGAGCCGGCCGGGCCGACGGTGAGCGAGCGGCCGTCGGGGTGGACGAGGGAGAGCCGGACGGGGGAGCGGCGGCCGGCCTCCAGCCGGGCGATGAGGGGCAGCCGGCGCCAGAGGGCCTCCGCGCGGCCCGGCGGGACGGGCTGCGGGCTCCAGTCGTCGGGGGCCCGCAGGACGTCCTCGGCGTGGACGTAGTACTCGACGGTGTTCGCCGCCTCGTCGGCGCCGGGCAGGGCGAACGGCGAGAAGACCGGCGGGCCGGCCCGGAACAGCCGCACCAGCTCCTCGTACGGCCGCTCGGCGTAGCCGTCCTGCACCCGCTGCGTCCAGCCGGCCAGCGCGCCGACCCGCAGGCCGGCCGCGGCGTCGGGGCGGCGCTCGCGGATCACCAGGTGGGCGGCGAGGTCCCGGGTGGTCCAACCCTCGCAGAGGGTGGGGGCGTTCGGCCCGGCGTCGGTGAGCAGCCGGGCGAGGCGGTGGCGTTCGGCGAGGGCGTGGTTCGACATGGCGTCAGCCTAGGGCGTGTCTGACAGTTCTCGCCGGGTGCGCCCTAGGCGCTCCGGTCCGTCGGGTCCGGATCGCGCGGCCGGGTGTAGCGGGCGGCGGCGCGGCGGTGCGCCTCGGCCAGGCGGGCGCGGAGCGCGGGCGGGTGGAGCACCTCGGCCTCCGGGCCGAGGCGCAGCAGCTCGACGTAGCCGATGTCCCAGCTCTCGACCGGCAGGCTCACGGTGACCCACCCCTCGGCGTCCGGCGGGCCCGCGGTGGCGAGCGCGTCGGCCGCGGCGGTCGGTTCCAGCAGGCCGGCCAGGCCGTCCACGGCGAGCGGGCTCAGCCGGACCACCGCCCGCTCGCGCAGCAGGGTGCGGGTGAACTCCCGGGCCGCCTCGGCCCAGTAGTCGGCGAGGTCGAACTCCCGGTCGCGCTCGAACCGTTCGTCGCCGGCCTCGGCGGTCTCGAAGCGGTCGACGCGGTACGAGCCGACCCGGCCGGACGGGCCGCGCGCCGCCAGGTACCACCGCCCGGCCTTCAGGACCAGGCCGTACGGCTCCAGCCGGCGCTCCCGGGTGCCGCCGCGCGCCGCGTACCGGGCGTGCAGCACCCGGTCCTCCCACACGGCGCGCGACACCTCGGCCAGCAGCGGCGGGGCCTCGGCCTCGCGGAACCAGGCCGGGGCGTCGAGGTGGAACCGCCGCACGGCGGCCGAGGGGGCGTCGCCCACCGCGGCGGCGACCTTCAGCCGGGCGGCCAGGGCGGCCCCGGCCAGGCCCATGTCGCGCAGCGGGCCCGGCAGCCCGGCCAGGTGCAGCACCTCGGCCTCGGCGCGTTCGAGGCCGGTGAGGCGGGTGCGGTAGCCGCCGACGAGCCGGTAGCCCCCGCCCCGGCCGCGGTCGGCGTACACCGGCACCCCGGCCTCGACCAGGGCGGCGACGTCCCGCTGCACGGTGCGCTCCGACACCTCCAGCTCGGCGGCGAGCTCCGTGGCCGTCATCGCCCGCCGGGCCTGGAGGAGCAGCAGCAGCGCGATGGCCCGGCTCGCCCGCACGTCGCTCCCTCCGTCCTGGGCCCGGCGCTTGCCCGGGCCCCGCGCCATTGTCGCCGGGCGGGCCGGTTCAGGCGCGCTCCTCCCCGCCGCCGAGGGCGGTGGGGTCGGCGGCGTACACGGTCATCCACTGCGGGTGCAGCCGGTAGTAGACGACGTCGTCGTCCCAGTCGAAGGCGTCGTCGCCGTAGAAGCCCCGGAAGTACGCGAGCAGCTCCGGCCAGTCGGCGGCCGGCTCGCCGCCGTGCGGGTTGAGGACCTCCACGGTGCCGTGGGCGAACACGCCCAGCTCCTCCCCGCGCAGGTGCGCGACGCTGGCCGCGGGCCGGGCCGCGAGGTGCCGGGCCTTGGCGGCGCCGCGCGCGGTGCCGAAGTGCCACCGCCCGTGCAGGAAGTGCCCGTCCACGCCGCTGATCCGCGGCTCGCCCTTCGCCGTCACCGTGGACAGCGCGAGCGTGCGCATCCCGGTGAGCACGCCGGTCAACTGCTCGGCGCTCAGCGTGCGTTCGCCGCTGATGATCGACCGCAGGTGCGCCGTCGACCGGGCGAGCGAGGCGTCCAGGAGTTCTTGGAGCCGGCGGAGCTCCTCGGGTGTTTCGCGCATCGGTTTCCTTACGTCCGTCCGTCGTCCCGGCCCGCACCACGACGGTACCGACCGGCGGCCCCACCCTCCCCGCGAAACCCGACACCTCCTGTCGTGTTTCCCGCACCGGCTGCCCGAAGGGCGGCCCTCCGCTCCTCCCGGGCCGACTTCCGACAGCCCGCGGGCGCCCCCGAACGGGGCGAGTTCGGCGAAGCGGCTGCCAGGCGGGGGCCGGGTGGGCCATCCTCGTGGCCATGACCTCCGAGCAGCAGCCGTCCGCAGCCGGCTCCCGCCCGTCCCGCGGCCTGGTCCTCACCGTCGCCGCCGTGCTGGCCGTCCTGCTCGCGGTGGTGGCCACCGCGGTGCTCTGGCCGGACGACGGGAAGCCGGCCGCCGCGCCGCCGCCGCCCGCCCCCACGGCCGGCCCGACGCCGACGCCGACCCCGACCCCCGAGCCGACCAGGCCGGCGCCGCCGTACGCCTACTTCCCGGTCGGCGCCTGCTTCGACCACCCGCAGCTGAGCCCCGTGATCACCAAGCCCGAGGAGCGGCCCTGCGCGGGCGAGCACGACGGCGAGGTGATCGCCGACCCGGTGCTCCCCGACGGCATCACCGGCGAGATCCCGCTCGCCCTCGCCATGCGGGAGGGCTGCAAGGACGCCGAGGCCGCCGCCAAGGCCCGCCAGGGCGACGGGCGGACCTACTACGGCCGCCAGTTCGGCCCGTCGATGGCCAACTACCAGCAGGGCTGGCGCGACTACACCTGCACCCTCGCCGCGAGCAACAAGCAGGGCGGCCCCAAGCTCACCGGGCAGCTGCGCCCGTGACGCGGGCGCCGGCCGGGGCGGCCGGAGCGGGGGACGGGCGGCGCGGGCCGGGCTGACACAATGGCCCCATGTCCACCACACCCGCCACCCCCGGCAGCACCGCCCTCGCCCCGGAGATCGCCGCCCGGCTCAAGCGCACCGAGGACGGGCTGCTCCCGGCCATCGCCCAGCAGTACGACACCGGCGAGGTGCTGATGCTCGGCTGGATGGACGACGAGGCGCTGCACCGCACCCTCACCACGGGCCGCTGCACCTACTGGAGCCGCAGCCGCCGTGAGTACTGGGTGAAGGGCGACACCTCGGGCCACGTCCAGGCGGTCAAGTCGGTGGCCCTGGACTGCGACGGCGACACCTTGCTGGTGAAGGTCGACCAGACCGGCGCGGCCTGCCACACCGGCGACCGCACCTGCTTCGACGCCGACGTGCTCCCGCTGTCCTGAACCGGAAAACCCCGCCCACAACTCCAGAAGGTGCCGCCCGCCATGGATCTCGAAGCCTTCCGCAAGCTCGCCGTCGACACCCGGGTCATCCCGGTCACCCGCAGGCTCCTCGCGGACGGCCTCACCCCGATCGGCCTCTACCGCAGCCTCGCCGAGGAGCGCCCCGGCACCTTCCTGCTGGAGTCCGCCGAACAGGGCCGCAGCTGGTCGCGCTACTCCTTCGTCGGGGTGCGCAGCGCCGCCGCCCTGACCGTCGGCCCGGACGGCGGCGCCCGCTGGCTGGGCACCCCGCCGGTCGGCATTCCCACCGCCGGCGACCCGCTGGAGGTGCTGCGCGCCGCCCTGCAAGCGCTGCACACCCCGCGCTCCGAGGACGACGGCCTGCCCCCGCTCACCGGCGGCCTGGTCGGCTACCTCGGCTACGACATCGTCCGCCGGCTGGAGAAGCTGCCCGACCTCAACCCGGACGACCTCGGCCTGCCCGAGCTGACCATGCTGCTCGCCACCGACCTCGCGGTGCTCGACCACGTGGACGGCACGGTGCTGCTGATCGCCAACGCCGTCAACCACAACGACCTGGCCAGCGGCGTGGACGAGGCCTGGGCGGACGCGGTGGCCCGGCTGGACGCGATGGAGGCCGAGCTGGCCAAGCCCGTCGACCCGGGCCTGGCCACCTTCACCCCGGCCGGCCCCGGCGAGGTCAGCTCGCCGTTCGGCGGCGCGCCGTACCGGGCCGCCGTCGAGACGGTCAAGGAGCGGATCCGGGCCGGCGAGGCCTTCCAGGTCGTGCCCTCGCAGCGCTTCGAGGCGCCCTGCCCGGCCTCCGCGCTGGACGTCTACCGCGTGCTGCGCACCACCAACCCCAGCCCGTACATGTACCTGTTCCGCTTCCCGGGCCCGGACGGCGGCGCCGAGGGCGGCTTCGACGTGGTGGGCTCCAGCCCGGAGGCGCTGGTCAAGGTCACCGACGGCGAGGCGATGCTGCACCCGATCGCCGGTACCCGGCACCGCGGCGCCACCCCGCACGAGGACGCGGAGCTGGCCGCCGAGCTGCTCGCCGACCCGAAGGAGCGCGCCGAGCACCTGATGCTGGTGGACCTCGGCCGCAACGACCTCGGCCGGGTCTGCGAGCCGGGCAGCGTCGAGGTGGTCGACTTCATGCAGATCGAGCGCTACAGCCACGTGATGCACATCGTGTCGACCGTCACCGGCCGGGTGGCGCCCGGGCGCACCGCCTTCGACGTGCTGACCGCCTGCTTCCCGGCCGGCACCCTGTCCGGGGCGCCCAAGCCGCGGGCGATGCGGATCATCGAGGAGCTGGAGCCCACCCGCCGCGGCCTGTACGGCGGCTGCGTCGGCTACCTGGACTTCGCCGGGGACTCGGACACCGCGATCGCGATCCGCACCGCGGTGCTGCGCGACGGCCGGGCGTACGTGCAGGCCGGCGCGGGCGTGGTCGCCGACTCCGACCCGCACGGCGAGGACACCGAGTGCCGCAACAAGGCGGCCGCCGTGCTGCGGGCCGTCGCCACCGCCAATACGCTGCGGACGCCGGGACTGTCCTGAGGTGAGGGAGGCGGCCGGATGCCCGAGGCGCCCGAAGTGCCGTACGACGAGCTGCGCTGGGCCGTGGTGTTCGGCGCCGCCGTGCAGCTCGGGGAGCAGCCGGCCGGCCACGGCCGGGTGCTCTCCGGCGTGGTGATCGACTTCCCGGCCGCGCCCGGGCCGATCGCCCCGGACCTCGCGGTGCTCGCCCCCGGGGCGGCCCGCGGGGCCCGGGGCCGGTACGCCGCCGCCGACGTGGCGGCGGTGCTGGAGGTGGCCCACCCGGGCCGCGGCCACGCCTGGGCGCGGGCCGGCGCGCAGAGCGGCGTGCCGCTGTACGTGGTGGTCGATCCGGCGGCCGCGGTCTGCACGGTGCACACCGCGCCGTCCCCCGAGGGGGTGTACCGGGAGGCCGAGCGCGTGCCGTTCGGCAACGACCTGTTCCTGCCGCTCGGCGGCGGTACGGCGGTGCTGCGCACGGACGGGTTCCCCACCGCGTCCGCCGCCCCGCCCGCCGACCGGTAGGCCGCCCGGCGCGACGCGTTGCCCACCCCGGGTTCGGCCCCCGGCGTCGGCCGGGGGATAGTGGACGGGTGACCGCTGAGCAGACTCCCGCCCCCGCCACCCCCAGCCGCCGCACCCTCGGCGTGATGCTGCTGCTGACCGTGCTGAGCGCCGTGCTGGTGCTGACCGCGGCCGGGCGGACCTGGGCCGAGGGCCGGGCGGGCACCCTGGACGTGTCCGTCACCGGCGGCAGGATCTCCGAACTGCCCGGCGGGCTGGCCCTGGTGGGCCTCGCCGCGGCCGTCGCGGTGTTCGCGGTGCGCGGCGCCGGCCGGCTGGCGGTCGGCGCGCTGACCCTGCTGGCCGGGATCGGCGCGGCCGCCGCCTCGGCGGCCGGGGCGGGCGACACCGCGGCGCTGGACGCCGAGGCCGCCCGCAAGCTGGCGCTGAGCGGCTCGGCGGCCGCCGAGGTCTCGCACACCGCCTGGCCCTGGGTCGCGCTGGTCGGCGGGGTGCTGCTGGCCCTGGCGGGCCTGCTCACCCTGCGCTACGGCCGGGGCTGGCCGGCCATGGGCAGCCGCTACGAGGCGCCGACCCGCAGGGCCCCGGCCAGGACGGACACCCCGGGGGACCTGTGGAAGGCCCTGGACCGGGGCGAGGACCCGACCGCGGTGTGAGCCGCGGGCATGTGACGCGATAGACCCACCACCCGCTTTGGGCCGCCGGTGTGTGGCCCGGCACAATGGAACCCGTCAACCCGCCGGCGGCCCCGCAGGCCCGGCCGGGCCCCGAGAGCCAAGGAGCACCACGCAGATGGCAGCAGCAGCACACGGCCACACCCCCGCCGCCTGGACCGGCGTCATCATCTCCTTCGTCGGCTTCGGCGTCGCGGGCGTCGCGATGATCCTGCCGTCGGTGCTGCTCGTCTGGGTCGGCATCGCCGTCGTCCTGGCCGGCGGCGTGGTCGGCAAGGCCATGGCTGTCGCGGGCATGGGCAAGCAGCCCAGCACCAACGTGTACAAGTCGACCGAGGAGCAGCTCGCGGCCCGTGAGGCCCGCGCCGCCGTCGCCGCCTGACGACGGGTCGTCGCACCACACGTTTGTCGTACATCGGAACGGCGGGCGCGCCACGCCCGCCGTTTCGTCGTGTCCGGGCCCGGCCCGGGCAGAATCGGGGCGTGAACGCCGCCCCGACCGCTTCCACCACCTCCGCCCCGCCGCCCGTGCTGCGCCGGCTGAGCCCGCCGCTGACCGCGCTGGCGGCGGTGGCCGCCCCCGCCGCGTACGTCGCCGTGGTGGACCCGAACGCCCCCGGGCACTACCCCGAGTGCCCGTTCCTGACCGCCACCGGCTGGTGGTGCCCCGGCTGCGGGGGGCTGCGCTGCGTCCACGCGCTGGCCCACGGGGACCTCACCGGAGCCCTGCACGACAACGCGGTGGCGGTCCTGCTCTTCGGCGTGCTGTCGGTGCTGTGGCTGCGCTGGGCCTGGGCCGCGCTGACCGGCGGGCCGCCGCCGAGGGTCGCCGTGGGGGGCCGCCGGTGGGCGCTGATCGCCCTGCTGGTGCTGGTGTTCACGGTGGTGCGCAACTCGGCGGTCGGCGCCGGGCTGGCACCGCCGCTGGTCTGACCGCCGCCGCTGCCCGCCGGCCGCCGCCACCGGGCTCGGGGACCGTCCGAAACGGGCGCGAAGTCCGTCCGAAAACCGGTGCAGGCCCGGTGAAGCCGCAGTTGGGGACGGCCACAGGGGGCGTCCGGTCCGCGAGATGCGGCGCGAACCGGTGCGCCCCGCGCCCCCCGGTGCCGATACCATCGAAGGGCCGGTGGGCCGCCGCCCGCCGGCTGGCGCCGGCCAACCGGCGGAAAGCCGACCGACTGGCAGAAAAGATGGGGGCTCCTGAGTGAGTGTGCTCGACTCGATCATCGAAGGGGTCCGCGAGGACCTCGCCGAGCGGCAGGCCCGGGTCTCCCTCGACGAGCTCAAGGAGCTCGCCGCCAAGGCACCGGAGGCCAAGGACGGCGTCGCCGCCCTCCGCGGCGACGGGGTCCGGGTGATCTGCGAGGTGAAGCGCTCCAGCCCGTCCAAGGGCGCCCTGGCCTCGATCGCCGACCCGGCCGCCCTGGCGGCCGACTACGCGGCCGGCGGTGCCGCCGCGATCAGCGTGCTGACCGAGCAGCGCCGCTTCGGCGGGTCGCTGGCCGACCTGGACGCCGTCCGCGCCGCGGTGGACACCCCGCTGCTGCGCAAGGACTTCATCGTCACCGCCTACCAGCTGTGGGAGGCCCGCGCGCACGGCGCCGACCTCGCGCTGCTGATCGTCGCGGCCCTCGACCAGCCGGCCCTGGTGTCGCTGATCGAGCGCGCCGAGTCGATCGGCCTCACCCCGCTGGTGGAGGTGCACGACGAGGAGGAGATCAAGCGCGCGGTGGACGCCGGCGCCCGGATCATCGGCGTCAACGCCCGCAACCTCAAGACGCTCGAAGTGGACCGCAACACCTTCGAGAACGTCGCCCACGCGATCCCGGACGGCATCGTCAGGATCGCCGAATCCGGTGTACGCGGCCCGCTGGACGTGATCAACTACGCTAACCTCGGCGCCGACGCGGTGCTGGTCGGCGAGACCCTGGTGACCGGCAAGGACCCGCGCGCAGCGGTCGCCGACCTGGTCGCCGCCGGGGCCCACCCCGCCGTCCGGCACAAGGACTGACGCCACCCCGTGAAGATCGCCGCCCGACTCGCCCCCGGCTGCCGCCCGCGCGGCTGCCGCGCGCCCGCACGCCGGGTGCTGGGGCGTCGGGTGCGGTACGTGATCGGGTGCGAGCCCGGGCAGGTGCCCGGGCGGCGATGGCGCGTGACGTCCGGCTGACCGGCCCATCGGCCGGGGCGGCCGGGAAGACGTCACTGTCGTCCATCTCCGTTCAAGGGAAACCACCATGTCCGACAAGGACTACCTGCCCGGTGCCGGGGTGCCGGACGCCCGCGGCTACTTCGGCGCGTACGGCGGCCGCTTCATCCCCGAGGCGCTGGTCGCCGCGGTCGAGCAGGTCGCCGAGGAGTACGAGAAGGCCAAGGCCGACCCGGCCTTCGCCGCCGAGCTCGACGGGCTGCTCAAGGACTACACCGGGCGCCCGAGCCCGCTGACCGACGTGCACCGCTTCTCCGCCGAGGCGGGCGGCGCGCGCATCCTGCTCAAGCGCGAGGACCTCAACCACACCGGCTCGCACAAGATCAACAACGTGCTGGGCCAGGCGCTGCTCACCCGGCGGATGGGCAAGACCCGGATCATCGCCGAGACCGGCGCCGGCCAGCACGGCGTGGCCACCGCCACCGCCTGCGCGCTGTTCGGCTTCGACTGCACCATCTACATGGGCGAGGTCGACACCGAGCGCCAGGCGCTCAACGTGGCCCGGATGCGGATGCTCGGCGCCGAGGTGGTGGCCGTCAGGTCCGGGAGCCGGACGCTCAAGGACGCCATCAACGAGGCCTTCCGGGACTGGGTCGCCAACGTCGACTCCACCCACTACCTGTTCGGCACCGTGGCCGGCCCGCACCCGTTCCCGATGATGGTCCGGGACTTCCACCGGGTGATCGGCGTCGAGGCGCGCCGGCAGGTGCTCGACCGGACGGGCCGGCTGCCCGACGCGGTGGTGGCCTGCGTGGGCGGCGGCTCCAACGCGATGGGGATCTTCCACGAGTTCATCCCGGACGCCGGGGTGCGGCTGGTCGGCTGCGAGGCGGCGGGCGAGGGCGCCGAGACGCCCCGGCACGCGGCCACCCTCACCAAGGGGGACCCGGGCGTGCTGCACGGCTCCCGCACGTACGTCCTCCAGGACGAGGACGGCCAGACCATCGAGTCGCACTCGATCTCGGCGGGCCTGGACTACCCGGGCGTCGGCCCCGAGCACGCCTGGCTGAAGGACACCGGGCGGGCGGAGTACCGGCCGGTCACCGACGACGCCGCGATGCAGGCGCTGCGGCTGCTGTCCCGCACCGAGGGGATCATCCCGGCCATCGAGAGCGCCCACGCGCTCGCCGGGGCGCTGGAGCTGGGGCGCGAGCTCGAGCCGGAGGCGACCGTCCTGGTCTCGCTGTCGGGGCGCGGGGACAAGGACATGCACACCGCGGCCGAGTACTTCGGACTGTACGACGAGCAGGCCGGCGCCTCGGACGAGGGCTCCGCCGAGGGGGGTAAGTGACCATGGCTGCCAAGCTGAGCGACGTCCTGGCGGCGGCCCGGGCCGAGGACCGCGCCGCGCTGATCGGCTACCTGCCGGCCGGCTTCCCGACCGTCGAGGGCGGCATCCGGGCGATCGGCGCCCTGGTCGAGGGCGGCTGCGACGTGGTCGAGGTCGGGCTGCCGCACTCGGACCCGGTGCTGGACGGCGCCGTCATCCAGACCGCGGACGACATCGCGCTGCGCGGTGGCGTGCGGATCAAGGACGTGCTGCGGACGGTCCGGGAGGTCGCCTCGGCACACCCCGGGGCCGCGGTGCTCGTGATGACGTACTGGAACCCCGTCGACCGCTACGGCGTGGCGCGCTTCGCGGCCGACCTGGCGGCCGCGGGCGGGGCCGGCTGCATCCTGCCGGACCTGCCGGTGGAGGAGTCCGACCAGTGGCGCAAGGCGGCGGACGAGCACGGGCTGGACACCGTGTTCGTGGTCGCCCCCAGCAGCAGGGACGCGCGGCTCGCGGAGGTCACCGCGGCGGGCAGCGGGTTCGTCTACGCGGCAGCCGTGATGGGCGTGACCGGGACCAGGTCGGCCGTCGGGTCGATGGCCGAGGACCTGGTCGCCCGGACCAGGGCGACCACGGACCTGCCGGTCTGCGTCGGGCTCGGCGTCTCGGACCCGGACCAGGCGGCGGAGGTCGCCCGCTTCGCGGACGGCGTGATCGTCGGGTCGGCCTTCGTGAAGCGGATCCTGGCCGCCGACGGCGACGAGGCCGCGGCGCTGGACGCCGTGCGGGCCCTGGCCGGGGAGCTGGCCGAGGGCGTGCGCAGGCGCTGACGCGCGGCGGCGCCGGACGGCCGACGGCCCCCCACTCCTCCGGGAGCGGGGGGCCGTCGCTCGTCCGGCGGGGCGTGCGGGTGTGCTCCGCGCGCCCGCCGGACCGGAGCGGACCGTCTCCGCGCGCCCCGCCCGACGAGCGCGGGCCCGAACGGGTGAACAAGGGGTGGGGACACGCATCAGCGGGGGTCGGCGGACGTTGAGTGGGGGAGGAGTGCACGAACGGTTGCGGGCGCGAGCGGAGAGGGGTGAGCCGGTGCGGGGTCTCCAGCGGGCCGTCCTGCTGCGGGCGTTGGCGGCCGTGGTGGTGCTCGGCGGCGCGGTCGGGCTGCACGTCGAGGTGGGCCAGGCGCTGGCCAGGCGGGGGGCCGAGCGGGCGGAGCGGGAGGCGGTGGCCTGCGCGGCGGCGGCCCGGCACCCGGACCTGTTCGAGGCGGGGCGGGCGGCCGGCTGCCGGTGACGCACGGGTGTTCGTCACCTCCGGACGGAACGTCACTCATCCGGCGTCATTCCCGAATGCGGAGGAACCCCCCTTCGGCCGTCACGGTTCATCAGGGAGTGAACGAGTTTCCCGAGGGGGGTCCCCTGATGACCGCGCAGCCCGGCGGCTCCGCGCCCGAGCCCGCGCCGACGGCACGGCGGCCGGTGCCGGCCTGGAGCGAGTGGCTCGGCACGGTCGTCCGGCTCGGCCTCGCGGTGGTCTGGGGGTGGGCCGGGCTGGCGAAGATCGCCGACCCGGCGGAGGCCGCCCAGGCCGTCCGGGCCTACGAGATCCTGCCCGAGGGCCTGGTCAAGCCGATCGGCTACGGGCTGCCGTTCCTGGAGCTGGCACTGGCCCTGCTGCTCGTCCTGGGCCTCGGCGTCCGGCTGGTGGCCGGGGTCTCCGCCCTGCTGCTGCTGGTCTTCGTCGCCGGGATCGCCTCCGCCTGGGCGCGCGGCATCTCGATCGACTGCGGCTGCTTCGGCGGCGGCGGGCACGTCGACGAGTCCCGCACGGCGTACCTCCAGGAGATCCTGCGCGACACCGGGTTCCTGCTGCTGGCCGGGTGGCTGCTGTGGCGGCCCCGCACCCGGCTGTCGGTGGACGGCCTGCTGGCGAGCTGACCTACGTACCCCCGCACCCGACGAAGGCCCCCGACCGTGGATGTCAAGGCAATGAGCGAGAAGAACCGAGAAGGCAAGCGCACCGCCCGCGAGCGGATGCTGGAGCAGCGGCAGGCCGAGGAGGCCTCCTCCCGGCGCAGGAAGAAGCTGATCGTCGGCGGCTCCGTGCTCGCGGTGATCGCCGCCGCGGCGGTCGTCGGCGTCGTGGTGCAGAACCAGCGCTCCAAGCCGGAGACGCCCGTCGCCGCCCCGGCCGGGACGATCGGCGACAAGAACCTCGTCATCCCGGTCGGCTCCGGCAACGCGCCCTCCGTCCTCACCGTCTACGAGGACCCGCGCTGCCCCGCCTGCGGCACCTTCGAGCGGGAGTTCTCCTCGACCATCGACCAGCTGGAGGACGCCGGGAAGATCTTCACGAACTACCACATCGTGTCGTTCATCGACCGCGCCGTACCGGGCAAGGGCTCCAGGAACGGCGCCAACGCGCTGGGCTGCGCCCAGGACGCCGGGCACTTCCGGGACTTCCACGACGTGCTCTACCGCAACCAGCCGGACGAGACCAACGACGCCTTCGGCGACAAGAACGTGCTGCTCGGCCTGGCCAAGCAGGTCGACGGCCTGGACACGCCCGCGTTCCAGTCCTGCGTCAGGGACAGCCGCTTCGGCGGCTGGGTCTCCGCGGTGCAGCAGGACTTCGACAAGTCCAGCTTCAAGTCCACCCCCACGGTGCTGCTCAACGGCCAGCCGGTCTACCCGAAGAACGGCACCGAGGAGATCACCCCGGCCAACCTGGTGAAGTGGGTGGACGCCGCGAACCAGGGCAAGCAGCTGGGCACGGCCGGGTCGCACGGGCAGACCCCGGCGCCGACCAGCACCGCTTCGGAGGCCAACAACCCGTCGCCGACGGCCGGCTGAGCCCGCCCCGCCGCGCCGCCCCCGCCCCGTCCGGCAGGGGCGGCGCCGCCGTTGTTCGGTTTCTGTGACCCCAAGGGTGTCCGAGCGGGCCTTCGGACCCTGTAGCGTCGGGACTGCCATGGATATCGCCTACATTCCCAGCCCGTCGCGGGGCGTCCTGTACCTCGGACCGATCCCGCTGCGCGCCTACGCCTTCTGCATCATCCTCGGTGTCGTCGTCGCCGTCTGGCTCGGCAGCAAGCGCTGGGTCGCCCGGGGCGGTGCCAAGCACACCGTCGGCGACATCGCCGTGTGGGCCGTGCCGTTCGGCCTGGTCGGCGGCCGCCTGTACCACGTGATCACCGACGGCGGCCGACTGTACTTCGCCGAGGGGAAGAACCCCTGGGACGCCCTCAAGATCTGGGAGGGCGGCCTCGGCATCTGGGGCGCGGTCGCGCTGGGCGCGGTCGGCGCCTGGATCGGCGCCCGCCGCCGCGGCGTGCCGCTGCCCGCCTACGCGGACGCCATCGCGCCGGGCATCGCGCTCGCGCAGGCGCTGGGGCGCTGGGGCAACTACTTCAACCAGGAGCTCTACGGCCGCTCGACCACCCTGCCGTGGGGCCTGGAGATCGACAAGACGCTGGCCGACGGCGAGGTCGTCAAGGGCGTCTACCACCCGACCTTCCTGTACGAGTCGCTCTGGTGCGTCGGCGTCGCGCTGCTGGTCATCTGGGCGGACCGCCGGTTCGTGCTGGGCCACGGCCGGGCGTTCGCGCTGTACGTGGCCGCCTACACGGTGGGCCGGTTCTGGATCGAGTGGCTGCGGATCGACGACGCGCACGTCTACTTCGGCCTGCGGCTGAACGACTGGGTGTCCATCGCGGTGTTCCTGGCCGCGGTGGCGTACTTCGTGGTCGTCGGCCGGACGAGGCCCGGGCGGGAGGACCCGGCGGGCATCGACCCGGCCGCGCACGCGGAGGAGGAGGCCGGGCCCGGGGCGCAGGGCGACGGCAAGGCCGACGAGGGGACCGACGGGAAGGCCGCCTTCGGGAAGGCCGACAAGGCCGCGGACAAGGCCGAGCGGAACGCCGCCCGGCAGCCGCTCCTGCGCCGGCAGGCCGAGCCCGTGGACGGGAAGACGGCCGGCGAGGACGCCAAGAACCCGATCTGACCAGCGCTTCCCTCCACCGGGGCCACCCTTCGCAAGGACCGCGAGGGGTGGCCCCGGTGCTGTTCGGACAGCCTTACTTTGCTGGAAATGCCCAGGTCAGACGGGCTACCTTCAGGGCTGACGAACGACGACGGAGGGGAAGAGACGATGAGTGCGACCACCCTGGAGGCCGACGCCGGGCACCAGCCCCGGATCCCCGCGGCCGACCACCACCGGGACGTCAACGGCGGCTGGCTGCGGCCGGCCGTGTTCGGCGCGGTGGACGGCCTGGTGTCCAACTTCGCGCTGATGACCGGGGTGGTCGGCGGTGCCGCGTCCAACGGCACGGTCATCCTCACCGGCCTGGCGGGCCTGGCGGCCGGCGCCTGCTCGATGGCGGCGGGGGAGTACACCTCGGTGGCCTCCCAGCGGGAGCTGGTGCAGGCCGAGATCGAGGTCGAGCGGCTGGAGCTGCGCCGCAACCCGCACGGGGAGCTGGCCGAGCTGGCCCAGCTGTACGTCTCGCGCGGGGTGGAGCCGGAGCTGGCCCACGAGGTGGCCCGGCAGCTGTCCGCGGACCCGGAGCTGGCGCTGGAGGTGCACGCCCGCGAGGAGCTGGGCGTCGACCCGACCGACCTGCCCTCGCCGCTGGTGGCGGCCGGATCGTCCTTCCTGTGCTTCGCGCTCGGCGCGCTGCTGCCGCTGCTGCCGTACCTGCTGGGGGCGACCACGCTGCTGCCCGCGCTGCTGCTGGCGGGCGCCGGGCTGTTCCTGTGCGGCGCGGTGGTGGCCCGGGTGACGGCGCGCAGCTGGTGGTTCAGCGGGTTGCGGCAGCTGGTGCTGGGCGGTGCCGCCGCCGGCGTGACCTACCTGCTCGGATGGCTGATCGGCGGGCAGGTGGGCTGACCGCGCGGGTGACTCGTAACATTGCATGACTATGCTGGCAGATGGGTGACGTTCCGCACATCGTCGCCGGAGGCCGCCTGGCCTAGTCTCACCATCCGGGCCCCCGCGCCGCGGATTCGCATCTGCGGGCGGGCTCCCGGGATGGATTCGCAGGCGTCCATGATCGGCCTCTGTGGCGGCCCGGTTTCGCCCCTGTTTCGGGCCGCGGACCGTTGGGCACAATCGTCGGGGCGTGCACTGTGGCGCGCCCTCTCACACACCCCCTGACCTGCGCGTCGTCCCGCCATGTGGACGGGATATTCCGCTTCTCGGGATCACGGGCATCATGTAACTTGCACGACACCGCACCATCGCATCAGGGCCAACGTCGTCCCTCCTTGCACCAACTTGCCGAAAGACGACGACGGGAGAGCCGATGCTGTCTGCATCCATGCACTCCGCCAACGAGCCCCAGGCCGGCGCCCCCCGCCCGCCGTACGGGCTCGTGCCGGATGCGCGACCTGCTGCTCAGGGCCTGTACGACCCGCGAAACGAGCACGACGCCTGTGGCGTCGGTTTCGTCGCCACGCTGACGGGCATCGCCGACCACACCATCGTCGAGCAGGCACTCAACGTCCTGCGCAACCTGGAGCACCGCGGCGCCACCGGCGCCGAGCCGGACTCCGGTGACGGCGCGGGCATCCTCACCCAGATCCCGGACGCCTTCCTGCGCGGGAAGGTCGGCTTCGACCTGCCCGCCGCCGGGTCCTACGCCGTCGGCATCGCCTTCCTGCCCGAGGAGGACGCCGCCGCGGTGGCGCAGATCGAGGCCATCGCGGCCGAGGAGGACCTCACCGTCCTCGGCTGGCGCGACGTCCCGGTCACCCCCGACCTGCTCGGCGCCACCGCCCGCAGCGTGATGCCGCGCTTCCGGCAGCTCTTCCTGAGCCGGGACGGACTGGCCGGCATCGAGCTGGACCGGATCGCCTTCGTGGTCCGCAAGCGGGCCGAGCGCGAGGCCGGGGTCTACTTCCCGTCGCTGTCCGCGCGCACCATCGTCTACAAGGGCATGCTGACCACCGGCCAGCTGGAGCCGTTCTTCCCCGACCTGTCGGACCGCTCCTACGCGTCCGCGATCGGCCTGGTGCACTCGCGGTTCTCCACCAACACCTTCCCGAGCTGGCCGCTCGCCCACCCGTACCGCTTCGTCGCCCACAACGGCGAGATCAACACGGTCAAGGGCAACCGCAACTGGATGCGGGCCCGGGAGTCCCAGCTCGCCACCGACCTGATCCCGGCGAACCGGAACGGGCAGGGCCTGAGCCGGATCTTCCCGATCTGCACCCCGGACCACTCCGACTCCGCCTCCTTCGACGAGGTCCTGGAACTGCTCCACCTCGGCGGCCGCTCGCTGCCGCACTCGGTGCTGATGATGATCCCGGAGGCCTGGGAGAACCACGCCACCATGAGCCCGGCCCGGCGCGCGTTCTACCAGTACCACTCCAACCTGATGGAGCCCTGGGACGGACCGGCCTGCGTCACCTTCACCGACGGCACCCAGATCGGCGCCGTGCTCGACCGCAACGGCCTGCGCCCCGCCCGCTACTGGATCACCGAGGACGGCCTGGTCGTCCTCTCCTCCGAGGTCGGCGTGCTCGACATCGACCAGGAGAAGGTCACCCGCAAGGGCCGCCTCCAGCCCGGCCGGATGTTCCTGGTGGACACCGCCCAGGGCCGGATCGTCGAGGACGAGGAGATCAAGTCCGCCCTCGCCGCCGAGCACCCGTACGAGGAGTGGGTGGCCGGCGGGCAGATCCAGCTCGCCAAGCTGCCCGAGCGCGAGCACATCGCCCACACCCACGCCTCCGTCACCCGCCGCCAGCAGACCTTCGGCTACACCGAGGAGGAGCTGCGGGTCGTCCTCGCGCCGATGGCCCGCACCGGCGCCGAGGCGCTCGGCTCGATGGGCACCGACTCGCCGATCGCCGCGCTGAGCGAGAAGCCCCGCCTGCTGTTCGACTACTTCGTGCAGCTCTTCGCCCAGGTCACCAACCCGCCGCTGGACGCCATCCGCGAGGAGCTCGTCACCTCGCTGCTGTCCAACCTCGGCCCGGAGGGCAACCTGCTGGCCGCCGAGGCCGCCTCCTGCCGCTCCGTCGGCATCACCTTCCCGGTGATCGACAACGACGAGCTGGCCAAGCTCGTCCACATCAACGCCGACGGCGACCAGCCCGGGCTGAAGGCCGTCACCCTCTCCGGCCTCTACAAGGTCGCCTCCGGCGGCGAGGGCCTGGCCGCCCGCCTCGCCGAGATCGCCGCCGAGGCCGACGCGGCCATCGCCGACGGCGCCCGGATCATCGTGCTCTCCGACCGGCACTCGGACGCCGAGCACGCCCCGATCCCCTCGCTGCTGCTCACCTCCTCCGTGCACCACCACCTGATCCGCACCAAGCAGCGCACCCAGGTGTCGCTGCTGGTCGAGGCCGGCGACGTCCGCGAGGTGCACCACGTCGCGCTGCTGATCGGCTACGGCGCCGGCGCCGTCAACCCGTACCTGGCGATGGAGTCGGTCGAGGACCTCGTCGCCCAGGGCGTCTTCATCGAGGGCGTCGAGCCCGAGAAGGCGATCAGGAACCTGATCAGGGCGCTCGGCAAGGGCGTGCTCAAGGTCATGTCCAAGATGGGCATCTCGACCGTCGCCTCCTACCGCGGCGCCCAGGTCTTCGAGGCCATCGGCCTCTCCCGGGACCTCGTCGACGCCTACTTCGCCGGCACCACCACCAAGCTCGGCGGCATCGGCCTGGAGGAGATCGCCCGCGAGACCGCCGCCCGGCACGCCAAGGCCTACCCGGCCTCCGGCATCCCGGCCGCGCACCGCGCACTGGAGATCGGCGGCGAGTACCAGTGGCGCCGCGAGGGCGAGCCCCACCTGTTCGACCCGGACACCGTCTTCCGCCTCCAGCACTCCACCCGCAACCGCCGGTACGACATCTTCCGGCAGTACACCGACCGGGTGAACGAGCAGTCCGAGCGGCTGATGACGCTGCGCGGCCTGTTCCGGCTGGACGGCCTCGGCCGCGAGCCGATCCCGGTCGAGGAGGTCGAGCCGGTCTCCGCGATCGTCAGGCGCTTCTCCACCGGCGCCATGTCCTACGGCTCGATCTCGCGCGAGGCGCACGAGACCCTCGCGATCGCGATGAACCGCCTCGGCGGCAAGTCCAACACCGGCGAGGGCGGCGAGGACCCGGACCGCCTGTACGACCCGGAGCGCCGCTCGGCGATCAAGCAGGTCGCCTCCGGCCGGTTCGGCGTCACCTCCGAGTACCTCGTCAACGCGGACGACATCCAGATCAAGATGGCCCAGGGCGCCAAGCCCGGCGAGGGCGGCCAGCTGCCCGGCCACAAGGTCTACCCGTGGGTCGCCAGGACCCGGCACTCCACCCCGGGCGTCGGCCTGATCTCCCCGCCGCCGCACCACGACATCTACTCGATCGAGGACCTCGCCCAGCTCATCCACGACCTCAAGAACGCCAACCCGGCCGCCCGCATCCACGTGAAGCTGGTCTCCGAGGTCGGCGTCGGCACGGTCGCGGCCGGCGTGTCCAAGGCGCACGCCGACGTCGTCCTGGTCTCCGGGCACGACGGCGGCACCGGCGCCTCGCCGCTCACCTCGCTCAAGCACGCGGGCGGCCCCTGGGAGCTCGGCCTCGCCGAGACCCAGCAGACCCTGCTGCTCAACGGGCTGCGCGACCGCATCGTCGTCCAGACCGACGGCCAGCTGAAGACCGGCCGCGACGTGGTCATCGCCGCGCTGCTCGGCGCCGAGGAGTTCGGCTTCGCGACCGCCCCGCTGGTCGTCTCCGGCTGCATCATGATGCGCGTCTGCCACCTGGACACCTGCCCCGTCGGCGTCGCCACCCAGAACCCGGTGCTGCGCGAGCGGTTCTCCGGCAAGCCCGAGTTCGTCGTCAACTTCTTCGAGTTCATCGCCGAGGAGGTCCGGGAGATCCTGGCCTCGCTGGGCTTCCGCTCGATCGAGGAGGCCGTCGGCCGCGCCGAGCACATCGACGCCCGGGCCGCGATCGACCACTGGAAGGCCGCCGGGCTGGACCTCGCCCCGCTGTTCCACGTGCCGGAGCTGCCCGAGGGCGCCGCCCGGCACTGCACCACCACCCAGGACCACGCGCTGGACAAGGCCCTGGACAACCAGCTGATCGCGCTGGCCGAGGACGCGCTGGAGCGCGGCGAGACCGTCCGCCTCCAGCTGCCGATCCGCAACGTCAACCGCACCGTCGGCACCATGCTCGGCCACGAGGTGACCAAGCGGTACCGCGGCGAGGGCCTGCCGGAGGGGACCATCGACGTCACCTTCACCGGCTCCGCCGGGCAGTCCTTCGGCGCGTTCCTGCCGCGCGGCGTGACCCTGCGGCTGGAGGGCGACGCCAACGACTACGTCGGCAAGGGCCTGTCCGGCGGCGTGGTGGTCGTGCGCCCCGCCCGCGAGGCGGCCGCCATCGGCAACGACGCCCAGAACCACGTCATCGCCGGCAACACCATCGGCTACGGCGCCACCTCCGGCCGCGTCCACCTGCGCGGGAAGGCGGGCGAGCGCTTCGCCGTCCGCAACTCCGGGGCCACCCTGGTCGTCGAGGGCGTGGGCGACCACGGCCTGGAGTACATGACCGGCGGCCGGGTCGTCATCCTCGGCGAGACCGGGCGCAACCTCGCGGCCGGCATGTCCGGCGGCATCGCGTACGTCCTGGACCTGCGCCCCGCCAACGTCAACGACGGCATGGTGGGCATCGAGGCCCCCGGCGCCGCCGACCGCGACTGGCTGCGCGAGACCGTGCAGCAGCACTACGAGGAGACCGGCTCCACCGTCGCCGCCGAACTCCTGGTGGACTGGGGCAGCGGGGTCTCCCGCTTCTCCAAGATCATGCCGACCGACTACAAGGCCGTGCTCGCCGCCAGGGACGCCGCCGAGCGCGCCGGCCTCTCCGAGGCCGAGACCACCGCGAAGATGATGGAGGCGGCTAATGGCTGACCCCAAGGGCTTCCTGACCACGCCCAAGCAGCTGGCGGAGCGCCGCCCGGTCGACGTCCGGATCAAGGACTGGAACGAGGTCTACGTCGAGCGCAGCCTCCTGCCGATCATCAGCAAGCAGGCCGGCCGCTGCATGGACTGCGGCATCCCGTTCTGCCACAACGGCTGCCCGCTCGGGAACCTCATCCCCGAGTGGAACGACCTGGCCTACCGGGACGACTTCGTCGGCGCGATCGAGCGGCTGCACGCCACCAACAACTTCCCGGAGTTCACCGGGCGGCTGTGCCCGGCCCCCTGCGAGTCCGCGTGCGTGCTCGGCATCAACCAGGACGCGGTGACCATCAAGAACGTCGAGGTCACCATCATCGACAAGGCCTGGGACCGCGGCGGGGTCACCCCCCAGGTGCCCGAGCGGCTGTCCGGCAAGACCGTCGCCGTGATCGGCTCCGGCCCGGCCGGCCTCGCCGCCGCCCAGCAGCTCACCCGGGCCGGGCACACCGTCGTGGTGTACGAGCGGGCCGACCGGATCGGCGGACTGCTGCGCTACGGCATCCCCGAGTTCAAGATGGAGAAGCGCCACATCAACCGCCGCATCGAGCAGATGCGGGCGGAGGGCACCCGGTTCCGCACCGGCGTGCACGTCGGCGAGGACATCACCGGGCAGCAGCTGCGCGAGCGCTTCGACGCCGTGGTCGTCGCGGCGGGCGCCACCACCGCCCGCGACCTGCCGGTGCCCGGGCGCGAGCTCAAGGGCGTCCACCAGGCCATGGAGTACCTGCCGCTGGCCAACAAGGTGCAGGAGGGCGACTTCGTGGAGTCACCGATCAGCGCCAGGGGCAAGCACGTCGTCGTGATCGGCGGCGGCGACACCGGCGCCGACTGCGTCGGCACCGCGCACCGGCAGGGGGCGGCCTCCGTCACCCAGCTGGAGATCATGCCGCGGCCGGGCGAGGACCGGCCCGGCCACCAGCCCTGGCCGACCATGCCGATGACCTACAAGGTCACCTCCGCGCACGAGGAGGGCGGCGAGCGGATCTACTCCGTCAGCACCACCCACTTCAGCGGCGACGAGGACGGCAACGTCCAGGAGCTGCACCTCGTGGAGGTCGAGTTCCGGGACGGCCGCTTCGAGCCCGTCCCCGGCACCGAGCGGGCCATCCCCGCGCAGCTCGTCACCCTGGCCATGGGCTTCACCGGCACGGACGTGCGCAACGGGCTCGTCGAGCAGCTGGGAGCGGACCTCGACGCGCGCGGTAACATTGCCCGCGATGGCCGGTTCGCCACCAATGTCGATGGCGTGTACGTCTGCGGAGACGCCGGCCGTGGCCAGTCGCTGATCGTCTGGGCCATCGCGGAGGGCCGCTCGGCCGCAGCCGCGGTGGACAGGTACCTGGGCGGCAAGACCCCGCTTCCCGCCCCGATCCGGCCCACCGACCGCCCCCTGGTGGTCTGACGGACGGACGGTCCGACCGGCCCCCACCGAACGCCCGGCGCCGCATCGCCGGGAGCTCAACCCGCTGCCCCCGCCAGTGTCGCCGGGCCAACGCGGTCTCCTGGCGCCTGCCCTCTTCCCCGACCAGTTGGAGGGCGGGCGCCGTCGCGTGCCCGCCCGCGGAGGGCACCGCAAGTCCCCGGCGAACGGCCGGAGTTGTGCGGTGCTCCGGCGGTTCCGGGCCGTGGGCTGTTGTTCGTCGGTGCCAGGTGGCAGACTGCCGCCGACGGCCGGGGGGCTGGGCGAGCGCGAAGGATGACGTCGATGGGCACGACTCAGGCAGGCGGGGGCGCCACGATACGGCGTCTGCTGCTCGGCACCCAGCTGCGCAAGCTCCGCGAGGCCAGGGGCGTCAGCCGCGAGGAGGCCGGGTACTCGATCCGCGCCTCCGAGTCCAAGATCAGCCGGATGGAGCTCGGCCGGGTCGGCTTCAAGGAGCGCGACGTCGCCGACCTGCTGACCCTCTACGGGGTCGAGGTCGAACAGGAGCGGGCCACCGTCCTCGGCCTGCTGCGCGACGCCAACGCCACCTCCTGGTGGCACGAGTACGGGGACGTCCTGCCCGGCTGGTTCCAGAACTACCTGGGGCTGGAGGAGGCCGCCGCCGAGATCCGCAGCTACGAGGTCCAGTTCGTCCACGGGCTGCTCCAGACCGCCGACTACGCCCGCGCCGTGGTCACCGCCGGCTGCCACGCCAACGGGCCCGAGGAGGTCGAGCGCCGGGTCGACGTCCGCCTCCGGCGGCAGGCGGTGCTCACCGGCGAGCGGGCGCCGCAGCTGGTCGCGGTGCTGGACGAGGCCGCGCTGCGCCGCCCCTGGGGCGGCCCGGAGCTGATGCGCGGCCAGCTGGACCGGCTGTTGGAGCTCGGCGAGCTGCCCAACGTCCGGCTCCAGGTGCTGCCGCTGGGCAACGCCGGGCTGAGCGCGGAGAGCGGCGCCTTCACCGTCCTGGGCTTCGCCGAGGCCGAACTGTCGGACGTGGTGTACCTGGAGCAGTTCACCACCGCGCTCTACCTCGACAAGCCCGCCGAGGTGGCCGAGTACCGGCACGCGATGGACGACCTGGTCGCCGACAGCCTGAGTCCGGAACTGACCCGGGATCTTCTGTACGCGGTGCGCCAGGAACTGTAATACGTCAGTACGATGACCTCTCATCAGGTCGGTGCATGAGAGGGATCAGATGTCGTACTTCTCCGAGTTGGCGCTGCAGTACATCGACGGCGAGTGGCGCACCGGCAGCGGCTCCTGGGACATCGTCGACGTCGACCCCTACACCGGTGAGAAGCTCGCCACCATCACCGTGGCCACCGTGGCCGAGGTCGACCTCGCCTACCGGGCGGCCGCGCGCGCCCAGAAGCAGTGGGCCGCCACCAACCCCTACCGGCGGCGGCGGGTCTTCGAGCGCGCGCTGCGGCTGCTGGAGGAGCGCGAGCCGGAGATCGTCGAGGCGATCACGGCGGAGCTCGGCGGCACCGCGCTGAAGGCGGGCTTCGAACTGTCGCTGGTCAAGGACGTCCTGCGGGACTGCCTGCACCAGTCGGTGGCCCCCGAGGGCCGGGTGCTGACCTCTCCCGCCCAGGGCCGGGAGAACCGGCTCTACCGGCTGCCGGTCGGCGTGGTCGGCGTGATCAGCCCGTTCAACTTCCCGCTGTTCCTCGCGCTCAAGGCCGTCGCCCCGGCGCTCGCGCTCGGCAACGGGGTCGTCCTCAAGCCGCACCAGGAGACCCCGGTCGTCGGCGGCGGGCTGATCGCGAAGCTCTTCGAGGACGCGGGGCTGCCGCCCGGCCTGCTGAACGTCGTGATCACCGACATCGCCGAGGTCGGCGACGCCTTCCTGGAGCACCCGGTGCCCAAGGTGATCTCCTTCACCGGCTCCGACAAGGTCGGCCGGCACGTCGCCACCGTCGCCGCCGCGCACTTCAAGCGGACGGTGCTGGAACTCGGCGGCAACAGCGCGCTGATCGTGCTCGACGACGCCGACGTGGACCACGCCGTGGACGCCGCGGTGTTCAGCCGCTTCGTGCACCAGGGGCAGGTCTGCATGGCCGCCAACCGGGTGCTGGTGGACCGCTCCGTCGAGGCCGAGTTCACCGAGAAGTTCGTCGCCAAGGTCGCCTCGCTGACCGTCGGCGACCCGCGGGACCCGGCCACCCACCTCGGCCCGCTGATCAACTCCGTCCAGGCCGACGCCCTCTGCGCCCAGGTCGACCAGGCGGTCAGGGCCGGCGCCACCGCCCTGCTGCGCGGCAGCACGGTCGGCAGCCTGATGGCGCCCACCGTGCTCACCGACCTCCCGCAGGACGCGCCCATCCTGCGCAGCGAGCTCTTCGGCCCGGTCGTGCTGCTGGTGCCCTTCGACGGCGAGGACGAGGCCGTCCGGCTCGCCAACGACACGCCGTTCGGCCTCAGCGGCGCCGTGCACACCGGGAACACCGAGCGCGGCGTGCGGCTCGCCCAGCGGATCGAGACCGGCATGATCCACGTCAACGGCGGCACCATCGCCGACGAGCCGGGCGTCCCCTTCGGCGGCGAGAAGAACTCCGGCGTCGGCCGCCTCAACGGCGAGGCCACCGTGGAGGCCTTCACCACGCTGAAGTGGATCTCCGTCCAGCACGAGCGCGCCGTCTTCCCCTTCTGACCGGGGCCGAAGAGCTACGGGCCGCACCCCTTCCGACGTACGGGCCTCCCGGCGGCTGCCGCCGGGAGGCCCGTACCGTTCCACGGCTCGGGCCGGGTGGGGCCGGTCAGAAGACCGGCTGGCCGGCGCGGACGAGGCGCCAGGAGTCGGTGAAGAAGTCCGCGGGGTCGATGACGCCCTTGGCCTTCACCCAGGCGATCATCGTGTTGCGGATCTCGTCGGAGTTCGACCACACGACCTTGGCCTTGGCCACGTGCGGGAAGTTCCCGCCGCCGTTGGCACGGTAGTTGTTGACCGCGAGGACGAACTCGGCGGCCGGGTCGATCGGCTTGCCCTGGAAGGACAGGTTGACGATCCGCGAGCCCTTCGGCTGGGCGATGTCGATGTCGTAGCTCAGGCCGTAGACCGAGTCGTAGTTGTAGTCCGGCGTCGCCTCGGCGCCGGTCAGCTTGTCCTTGTCGACCGGCGCACCCGGGGCCAGCTGGTTGTAGTACTTGACCGAGTACTCCAGGTAGTCCCTGAGCTGGGCACCCGTCAGGACGCGGGCCTCCAGGGTGTTCTCGTAGATGTACAGGCCTGCGGCGTCGCGCAGCTTGACCTGGCCCGACGGGATCAGGGCGGTGCGGTTGAACGGGGCGGCCTGGGCCAGCACCGGGAGGCCGGCGTACTGCCCGCCCGCCAGCGCGGCCTTGACGGCGTCGGCCTGGACCCGGCCGATCAGGTCGATGATCGGGGTGGCCTTGAAGGGCGCGTCGGCGATCGACAGCGCGATCTTGCTGGTGCCGATGTTCTGGTTGACGTACGCGACGACCTTCTTGTGCTGCTCGGCGACCGCGTCGGTGATCTCCGGGTTCTCCGGGACGGTGTTGGAGTTCAGCAGCCGCGCCGAGACCGAGGAGACCTTCCAGGCGCCGCCCGTGAACTCGGCCTCGAAGTCGAAGCAGGTCAGCCGCTGGCCGTAGCAGAGCGGCTCGGACAGCACGACCGTCCTGCCGGTCTTCCTGTTGACGACCAGGCGCTGCGCGATCTCCTTGTGGGCGTGGCCCACCAGCACCGCGTCGATGTCGGGGACGGTCTCCGCCAGCGCCACCGAGGCGTTCTCCGCCCAGGGCAGCTGGTCGCCCCAGGTGGTCGCCTCGTCGCAGCCGGAGTGCGCGGAGACGACGACCACGTCCGCGCCCGCGGCCTTCATCTTCGGCACCCACACGGCGGCGGTCTCGACGATGCCCGGGAAGACCATCCGGCCGCTGACGTTCGCCTTGTCCCAGATCGCGATGCCCGGGTTGGTCAGGCCGAGGATGCCGACCCGCAGCGGCCGGCCCCCGCCCAGCCGCAGCTCCTTGATCACGTACGGCCTGAAGGCCGGCTTCTCGTTCTTCGCGTGCAGCGCGTTGGCGCCCAGCAGTGGGAACTCCAGCTGCTCCTCGTACGCCTTCAGCAGCGGGATGCCGTAGTTGAACTCGTGGTTGCCGAGCGCGGCGGCGTCGTACTCCATGAGGTTCATGGCGACGGCCATCGGGTGGTCCGGCACGGTGTTCGCCTCGGTGTCGATCGACTCGATCCGGGCGTAGTAGTAGGACAGCTGGGTGCCCTGGATGGTGTCACCCGAGTCGATCAGCAGGCAGCGGTCCCAGCCCTTCTCCTCGCGCACCTGGTTGGCCAGGGTGGAGATCCGGGCGAGGCCGACCGCGTTGTGGGCCTTGTCGGTGTACTCGGCGTCGGTGAAGTAGTCCCAGTTGAGCACCCGGCCGTGCAGGTCGGTGGTGCCCATGACGGTGAAGGCCTGCTTGCGCGGGGCGCGCTGCGGGCCCTTGGCCGCCGCGGTGTCCGGCTGGGCGGCCGCGGCGGAGGGGGCGGCGGCCAGGGCGGTGCCACCGGCCAGGGCGGCGCCGGCGGCGGTGGCGGCGGACCGGGTGACGAAGTCACGGCGGTTCAGGGGCATGAGACGACTCTCCCGAGGGGTGACGGCCGAGGGGCCGTCAACTGGTGTTCGTGAACGGTTGTTCGTGAGCAGGATGCGCCACCGGGCGGGCGCGCACCCGTCGACGCGCGTAGAAGGACGCGCGTAGAAGTGTGCCGTGCGAGCCGGGGTGCTGGATAGCCCCCCAACCTGTCCCGGAGGTGAGATCTTGGCGACTCGTTCGTGACGGGGACGGGGGAGACCGGAGGCGGTGGGGCGGGCGCCCGACACCCGGTCAGGACAGCTCGCCCACCAGGCGCTCGACCTCCCGGCCCAGCCGGACCGCCGGATCCGGGTCGTCCGGACCGGCCCAGGGCTGCCAGGTCCGTGCCCGCAGGTAGCCGGCCACCGCGACCGGCAGCCGGTGCCGGACGATCCCGTCCGCCACCGGGCCCGGGCCGGCCGCGCGCAGCGCCGCCAGCAGGCCGTCCACCCCGGCCGAGGGCGGCAGCGGGACGGTCTCCAGGTAGGCGGCCAGCGCCACCAGCTCGGGGTCGGGCTCGGGGGCCCGCTCCCGGCGCGGCGGCTGCTCCCGGTGCTCGGGCTCGGGCTCGGGGCGGTGCTCCGGGTGGGGGCCGGGGCGGTGCTCGGGCCGGTGCTCGGACGGGGGCTCGGGCCGGTCGGGCCCGGGGGCCGTCGCCCCCGGGCCCGGCGCGGTGCCGGAGCCCTGGGCCGGACCGGAGCCCGGGGCGGTGCCGGGGCCCGCCCCCGGGCCGGCGCCCGTGCGGCCCCCCGGGCCGGGCGTCAGCAGCGCGCCCACCCCGTACAGCCCGGCGACGACCCCCGGCCACCAGGGCCCGCCCAACCCGGCGAAGTGCAGCCCCAGGCCGACCGCACCGCCCGCGCAGCCGACCAGGTTCCGGGCCGACTCCAGGTAGCGCAGCACCCGGGGGCCGACCCCGTCACTGGTAGCCACGGATCTCCTCGAACACCCCGTCCAGCGAGCCCGTCCCGTCGAACAGCTTGCCGCCGCTCAGGTCCGCGATCCCCTGGAGCTGGCCCACCGCCGCCTCCCCGAACCTGATCGGGAATACCGGGATCGCCTTCTCCCCGGCCGGCAGCGCGTCGTGGAAGCGCTTGAAGTCGGCGTCCGTCGCCCCGGCGTTGCTCTCCCCGTCGGTCATCAGCACGATCGAGGTGAACCGGTCGTCGCCGGCCGCGGCCTGCTGGCGCTCGATCACCCGGTACGCCTCCTCCAGCGAGGAGTACACCGCCGTCCCGCCCGAAGCCGCCAGCGACTGCACGTCCGCGTTGATCGCGGCCAGCTCCGCCTCCGGGCCCGGTTGGCTGCCGGTGGCCGGCACCACGTGGGTCCTGGTCCACTTCACCGCGGAGGCGAAGGAGAGCAGCGTGATCTCCTCGCGGTCCCGGAAGCGGCGCGTCCCGCGGGTGTCGTCCGCCCCGGTCAGCCGGCCCAGCGCGCTCTTCAGCGCGGCGATCCGCGGGCCCTCCATCGAGCCCGAGGTGTCCAGCACGTACACCGTCCGGGACGGGCGGCGCAGCTCGTTCTGGTACGAGGCCAGCAGGCCGTCCGCGACCGCCCGGGTGCCCGGGAACGGCAGCTCCCTGCGGCGGTCCGTGGGCAGCCCGGCCGCCGGGGCCGCGCCCGCCGTCACCGGACGGCGCAGCGTGGTCTCGGAGATGCGTTTCTGCACGTCCTCCTTGAGCAGGTACGCCGTCAGCCGCTGGAAGGCGTCCCGCTGCTCCTGCCCGGCGGAGGACATCAGCGAGAGCGGGTAGTCCGCCGACACCACGCCGTCCGCCGGCCGCACCACCGTCAGCTGCTGCTGCGGCGGCAGGGACCTGTTCAGCGACAGCAGCACCGACTCGTAGTTCACCAGCGCGCCCACCACGCCCGACTCGGCCCGGGTGTACGCCTGCGCCAGCCAGCCCGAGGAGCCGGAGGTCAGCTTCTGGCCCGTGAAGAACTCCTTCAGCTGCGGGGTGGCCTGCCGCACGTCCGCGTCGGTCAGCGCCGCGCCGGCGCCGGAGAAGGCCGAGGCCACCGCGACGAGGGTGGAGAAGCCCGAGTTGGAGCGGGACGGGTCGGCCATCCCGTACGGCAGCCTGCCGGCCGCGGCCGCGGCGCCGACCTGCGCCCAGGTGACCTTGGAGCCGTCGCCCCAGCCGAGCTCGCCCAGGGTGGCGGTGCGCACCCCGATCGCCACCGGCGAGACCATCACCGGGGTCTCGGAGACCAGCTTGGACCGGCCGGCCGGATCCAGCCGCAGGTACTGGTTGGACGGGAACCACACGGCGTCGTACTTGCCGTCGGCCCGGCCCGAGGAGACGGCGTCCGCGCCGTCCAGGGTGCCCGTCCAGGAGAACTGCACGGTCACCCCGGTGGCCTTCCTGGCGTCCTCCAAAACCGGTGCCAGGTCCTGGAGTTCGCTGCCGGCCAGGACGCGCAGCACGCCCGGCGCGGCGGTCGCGGCCGGGGGGCCGTCGGGGTCGGGTGCGGGCTTGCCGCCGTCGGAGGTGCAGGCGCTCGCCGCGGCGAGCACGGCGGCCAGCGCGGCGGCGAGCAGGCCGCGGCGCTTCATCGGGATGGTCACTTGGTCCCCTTCGCCGCGGCGGTGAGCTCGCGCAGGTTGTCCAGCGAGGGCAGGGTCGCCTGCTTGACCCTGGCGGCGGTCAGATCGGGTGCGAAAGTCGGCTTCTTCTCCCGCATCAGGTTCGCGAAGGCCTCCGGCTTGGCCTGCGGCCGCAGGCCGTACCTGGCCGCCAGGTCGCGCAGGACGTCGTCGTTCTGGAGGACGTCGGCCAGCTTGCGGCCGTGGTCGGTGTGGGCCACGACGGTGTGGTCCGAGTAGACCGTGGTGTCCGGGTACATCACGACCATGTCCCCGGTGGGCTTGCCCTGGAGCGGCAGGGCGGCCGCCTGGGACTCGTAGGCGAAGATCAGCGGGCTGCCGATCCCCGCTCCGAAGTCCCGGAACGGCTCGTCGCTGCTGCTCTTCTGGATGCCCTGCAGTGCGTTCGCCTTGTGCAGGACGTCCTTGACGGCGGCGACGCCGGCGGCGTCCGACACCACCTGGTGGCCGTTGACGAGGTAGGAGAGCAGCGCCAGGTACATCGCGCCCGAGGACGAGCTCTCCGGGTCGGTGGTGGTCACGAACAGCTGGCCGGACAGCTCGGGGTGCGCGGCGGCGCCGGTCAGCTCCTCCCATCTGCGGTTGCCCTTCAGCGCGTTGACGTACTCGTCCATCCGGAACGTCCAGACGCCGGTGGCCTGGTCCAGGTCGGCCAGCTTGTTCTCCCTCAGGACGGCGGCCACCGGCTCGTGGGCCACGATCACCAGCGGCGAGTAGAACGGGACCAGCGGGGAGTCCTGGAGATTCCAGATGCGCTGGATCTCCCGTGCCGGTGCCGAGCTGGCCGGGAAGGCGAAGTCGAGCCCGGGGGTCTTGGCCGCCTGGTCGCTCATCGTCCAGGAGCCGGTGGAGTCCGCGCGGACCACCAGGCCCTTCTTCGCCAACTCCGCCCTGACCGCCTCGTCCTCGAAGAAGGCGCGCTTCTCCGATCCGATCAGGCCGGTGACGGTGACCGTCGAAGTGCCGCCGTCCTTCCCGCCGTCGGGGACCAGCGCGAAGGCGACCCCGCCCAGCAGGGCCAGGGCCGCCACCACCCCCAGTGCGCGTCGCATGCCGAACGCCTCCCCCTCGTCCGCTACTTCGTCCGGGTGGTCGCCCGGGGCGCCCCGGAATCCCCCCGGGGGTGACGAGCGTCCCGCCGGGCGGGGAGCGGTGGCGGAAGCGGCGGTGAACCGGGGGTGAACACCCCTTCACGGAATCGCATCGACGGGCGGCGGGGAGGGTGTGCGGCGGGGCGTGACGGGGGTGCGGGAGGCGTGCGGCGGGGGTGCGCGGAGCGGGCGGCGGGAGGCGTTCGCACAGCGGTCCGAGGGTGTGTCAGATTGTTCAACTCGCCTTGGTGCAAAGGTCATCCCGCAGTCCGGACCCGCGTCGTGGTTACGCGCCGGTAATGCCTAGTCTCAGCACTATGCGCCGAGCAAAAATCGTCTGTACCCTCGGGCCCGCCACCGACTCGTACGACCAGATCAAGTCCCTGGTCGACGCCGGGATGGACATCGCCCGACTGAACCTCAGCCACGGCACGCACGCCGAGCACGAGGAACGCTACCGCCGCGTCCGCAAGGCCGCCGACGAGACCGGCCGCAGCGTCGGCGTCCTCGTCGACCTTCAAGGCCCGAAGATCCGGCTCGACACCTTCGCCCACGGACCCGTACTCCTCGAACGCGGCGACGAGTTCACCATCTCCACCGACAAGGGCGTCGTGGGGGACAAGGACCGCTGCGGGACCACCTACTCCGGGCTCGCCGGGGACGTCAGCCGCGGCGAGCGCATCCTGGTCGACGACGGCAGGGTCACCCTGGAGGTCGTCGCCGTCGACGGGCCGCACGTGCGCTGCCTGGTCATCGAGGGAGGCCTGGTCTCCGACCACAAGGGCCTCAACCTCCCCGGCGTCGCCGTCTCCGTCCCCGCGCTGAGCGACAAGGACGTCGCCGACCTGCGGTGGGCGCTGCGGACCGGGGCCGACCTGGTCGCGCTCTCGTTCGTCCGCAGCGGCCGGGACGTCGAGGACGTCCACCGGATCATGGCGGAGGAGGGGCGCCGCGTCCCGGTCATCGCCAAGATCGAGAAGCCGCAGGCGGTGGAGAACCTGGAGTCCGTCGTCGACGCCTTCGACGGGATCATGGTGGCCCGCGGCGACCTGGGCGTGGAGATGCCCCTCGAACAGGTCCCGCTGGTCCAGAAGCGCGCCATCAAGCTCGCCCGCCGCAACGCCAAGCCCGTCATCGTCGCGACCCAGATGCTCGACTCGATGATCAACACCTCCCGGCCGACCCGCGCCGAGGCCTCCGACGTGGCCAACGCCGTCCTGGACGGGACGGACGCGGTGATGCTCTCCGGGGAGACCTCGGTGGGCAAGTACCCGGTCGAGACGGTCAAGACCATGGCCCGGATCGTCGAGGCCGCCGAGAACGACATCCTGGCGGCCGGGCTGCCGCCGCTGACCGTCGGCAGCAAGCCGCGCACCCAGGGCGGCGCCGTCGCCCGGGCGGCCGCCGAGATCGGCGACTTCCTGCACGCCAAGTACCTGATCGCCTTCACCCAGTCCGGCGACACCGCGCGCCGCCTCACCCGCTACCGCTCGCCGATCCCGGTGCTCGCCTTCACCTACGAACCGGCCGTCCGCAGCCGACTCGCCCTCACCTGGGGGGTGGAGACCTTCCTCGGCCCGTTCGCCCCGACGACGGACCAGATGGTCGAACAGGTCGACGCGGCCCTGCTGTCGCTCGGGCGCTGCCAGAAGGGCGACATCGTCGTCATCACGGCCGGCTCGCCCCCCGGCCTGGCCGGCTCCACCAACCTCGTCCGCGTCCACCACGTGGGGACGCTGGACGCCTGAGGCCCTTCGCGCGGCGCGGCCCCTTCCAGGGGTCGCGCCGCCGTCAGCACTTGGGGCCGATGTGGGCGTCCATGAGGGCGACCGAGTCCTTGCGGGCGACGGAGATGTTCGCAGCACCGTTGGATCGGGAGGCTGCCTTCCAGTGGACGTCGGAGTGGATCAGCCCGCGCAGGAACTCCCAGGGGTGCGCGTCGACGATCTCCTGCTGCCGGGGTGCAAGGGAGATCGGCCGCAGGTGCTTCGGGCAGCCGGGCGCGCGAACGCGCAAGACCTTGTTGTGCGGCAGGACGGCGGCGACGGCCTGCTCGCACTCGAGGATGAGACCTGGCCAGGCGTTGCAGCAGGCGATGCGGAGGGCGTGAACCTGGCGGCGGCCCTCGCTGATACACCCGTCGCCGAGGTAGAGGCCGAGCAGATAGGCGTAGTCGGCGCGCGGGCGCGACGGATCGAGCTGACCGTCACGGACCGGGCATTCGGCCGACATGCGCGGGCTGGGGACGGCGCCGGAGGCCCACCCGCGGATGGCGAATCGGGAGATGCCGGTCGCGCGGCTGACGTGGCTGAACGTCAGTCCGGAGGCGTGTAGATCGAGTGCTCGTCGGCGTGTGGCCATGTCGTACATGCGACCGAGCGTGTGCGAATCACGCGGACAGGGCCCGGCGAATGCCGCGATTTTCATTCGGATTGATGAAGATCGCCAAGCATTAGGCTACCCTAAGTGACTTAAGAATCGAAGGAAAAGTGCCCCGAGTGGGATTCGAACCCACGCTGTATGGTGTTTGAGACCATCGCCTCTCCCGCTGGGCTACCGGGGCGCCCGTGGATTCGAAGGTTGAACTTCGGACCCGCTGGTCTCAAACATACCGTGTCTAGGTACCCTCGTGCATGCAGTACCCCGCCGGAACGAGGAGCCCCGTGAGCACCGCCGACGAGCAGGCGCAGCCGCTTGAGACCGATACACCCCAGATCACCCGGATCGTGATCGCCGAGGACGAGGCGCTGATCCGTCTCGACCTCAAGGAGATGCTGGAGGAGGAGGGGTACACCGTCGTCGGTGAAGCGGGGGACGGGGAGACGGCGGTGCGGCTCGTGGAGGAGCTGAAGCCGGACCTGGCGATCTTCGATGTGAAGATGCCGGTGCTGGACGGCCTCTCCGCAGCCGAGCAGATCCACGAGAAGCACCTGGCGCCCGTGCTGATGCTGACGGCGTTCTCGCAGCGGGAGCTGGTGGACCGGGCGCGGGACGCCGGGGCGATGGCGTACATCGTGAAGCCGTTCTCGAAGTCGGACCTGGTGCCGGCGATCGAGATGGCGGTGTCCCGGTACGCGGAGATGCGGGCGCTGGAGAAGGAGATCGGGGATCTCAGCCAGCGGCTGGAGACCCGGAAGCTGGTGGACCGGGCGAAGGGCGTGCTGCAGACCAAGTTCGGGCTGAACGAGCCGGCCGCCTTCCGGTGGATCCAGAAGACGTCGATGGACCGTCGGATGACGATGGCGGCGGTGGCCGAGGCGGTCATCGAGGAGGGCGAGGCCCAGGACCGCAGGAAGGCGGAAGAGGGCACGTCCGAGTAGAGCACGTACGCAGGGCCCGGCAGAACGTTTCTGCCGGGCCCTTCGCGTTGCAGGCGGGTCAGTCCTCGCCCAGGTAGGCCTTGCGGACGGACTCGTCGTGCAGGAGGTCGGCCCCCGTCCCCGAGAGGACGATGCGGCCGGTCTCCATGACGTACCCCCGGTCGGAGAGCGAGAGCGCCGCCTGGGCGTTCTGCTCGACCAGGAGGATGGTCGTACCGGACGCCTTCAGCTCCACGATGGTCGACATGATCTTCTGCATCATCAGCGGCGAGAGCCCCATCGAGGGCTCGTCCAGCATGAGCAGCTTGGGCCGGGACATCAGCGCCCGCCCCATCGCGAGCATCTGCTGCTCGCCGCCGGAGAGCGTCCCGGCGGCCTGGCGGCGGCGCTCGCCGAGGATCGGGAACAGGCCGTAGGCGCGTTCGACGTCCGAGGCGATGCCCGCCGCGTCGGTGCGCAGGAAGGCGCCGAGGAGGAGGTTCTCCTCGATGGTCATCCGGGGGAAGATGTGCCGGCCCTCGGGGGAGTGGGCGAGGCCGAGGGCGACGATCCGGTGGGCGGGGACGGTGGAGAGGTCCTGGCCGTCGAAGGTGATCCGTCCGGCGGTGGGCCTGAGCAGGCCGGACAGGGTGCGCAGGGTGGTGGTCTTGCCGGCGCCGTTGGTGCCGATGAGGGTGGTGACCTCGCCCTGTTCGACGCTGAAGCCGATGCCCTTGACGGCCTCGATCTTGCCGTAGGCGACGCGGAGGTCCTGAACTTCGAGAAGTGCGGTCACTGGTCGGACTCCGTAACGGCCGGGGTGGTGCCTTCGAGCGGGGCGCCGAGGTAGGCGGTGATGACGCGTTCGTCGTTCTGGACGGTCTCGCGGTCGCCCTCGACGATCTTCTGGCCCTGGACGAGCACCGCGGTGCGGTCGCAGAGGTTGAAGATGAAGCGCATGTCGTGCTCGATGACGAGGACGGAGATCCCCTGGTCGCGGATCGCGAAGACGAGTTCCTCGGCGGCCCGGGTCTCCTGGGGGTTCATGCCGGCGGTGGGCTCGTCGAGCAGCAGCAGGCCGGGTTCGGAGGCGAGGGCACGGGCGATCTCCAGCTTGCGCTGCTCGCCGTAGGGGAGGTTGCGGGCGAGGTGGTCGGCCTTCTCGGCGAGGCCGGTGAACTCCAGGAGCTCCATGGCCTTCTCGCGGCTCTCGGCCTCGGCGCGGTGGTAGCCGGGCCCGCGCAGGATGGCGGAGAAGATGCCCTCCCTGGTGCGGGTGTGCCGGCCGACGAGGACGTTCTCCAGGACGGTCATGTTGGCGAACAGCCGGATGTTCTGGAAGGTGCGGGCGATGCCGGCCTGGGTGACGAGGTGGGGCTTGGGCGGCAGCAGGGTGTCGCGGTAGCGCACGGCGCCCTCGGTGGGGACGTACAGGCCGGTGAGGCAGTTGAAGAAGGTGGTCTTGCCGGCGCCGTTGGGGCCGATCAGACCGATGATCTCGCCCTCGCCGACGGTCAGGGAGACGTCGTTGACCGCGGTGAGGCCGCCGAAGCGCATGGTGACGCCGGTGACTTCGAGCAGGGGTGCGGCGGTGGTGGTCATCGGGTCGGTCACGCCCCTGCCTTGGTGAGTGCGGTCGGCCCGCCGGGGGCCGGGGCCGGGAGGTCGGCCTCGTGGAACTCCAGCTGTCGGCGCCGGTTGGGGATGAGGCCCTCGGGGCGCACCCGCATCAGGACGATGAGGGCGGCGCCGAAGGCGAGGAGCTGGTAGTCGGCGAGGAATTCGAGCTTCTTCGGGATGAGGAAGAGCAGGGTGGCGCCGGCCAGCGGGCCGCTGATGGTGCCCATGCCGCCGAGGATGACGGCGGCGAGCAGGAAGGCGGAGTTCGGCGGGAGGGCCTCGGCGAAGGTGTACTGGTCGGGGGTGACGGTGTAGCTGACGTGGGCCTGCACGGTGCCGGCCAGGCCGGCCAGCAGGGCGCCGAGGGCGAAGGCGAGCAGCTTGAGCCGGAAGCCGTTGATGCCCATGGCCTCGGCGGCGGTCTCGTCCTCGCGGATGGCGACCCAGGCGCGGCCGATGCGGGAGTCGCCGACCCGGGCGAAGACCAGCACGACCAGGGCGGTGACCAGGAGCATCAGCAGGTAGTAGTTGGAGAAGCGGCCGAGTTCGATGCCGAGGACGGTGTGCGGCTTGCCGAGGTCGAAGCCGAGGATCTCCAGGTCCGGGATCCGCGGGATGCCGTTGGAGCCGTTGGTGACCTTGGGGCCCGTCGTGCCGTTGAGGTTGAGCATGGTGATGCGGAAGATCTCGCCGAACCCGAGGGTGACGATGGCGAGGTAGTCGCCGCGCAGCCGCAGGGTGGGGGCGCCGATCAGGACGCCGAAGACCATGGAGACGACGGCGCCGGTGAGCATCGCGGCCCAGAACGGGAACTGGACGTGGATGGGCGAGGCGGGGGAGCCGGAGACCAGGGCGGCGGCGTAGGCGCCGACGCCGAGGAAGGCGACGTACCCGAGGTCGAGCAGGCCGGCCAGGCCGACGACGATGTTGAGGCCGAGGGCGACGGTCGCGAAGATCAGGATGTTGGTGGCGACCGAGGTGTACTGGTCGCTGGTCTGGGTGAACGGGAAGCTGGCGGCGGCGGCGAAGGCGGCGCCGGTGGTGACCGGGCGGTGCTTGACGGTCAGCGCGCGCAGCCGGGCGAGCAGGCCGGACCGGGCGAGGGCGGGGACGGCGAGGGCGACGAACAGCAGGTAGCCGGTGAAGAGTTCGCCGTACTCGGTGTCGATGCCGAAGGTGATCGCGAACAGCCCGAGCCCGAAGGCGAGGACGATCAGCAGCACCTCGACCCAGGACGGCAGCGCGCGCGGCGCGGCCTGCGGGCGGTCGGTCCGGCCCAGCCGCAGCCCGCTGTTGGCGAGGTGGCCGAGCTGGAGCAGCAGGACGGCGCCGGCGGCGATGGCGAGGCCGCCGGCCAGGGCGGTCAGGACGGGGGCCACCGGCTTGTCCGCGGGGACGGCGTGGGCGCCGAACCAGGCGGCGGGGGCGATCGGGACGAGCAGGAAGAGGCGCTTGTCGAGGATGCGCAGCGGGACGGCGGTGCGGCGGTCGAGCGGCAGGCCGAGGGCGCCGAGGACGGAGACCAGGCCGCCCGCGGCGAGCACCCAGCCGCCGGGTTCGAGGTTGGCGAGGCCGCCGAGCTCGGAGGAGATCGCGGCGACGGCGTACACGGCGAGGGTGAGGGCGCCGGTGGCGGCGTACAGGACGGCGTTGTTGCTGCGGCTGGGCGCGGCCCAGCGCAGGCCGGGGACGCCCTGGCCGGCGAGCAGCAGGACCAGGGTGAGCAGGCCGGCGGCGAGGGCGAGCCACTGGAGGCCGGCCGGGGAGCCGTAGTACGTGAGGTCGCCGGGGAACTCGGCGGTCCAGGTCCAGGACATGGCGGCGGAGGCGGCGGTGGCGAGGGCGCCGAGGCCGGTGGCGGCCGCGGCGGCGCGGGCCGGCAGCGGGATGACCGGGGTGGTCTCGGTGGGGGTGGTGGTCATGGTGGTCACGCCCTGTCCGCGACGCGCTCGCCGAGCAGGCCCTGCGGCCGGATCAGGAGCACGAGGATGAGGAGTACGAAGGCCCAGACGTCCTTCCAGGCGCCGCCCCCGAAGAGGTGCATGCCGGGCAGGTGCTGGACGTAGCCGGTGGCGAGGGCTTCCGCGAGGCCGAGGGCGAGGCCCCCGAGCATGGCGCCGTAGATGTTGCCGATGCCGCCGAGGACGGCGGCGGTGAAGGCCTTGAGGCCGAGGATGAAGCCCATCCGGAAGTCGACCTGGCCGCTGCGCAGCCCGTACGCGACGGCGGCGACGGCGGCGAACGCGGCGCCGATGGCGAAGGCCATGACGATGATGCGGTCGGTGTCGATGCCCATCAGCTTGGCGGTGTCCGGGTCCTGGCTGGTGGCCTGCATGGCGCGCCCGGAGCGGGTGCGGGTGACGAACCAGCCGAGGGCGAGCATGCACAGCGGGGCGGCGATGACCAGGAAGAGGTCGCTGCGCTGGATGGTGACGGAGCCGAGGCTGAACGGGTCGCCGGGGAGCTTGGGGAAGACCCGGGCCTTCTTGGCGTCCGGGTAGAAGGAGAAGACGAGCTGCTGGAGGAGGATGGACAGCCCGATCGCGGTGATCAGCGGGGCCAGCCGGGGGGCGTTGCGCAGCGGGCGGTAGGCGAAGCGCTCGGCGGCGACGGCGGTGAGGGTGGAGACCAGGATGCCGGCGACCAGCATGAGCGGCAGCGCCAGCCACAGGGTGGTGCCGCCGGGGAGGGCGAGGTAGGCGGTCAGGGCGCCGAAGCCGCCGACCATGACGATCTCGCCGTGGGCGAAGTTGATGAGCTGGACGATGCCGTAGACCATCGTGTAGCCGATCGCGACGAGCCCGTAGAGGGCGCCGAGGATCAGGCCGTTGGCCAGCTGCTGCGGTAGGTCGTGCACCGCTGGGCCTCCGTAGTGCGTTCGGGGGTGTCCGCTTGGGTGGTGGATGTGGGTGCGCGCGGGGGCACTCGTGGCGCCCCCGCGCGCGGTGGTGGTGAAGTGGCGCTGGTGGTGCGGGCGGTGACGTCTCGTCAGGCCGGTCCGTCGGGCCTGTGCCGAAGGCGTCGGCGGCCTCGGCCCCGTCAGCCCTTGAAGGTGCCGGACTTCTCCACGGCCCACTTGCCGTCCTTGACGGTGTAGACGGTGAGCTGCTTGTTGGTGGTGTCGCCGAACTCGTCGAAGGAGACCTTGCCGGTCACGCCGTCGAAGGTGACCTTCTGGACGGCGTCGCGGACGGCCTTGCGGTCGGGGACCTTGCCGTTGTTGTCCTTCACGGCCTGCTTGACGCCCTCGATGATGGCCCAGGCGCTGTCGTAGGAGTAGCCGCCGTAGGTCTCGTAGGCGTCCTTGTAGCCGGCCGTCTTGTAGTCGGCGATGAACTTCTTGGCGGTGTCGAGGCTCTCGACCGGCAGGCCGACGGCGGTGGCGAGGTCGCCCTGGCTCTTGGGGTTGAGCTTGATGAAGTCGGCGCTCTGGATGCCGTCGCCGCCCATCAGCGGGATGTTGACGCCGGCCTCCTTGAGCTGGAGGGAGAGCGGCCCGGCCGCGGGGTACTCGCCGCCGTAGTAGACGGCCTCGGCGCCGGAGCTCCTGACCTTGGTGACGATGGCGGCGAAGTCGCGGTCGTCGGGGTTGACGTGCTCCTCGCCGACCAGGGTGCCGCCGAGCTTGGTGAACTCGCCCTTGAAGGTGCCGGCCAGGCCCGCGCCGTAGGTCTTCTGGTCGTCGATGAGGAAGACCTTGGTCTTCTTGGCGTCGTTGAAGAGGTACTGGGCGGCGAACGGGCCCTGGACGGCGTCGGTGGTGGCGGTGCGGAAGTAGGACTTGAAGGGGCGCTTCTTCTCGCCGCTGGCCCACTTCTCGCCCTGGCTGAGGGCGACGCCGGTGTTCGCGGGGGAGACCTCGACCAGGTTGGCGTCGTCGAAGATCTGCTGCATCGACTGCGCCACACTGGAGTTGAGCGGGCCGACGACGCCGAGGACCTTGGCGTCGCCGACCAGCTGGGTGGCGTTCTGCTGGCCGGGGGCGGGCTTGCCGGTGTCGTCCAGGGCCTTGATCTCGAACTTGACGCCGGGGACCTCGTTGGTCTCGTTGGCCTTCTTGACCGCGAGGTCGACGGAGTTGCGGATGCCGAGCCCGAGGGCGGAGAGGTCGCCGGTGAGCGGGGCGTCGACGCCGATGACGACCGTGGTGGAGCCGGAGTTGGAGCCCCCGCCGTCGGCGTTCTTCTTCTCTCCGCGGGAGCCGCAGGCGCTGAGGCTGAGAGCGCCGATCACGGCAATGCTCACGACAACTGCTGAACGATGACGCACGAGGGTCCCCTTCGGTTCAGGAGGCGCCCGCGCCTGAATGGCGGGAGCCGGAGTGCGCGGAGGGCCTGGCCCAATCGAATGGCGCGGTGACTGGCCGTGACTCTAGATGTCGTTGGGCGGCTCGGGCAGTGTTGAGCGCAGGCTGTGATTCTCTTGTTATGAGCACACGGAGCATTTGTCTCATCATGTGGTCGTTCCGACTCGATCGATCCTGCGATGGCGGGCGTTTACACGCTGATGGGGCGATGTAAGGCCCAGAAATGCGGGTTGCAGCTGGCAGTACCGATAATCGGACGCTCATGTCCGATGCTCTGCTTTCGACCTTGAGCGTCCGTATTGCGGACATCGAGGGCGCGACGAAGTGGCCCCGGGGCCCTCTGGGGCCACGGAGCCGGCAATTGATCGGATTTCCTACTTGTTACGCAGCGTCACAGGCGCGGGATCCGGGCCTCCCGCGCCCGGACATGCGGACGCCCCCTTGTCCAGACCAACGCCTGCCCAGGGCGGCGGAAGGTCAAACAAGGGGGCGGAAAAGGGACTTGATGTCGTCCGGAGTGAACTCCTGTCCACCGGGCGGACGTTGTGAGGGGATCGCGGTGCTCGCCGTTCGGGTCAGAGGTCGCGCAGCATGCAGGTCAGCCGGCAGCTGGTGATCCGCCGGCCGGTGTCGTCGGTGATCGCGATCTCGTACGTGGCGGCCGTGCGGCCCTTGAAGACGGCCGTCGCCACGCCGGTCACCAGTCCGGAGGTGGCCGAGCGGTGGTGGGTGGCGTTGAGGTCCACGCCCACCGCGTAGCGGCCGGGGCCGGCGTGCAGCATCGCCCCGATCGAGCCCAGCGTCTCGGCCAGGGCCGCCGACGCGCCGCCGTGCAGCAGCCCGTACGGCTGCTGGTTGCCCTCCACCGGCATGGTGCCGACCACGCGGTCGCCGGAGGCCTCGACGATCCGGATGCCGAGCTTGTCGCCGAGGTGGCCGCCGGAGAAGGTCCCCGGGGTCACGCCGAGCCTGGCGAAGTGGTCCAGCACGTCCTGCGGGACGTTCAGGACGGGCGCGGAGCCGGGAGCGGTGTCGGAGGTGCTCTCGGAGCTGCTCTCGGGGGCGGTGCCGGGGACCGCGTCGGTCATGGGGAACTCCTGCCACTCGGGGGTGTGCCGCCTGTGATCGTACGACCGTCCTACTCATAGGTAGCCACTGCTCCCGAACCGGCGCGGCGTCCTTTTTGTCGGTGCCGGGCCATAGGATCGGTGGCCGGTAGTGGAATCGGCAGGAACGGACGTTGACGTGGCTACGCAGAGTACGGACAAGGGCGCGACGGGTGGCGGCGAGGCCGGCCGGCGGCCCCGGCTGATGCTGCTCGACGGGCACTCGATGGCCTACCGGGCCTTCTACGCCCTGCCCGTGGAGAACTTCAACACCTCCACCGGCCAGCCCACCAACGCGGTCTACGGCTTCGCCTCCATGCTCGCCAACACCGTCCGGGACGAGCAGCCCACCCACCTCGCCGTCGCCTTCGACCTCTCCCGGCAGACCTTCCGCTCCGTCGAGTTCCCCGACTACAAGGCCAACCGCGCCAAGACGCCGGACGAGTTCCGCAGCCAGGTCGGCCTGATCGGCGAGCTGCTCGACGCGATGCACATCCCCCGGCTGACGGTCGAGGGCTTCGAGGCCGACGACATCATCGCCACCCTGGCCACCGCCGCCGAGGCGGCCGGCTACGACGTCGACATCGTCACCGGCGACCGCGACTCGCTCCAGCTGGTCACCGACCACGTCACCGTGCTCTACCCGACCAAGGGCGTCTCCGAGCTCACCCGCTTCACCCCGGAGAAGGTCACCGAGAAGTACGGCGTCACCCCGCGCCAGTACCCGGACCTCGCCGCCCTGCGCGGGGACCCGTCCGACAACCTGCCCGGCATCCCCGGCGTCGGCGAGAAGACGGCCGCCAAGTGGGTCAACCAGTTCGGCTCCTTCGAGGAGCTCGTCAACCGGGCCGACGAGGTCAAGGGCAAGATCGGCGAGAAGCTGCGCGACCACCTCGACTCCGTCCGGCGCAACCGGGTGCTCACCGAGCTCGTCCGCGACGTCGAACTCCCGCTCGGGGTAGCCGACCTGGGCCGCAAGCCCTTCGACAAGGAGGCCGTCGGCACCCTGATGGAGTCGCTGGAGTTCCGCAACGCCAACTTCCGCGACCGCGTCTTCAACATCGACCCGACCGCCGGCGAGGTCGAGGCGGGCGTGGAGCTCGCCCCCGGCGTCGAGGTCGACGGCGAACTCCTCACCGACCCGGGCACCCTGGCCGCCTGGCTCGCCGAGCACGCCGCCGACGGCAAGGCCACCGTCGCCCTCGCCGCCGTCTACCAGTGGGCGCTCGGCACCGGCGAGGTCACCGAGGTGGCCCTCGCCGCGGGAGAGGCGGCCGCCTGGTTCGACCCGGCGCTGCTCACCGAGGAGGACGAGCGCGCCTTCGCGGCCTGGCTCGCCGATCCCGCCGCCCCCAAGGCCCTGCACATCGCCAAGCAGGTCATGCGCGCCTTCGCCGAGCGCGGCTGGACGGTCGGGGGCGTCGTCGCCGACACCGCGCTCGCCGCCTACCTGGAGAAGCCCGGCCGCCGCACCTTCACCCTGGAGGTGCTCGCCGAGGAGTACCTGGCCCGCTCGCTCACCCCGGCCCCCGCCACCGAGAGCGGCCAACTCGCCTTCGACGCACCGGAGGAGGACGAGACGGCGGCCGCCCGCGCCCTGATGCTCCAGGCCCGCGCCGTGCTCGACCTCGCCGCGCTCTTCGACACCCGCCTCGCCGAGGTCGGCGCCGCCGGGCTGCTGCACGACATGGAGCTGCCCATCGCCGCCCTGCTGGCCCGGATGGAGCGCTACGGCATCGCCGCCGACCGCGAGTGGCTCACCGGCCTGGAGGCCCAGTTCGCCGCCGAGATCCAGCGCGTGGTGGAGGAGGCGCACGCCGCCGCCGGGCACGAGTTCAACCTCGGCTCGCCCAAGCAGCTCCAGGAGATCCTCTTCGGCGAGCTCGCCCTCCCCAAGACCAAGAAGATCAAGACCGGCTACACCACCGACGCCGACGCGCTCACCTGGCTGGCCACCCAGACCGACAACGAACTGCCGGTCATCCTGCTGCGCCACCGCGACCAGGCCAAGCTGCGCACCACCGTCGAGGGCCTGCTCAAGACCGTCTCGCCCAAGGGCCGCATCCACACCACCTTCAACCAGATGGTCGCCGCGACCGGCCGGCTCTCCTCGCAGGACCCGAACCTGCAGAACATCCCGGTCCGCACCGAGGAGGGCCGGGCCATCCGCCGCGCCTTCGTCGTCGGCGCGGGCTACGAGTCCCTGCTCACCGCCGACTACTCCCAGATCGAACTGCGGATCATGGCGCACCTGTCCGAGGACGAGGCGCTGATCGAGGCCTTCGCCTCCGGCGAGGACCTGCACAACACCGTCGCCTCCCAGGTCTTCGAGGTGCCGCGCGCCGCGGTGGACGCCGAGATGCGCCGCAAGATCAAGGCGATGTCCTACGGCCTGGCGTACGGGCTGTCCGCCTACGGGCTCTCGCAGCAGCTCGGCATCAAGCCCGCCGAGGCCCAGGGCCTGATGGACACCTACTTCGAGCGCTTCGGCGGCGTACGGGACTACCTGCGCCGGGTCGTCGACGAGGCCCGGGCGACGGGCTACACCGAGACGCTGCTCGGCCGCCGCCGCTACCTGCCGGACCTCAACAGCGACAACCGCCAGCGCCGCGAGATGGCCGAGCGGATGGCCCTCAACGCCCCGATCCAGGGCTCGGCCGCCGACATCGTCAAGATCGCCATGCTCCGGGTCGACGAGGCGCTGCGCACGGCCGGCCTCGCCTCCCGGATGCTGCTCCAGGTGCACGACGAAATCGTGCTGGAACTGGCCCCGGGCGAGCGCGAGCAGGTCGAGGCCCTCGTCCGCGAGCAGATGGCCGGCGCCTACCCGCTGCGCGCCCCGCTGGACGTCTCCGTCGGCGTCGGCCCGAACTGGGAGGCCGCCGCGCACTGACGGCAACCTCCTGCCGAACGGGCCCGGACGCGCGCAGCGTTCGGGCCCGCTGCCGTTCCGGCCGGGGACGGCCGGCCGTCTCCCGGGGAAGTCGGCCCGAACGTACGGTCAGTTCCGTACTACCGTAGGCACAATGACAACAGGAGCCACTGCGACCGACCGGTCCGTATCCCTGGCCGAGGCGCCGAAGCACCAGGCCCGCAACTCCGCCGCCTTCTGGACCGCGACCGGCCGCAGCCGCGGGCACGAGGTGATCCGCTGCCGCGGATTCGTCGCAGTCGACGGCGACGAGCGGGCCGGTCTGCGGGTCCTCGTCCAGGAGCCCGACCTCGACGCGGACGAACTGGCCGGGTTGACCGAGCTGGTCCGCCGGGCCGCGGGGGCGGTGAACGTCGAGGATCCGTTCAGTTCCACCGACCTGAGCCACCTGGGCATGCGCAGCTGGCAGATGCCGGTCATGCTGCGCCTGCCCGGGCCCGTCGGCGAACCGGCGCTGGACGTGATCCGGGTGCGGCGGCCCGAGGACCTCCGGACCGCCGAGCGGGTCGTGATCGAGGGCTTCGAGCTGGACGGGTTCGAGCCCTACCGCCCCGGCGAACTCTTCCCGCCCGCGCTGATCGAAGAGCCGGGCGTGGACGTCTTCATCGCCTCGATCGACGGCGAGACCGCGGGCGTCGGCGTCAGCGTCCTGGCCGACGGCGTCGGCAGCCACTACTGGATCAGTACGTCGTCGGCGTTCCGCTCGCGCGGCGTGGGCCGGGCCGTCATGCTGGGCGCCCTCGCCCACCTGGCGGACCGCCCGGCCACCCTCACCGCCTCGAAGCTGGGCAGGCCGCTGTACGAGTCGCTGGGGTACACGGTCGCGGCGCCCTCGACCTGGTGGGCCGCCCCGCGTCCGACCGCGTCGTCGTGAAGCGCGGGCTGCTGCGAGCGCCGCGCGGGAAGTCGGCGGGGCCGACTTCCGGTGCGCCCGGCGATCTCGTGGTGCGGGCCGCCGCGCACTGACGAGGTGATCTTCGGGCGGGCCCGGGCGCGTGAGTGTCCGGGCCCGTCGCTACGATCCTGCCGGTCCGCCGTGCGGCGGGCACGGCCGGCACGGCGGGTGCGGCGGGTGCGGCGGAGGGTGGGGGACGGCGATGGCGGAGACGGACGAGGGAACGCGGCGGCGGAGGTTCCTGCGGCCCCGGTCGGTGGTCCCGACCGTACTGGTGGCGCTGGTGCTGGTGGGTGGGTCGGTCTGGACGCTGTCCGGCAGCGGGTCCGGCAGCGGGGGCGGGCCGACGGCCTCGGCCGGGGCGGGCACGGCCACGCCGAGCGCGACGGCGACCGCCGAGCCGTCGGTGACGCCGATGCCCGCGCCGACCGAGGCGCAGTCCTCACCCAGCCCGTCCGCGGCGCCGGAACCCGACCCGGCCGCCGTCCCGGCCCCGACCTCCGTCGAACCCGAGGCGGACGAGCCCGCGAGCGGCGCCCCGACCACCACTCGAAAGCCGACCGCGAAGGCCGTACCCACCGCCGCGTCCAAGCCCCAGGGGTCGTCGGCGGGGAAGCCCAAGGCCCCGGCGGCGCAGGACCCGAACGACCTGGCCCCGGCGCCCTGCACCGCCTGCGAGGCCAAGGCCGTGGAATCCGACCCGCAGGGCAAGTGCATCCACGACTCGGCGGGCCGGATCATCACCTGTAGTCCCGTCCAGACCGGCATTCCGATCCTGCGCCCGGGACAGTCGATGGGGACCCCGACCCCGGGTTGGCCCGACCACACCCACTGACCGGGAACCCCCCCGACGCCACGGGGCGCGGCTGGGCCCGGCGTCAGCGTGCGAACTTCTCGACGGCCGCCGGCGTGACGGGGGTGAAGAAGTTGACCAGGTTGCCGTCGGGGTCGCGGAGCAGCAGCGACCGGTTCCCCCAGGGCATCGTGGTGGGCTCGGTGACGAAGTCGGTGACGAAGCCGCGCAGGTCCTGGTGGACGCGGTCCACGTCGTCGACGAGGAACTCGGTGATCACGCTCCGGTTGGCCGCCGGGCGGGCGGAGCCCGGGGCGAACAGCGGGACGGTGCGGGTGCCGGCGATCGCGAGGGTGGCGCCGCCGACCCTGAGTTCGGCGAAGTCCTCGGTGGCCCACGCGGCCCGCGCCCCGGTGGCTCGCTCGTAGAACTCGACGAGGCGCGCCACGTCGTCGGTGATGAGGCGGATCGAGACGAAGTCCATGGGGATCTCTCCTGGGCCGTGCTGGATGGGGTGTGCGCGTCGCAGGCTAGGCAAAATAGTGGACAGAACCGGTCCTCTATTCGCGTTAGGCTGCGAACATGCCTCGACCGGCCGCCCGCGTGCTGACCCTTCTGGAGCTGCTGCAGTCGGGCGGCATCCGGACCGTGGCCGAACTCGCCGACCGGCTCGGCGTCGAAGGGCGCACCGTGCGGCGGTACGTGGACCAGCTGATCGACCTCGACGTCCCCGTGGAGTCGGTGCGCGGCCGCTACGGCGGGTACCGGCTCGCTCCCGGCTACCGCCTGCCCCCGCTCATGCTCAGCGACGACGAGGCGCTGGCCGTCCTGCTCGGTCTGGTCGCAGGCCGCCGAGCGGGGTTGACGACGGCGGAACGCACGGCGAGCGAGACGGCGGCGGCCAAGATCCGGCGGGTGCTGCCCCGGCACCTCGCCCGTCGGCTGGACACACTCCTGGAAGCTCTCGACTTCACGGACCGGCCCGGCGAGTTCGACACCCCGGACGCCGAGGTCCTGCTCACCGTCGCCGATGCGGTGCGCCACCGCCGACCGGTCTCGATCCGCTACACCGACCGCGACGGACGGCGCAGCGAACGCACGCTGCACGCGTACGGGATCGTCGCCCATGCGGGCCGGTGGTACGTCACGGGTGAGGACGCCGCGCTCGGCGAGGACCGGACCTTCCGGCTCGATCGCATCGCGGACGCGCGGACCCGGCCCGGCTCGTTCGAAGCCCCCGAGGGCCCCGGCCCGGCACAGCGCGTGTTGTCGGCGTTCGCCACGGCCGGGTACCGGCACGAGGTGACCTTGCGGATCCACGGAACGGCCGCGCAGATCCGCGCCCACCTGCCCGCGAGCGTCGCCAGTCTGGAGGAGTGCGCGTCCGAGCCGGGCGAGGACCGGGCGTCCGAGCGCTGGCTGCGCGTCGAGCTGCGGGCGGAGCGCCTCGACTGGCTGCCTCCGGTCCTCGCCTCCCTCGACCGGCCGTTCGTCATCGAGCGCCCCGACGAACTGCGCGACCTCGTCACCGCGCTCGCCGACCGCCTCGCGTCCCACGCCCGCCGCGCCTGACGGCGGGGAGCCGAGGTCGTGGGATCGCGCGCCTGGCGTTGAGCCCGGGCGGCCGGGCGAGGAGGTACGGCTCAGTGCGGGGGGCTTGGGTGCGGTTGGGCCACCGTCGATGGAGCCGGCGTTGATCTCTCATCGGTCGCTCCAGGGGTCGAGCGGTGCGAGAGGCGTGTACTCGCGGTGGTGGCGGGGCTGCGCAGGAAGTCGGTGGGGCCGGCTTCCTGCGCGCGAACGGGATCGGCTCCGTGGCCACGGGGGGCTTGTGCACCGGCCGGGCGGTCGTACCGGCCCGGGCTGCGGTCGATGCCATCGGGCAGGGGTCGTGGTGTGGTGCGGGCGGCCCCGGTGGCCTTTGGCGCGGTGCCATGGGCGAGGGCGGCTATTGCCGGGGTCCTTGCCCGGTGGGAGGTGAACTGCGCTCTCCTTGGCGCGGATTCGTGGGGGCTGGTCGGCACCTCCTTGGCCGGGGGTCGGGGCGTCCGGCGGTCTTGCGGGTGGTGTGGCCGTGGTGGCGTCGCCGGGTTTCGCCCCTGGGTGCCGGGGTGCGCGAGAAGTCGGCGGGGCCGACTTCCTGTGCGTGGCGCTTCGGCTCCGGGGGTCCGGCAGCGAGAGTGGGCGGCCGGGCGCGTGGGAAGTCGGCGGGGCCGACTTCCTGTGCGCGAACAGCGTTGGCCCCGTGCCCATGGGGGCTTGGGCACCGGCTAGGCGGTCGTACCGGCCCGGCTTCGGTCGGTGCGATTGAGCAGCTCGCGCGCGAACGAGCAGGGATCGTGGTGGGGCCCCGATGGCCCCGATGGCCCTTGGCAGGGTGCAACGGGCAAGAGCGGACATTGCCGGGGTTCCTGCCCCGGTGGCAGGTGAACTGCGCTCTCCCTGGCGCGGATTCGTGGGGGCTGGTCGGCACCTGCTTGTCCGGTGGTTGGGGCATCCGGCTGCGTCGCCGGGCTTCGCCCCTGGGTGCCGGGGTGCGCGAGAAGTCGGCGGGGCCGACTTCCTGTGCGCGAACAGCGTTGGCTCCGTGCCCATGGGGGGCTTGGGCACCGGCCAGGCGGTCGTACCGGCCCGGCTTCGGTCGGTGCGAGGGGTCGTGGTGTGGTCCGGGCGGCCCCGGTGGCCCTTGGCGCGGTGCCATGGGCGAGGGCGGACATTGCCGGGGCCGTCGCCCGGTGGCAGGTGAACTGCGCTCTCCATGGCGCGGATTCGTGGGGCTGGGCGGAGACGGTGCGGGAGCGGGCGGAAGCCCGTATCGCCGCGCCGCGGTGGGTGGGAGGACGCCGTCCGTGGGGACCGGCGGCGACGGCACCTCCTTGTCCGGTGGTTGGGGCGTCCGGTGGCCTTGCGGGTGGTGTGGCCGCGGTGGCGTCGCCGGGCTTCGCCCCTGGTTGCCGGGGTGCGCGAGAAGTCGGCGGGGCCGACTTCCTGTGCGGGGTCAGGTGTGGGTGGCGGTGTGGGCTTGGGTGCGGCAGTGGGTGAGCGCGTGCTTGAGGCGGGGGTCGGGGTTGGGGGCGGCGGTGAGGAGTTCGCCTGCGGTGACGAGGACGGTCCAGTACAGGGTGGGGTTGCCGGTGCGGGGGAGGGGGTGGGTGGTGGTGAGGGAGAGGTAGGCGGTGGTGAGGTTGCCGGTGGTGAACCAGCGCTGGAGGCCGTGGCGGTGGCCGGGGCGGAGGCTCCCGTGGGCGTCGATGGCGGTGAGGAAATGCTGCACGACGGTGAGTTGGGTGGGGGTGAGGGACTTGGGGACGTCGAAGACGCCGAGGGCTTCGAGGAGTTCGCCGGTGTCGGTCTCGGTGCCGGGGCGGGGGTCGGCGAGGAGGGCGTCGTGGCAGTCGGCGAGGCGGCGGGTGGTCTCGGCGAGGGGGATGGTGAGGGCGAGGCAGACCGCGCGGGCGCAGGGCAGGGGCTTGTGGGTGCGCCGGGCGAGGAGGGCGTAGGTGTCGGCGGGGGTGCGGCCACGGGAGAGGGCGTGCCGGGCGAGGGTGGTGAGGTGCATGGGAGTTCGAACTTTCAGGCGGTGGTGGTGCCGGGGGTGATGTGGGCCCAGACGTACTTGCCGATGCCGCCGGGGCGGGAGTCGTAGCCCCAGCGTTCGGCGAGTTCGTTGACGAGGAACAGACCCCGACCGTGCTCGTCGGCGGGAGCCGGTGCGCGGAGGACGGGACGGCCGGAGCCGGCGTCGTGGACTTCCAGCCGCAGAAGGGAGTCGACGAGGGAGAAGCGGATCTCGATGTGCCGGTCGTCGGGGGCGTCGGAGTGCCGGACCGCGTTGGCGAACAGCTCGCCGAGGAGCAGCTCGGCGGTGTGGCGGTAGCGCTCGCCGGAGGGGAGGCCGGAGAGGTAGGCGCGGAGCAAGTACCGGGCCAGGGGCGTGGATTCGGCCCGGGAGTCGAGGCGGGCCACGAACGTGCGGGGGCGGTGGTGGGTTTTGAGCATGGGGGCACCTCAGGGGTGGATGGGGAACGCGAGGGGCGTGCGCGTCGCGACGTCACTCCGGTCCGTAGTGGTGTGGCTACCCAGTGCGTCCACTGTGGCCTAGTATTGGCGATGCCTTCAACCTTTCAGCCCAGAAGGGAGAGTCACCGCGATCATGAATCGGAAGGAACTCGACCCCGACTCCTCGCCCACCGCGAAGTTCGGCGTGCTTCTTCGCCAGGCCAGAGAGGCGAGAGGGTGGACGCAGGAGCACTTGGGGGGTCTCGCCGGGTACTCTGCGGTTCACATCTCTGCCGTGGAAACCGGAAGGAAGCCTCCAACCGGGCGTTTCGCGAAGAGAGTTGATGGTGCGTTCGAAACAGATCGGTTCGAACGAGAGTGGCGTCAGGTCGGACAGCGAATCCTGTTCGAGGGCTTTGACCAGTACGCGGCCAAAGAGCGGGAGGCCGTGGCCATCCGGATCTTCGAGCTGGACATGGTGCCCGGCATACTGCAGCACCCGGACTACAGTGCCGTGTACGAGATGGCGCCGGTTCGACGCGGTGAAGCTACGCAGGACCAAGCGAATGAGCGGCTGAAGGTTTTGGCGGGCCGCCAGCGACTGCTTGAGCGTCCTGCGACGGTTCATGTGATTCTCGATGAGTCGGTTCTGTGGCGCCGAATCGGCGGACCGGCTGTTATGGCACGTCAGCTGAAGCACTTGGAGGACTTGGCGGCGCGACCCCATCTCATCCTTCAGATCGCCCCGTGCACGCTTGGCGAGGCACGCCCCTTCTCGCACTCGGTCACTTTGTTGACCCTGCCCACTCGCACGATGGTTGGGTACACCGAAACGCTCGGACGAGGCTTTCTGGAACGTGACTCCGAGGTCGTGGCCAGATGGGCCGGCCAGTACGATCGCCTTCAGGTCGACGCCCTTACCCGGCCGGACAGCGTAACCATGATCCGGGAGGCACGGAAGGACTATGAACGGCATGCACGGTGACCACCCGGCTGACGCCGCGTGGCGAAAGAGCTCGTACAGCAACGGGCAAGGCGGGTGTGTCGAGGTCGATGACTCGCGCCCTGGGACGGTTCGTGATTCGAAGGACCCGGAGGGGCCTGCCCTGGCCTTCCCGGCCGACGCCTGGTCGAGCTTCGTCACCGCCGTCCGCTCCGGCGAGTTCGGCGACGTCTGACGCGCTGCGTGGACAGGAAGACCCCGCTACCCGCCTGCGAGTAGCGGGGTCGATCTCCCGGGGAACGGCGGGTACTGTGCGAAACGGGACTCGGGAGGGAGATCGACAGTGAAGCGACCAGGCTACGTGATCGCGGTCGTGCTCGACATCGTGCTGCTGATCGGGCTGTTGCAGGGCTGGCTGCCCACCGACTCCGAGGGCTTCCGCCAGTTCCTGATCGTCCTCACCACCGTGATTCTGACGCTCGCCCTCTTCTCCGCGATCCGGCCGAACCGGCGCGGCTGACCTACTTCCGGGCGTTGGTGCGGCGGGTGGGTTCGGCCGTGGTCGGGTCCTCGGGCCAGGGGTGGCGGGGGTAGCGGCCTCTCAACTCCGCCCGGACGGCGCGGTAGCCCTCGCGCCAGAAGTTCTCCAGATCACCGGTGACGGCGGCGGGGCGGCCGGCGGGGGAGAGCAGGTGGATGGTCAGGGGGACCCTTCCGCCGGCCAGGGCAGGGGCTGCCGTCCAGCCGAACAGTTCCTGCAACTTGACGGCCAGGACCGGGCGTTCGGTGGTGTAGTCGACGCGGATCTTCGATCCTGACGGCACCGTGATGCGTTCGGGGGCGAGTTCGTCCAGGCGACCTGCCTCGCCGGTGGCCCACGGCAGGAGGCGCTGGAGGGCGGCCGTCGTATCGATTCTCGCCAGGTCGGCGCGGCGGCGGGCGCGGGAGAGTTCGGGCTCCAGCCACTCGTCGGCGCGGTCCAGCAGCGCCTCGTCGCTGACGTCCGGCCAGGGATCGCCGATGGCGGCGTGGACGAAGGCCAGGCGCTCGCGCAGGTTGGACGGGAACGTGAGCAGCGTGCTGACGCCCTCGCGCGCGAGGCCTTCGAGGAGAGCCGCCCGGACGAGCAGAGGATCAGGACGATTGAGCGGCTTCTCGGTGAGTTCGATCGCGCCGAGGGATTCGACCCGGCGGGAGACGACCTCCCCGCGCCGGGTGTCCCAGTGGACTTCCTCCCCCGCCGTGAGCAGCGCAGCTCCGGCGGCCAGCGCGGTGGCCTCGTCCAGCGCCGCAGCGTGCAGGACACGGGCGGAGTGCGAGCCCGCCGGGCGGTCGGCGACCGCCACGGCGAGCCAGGGCAGGGCGCCCAGAACAGTCCCGGGGGCGAGTTCGGCGGCGGTGCCGCTGGCCATCAGGTACGGGCTGCGCTCGCCCGGGGCGGGCCGCTCGACGCGGGCGCGGGCGATCCGCTCGGGGAAGGCGAGGGCGACGACCAGCCCGGCGGCGACGGCATCGGGCAGTTCGGTGGCGGGTTCGTCGGCGGTGGCGCGCAGCAGCCGGCGGACTTCGTCGCGCCAGCGCCCCGCGTAGGGGTCGCGCGAGGACCGAACCGTCCGCCACACCGCGCCGAGGTCGTCGCCGAGCGCCCGTGGCGGCTCCTCGGACAGCAGCGCGACGACCTCGGCGGCCCGCCGCGCACCGACCGCCGCCGCGCCGTCGACCAGCGCACGCCCCAGCCGGGGGTGCAGCCCCGTACGGGCGAGGCGGACGCCCCGCGCCGTGGCCCGTCCGTCCGAGGAGACGGCGCCGAGGGCGAGCAGGGTCTGCCGGGCGGCGGCCATCGCCCCGGCGGGCGGGGCGTCGGGCAGGGCGAGGCCGGTGGCGTCCGGGTCGCCCCAGCAGGCGGCCTGGAGGGCGAAGGCGGTGAGGTCGGCGAGCGCGATCTCCGCTGTGGGGAAGCGGGCGGCGAGGGCGTCCTCGGCCTCGTTCCAGCAGCGGTAGACGGTGCCGGGAGCCTCGCGTCCGGCTCGCCCGGCCCGTTGGCGGGCGGCCGCGAGCGACGCCCGTACGGTGACCAGCCCGGCGAGCCCGCGGGCGTGGTCGGTGCGCGGCTCGCGGGCGAGCCCGGCGTCCACCACGACCCGTACGCCCGGCACGGTGAGCGAGGACTCGGCGACGGCGGTGGCCAGGACGACCCGGCGGCCCTCGCCGGGCGAGAGGGCGGCGTCCTGGACGGCCTGCGGGGCGCGGCCGTGGAGTTGCAGCACCTCGGCCGCGACGCCGTCCAGCGCCCCGGCGACCCGGGCGATCTCGCCGACGCCGGGCAGGAAGCAGAGCACGTCCCCCTCCCGCTCGCTCAGCGCCCGCCGCACCACCGACGCGACGTGGTCGAGCAGGGCGGCGTCGACCCGGGTGCCGTGCGCGGGCCGGACGGCGCGCGGCGGCGGCGCCCAGACCGTCTCCACCGGGTGGGACACCCCGTGCGCCTCGACCACCGGTGCGCCGCCGAGCAGTTCGGCCCAGGCCTCGGTGTCGGAGGTGGCCGAGGCGCAGACCAGCCGGAGCTCGGGCCGCAGTGCCGCCCGGACGTCGAGGAGGAAGGCGAGCGCGGTGTCGGCGTCCAGGTGCCGTTCGTGGCACTCGTCCAGCACCACCACGTCCACGCCGGGCAGTTCCTGGTCGCGCTGGAGCCGTTGCAGCAGCACGCCGGTGGTGACCACCTCGACGACGGTCGCAGGCCCGACGCGGCGCTCCCCGCGCACGGTGTACCCGACCTCGCGGCCCACGGACGAGCCGAGCAGCCAGGCCATCCGCCGGGCGGCCGCCCGGACGGCGAGCCGGCGCGGCTCGGCGACCAGCACCCGCCGCACCGGGCCCCTGGAGTCCAGCAGCCCGGCCAGGGCCAGCGGTACCAGCGTCGTCTTGCCGGTGCCGGGCGGCGCGGCGAGGACGGCGGTGCCGGGCCCGTCGAGCGCCTCGTGGAGGGCGGGCAGGGCGGTGCGGACGGGCAGGTCGCGCCAGGCCGGGTTCATCGGGAGGATCAGCCCCGCTCGGTGACGAAGATCGCCGTGCCGGGGATCAGCCGTCCGCGCAGCGGGGACCAGCCGCCCCACTCCTGCTCCAGGCCGGCCGGCCACTCGGGCTCGACCAGGTCCACCAGCCGGAAGCCGGCGGCGACGAGTTCGCGAACCCGGTCGCCGAGGGTGCGGTGGTGCTCGACGTAGGTCGCGCGCCCCTGCTCGTCCTGCTCGACGTACGGGGTGCGGTCGAAGTAGGAGGACACCGCGGTGAGGCCCTCGACGCCGGGCTCGTCGGGGAAGGCCCAGCGGATCGGGTGGGTCACCGAGAACACCCAGCGCCCGCCGGGCCGCAGCACCCGGTGCACCTCGCGCATCAGGGCGGCGGTGTCGGCGCTGAACGGGACGGCGCCGTACGCGGAGCAGGCGAGGTCGAAGGAGGCGTCGGCGAAGGGCAGCACGGCGGCGTCGGCCTGGACGACGGCGACGGGCGCGGTGCCGCGGCCGAGGTCGATCCGGCGGGAGTGCTGGAGCTGGCGGTAGGAGATGTCCAGGGCGACGGGCCGGGCGCCCTGCGCGGCCAGCCAGCGGGAGCACTGGGCGGCGCCGGCGCCGATCTCCAGCACGTCCCGGCCGGCCACGTCGCCGAGCAGGCGGGCGTCGGCCTCGTCCAGCCCCTCGGGGCACCAGGTGAAGCGGTCGTCGCCGAGGAACTCGCCGTGCTCGTCCTGGTACTCGTCGGCGTTGCGGTCCCACCAGTGCCGGCTGGCCCGGCTGCTCTCCCCGGTGCCGGCCTCCCTGCGGAGCGCGTCGTCGCCGTCCTCCTCCTCGGCCGCCGCGGCCCCGGTGGCGGAGGTGTCAAGATCGTGCAGGTCTGCCTGGGGGGTGGTGGCCACGGTGACAATGCCCATCGCGTAGGGTATGGAGTGCGGAAGCGTCGCTGCCGAGAACCGGCCCGTAAGGGTCCGGGTCCTGGCGGTGGCATCCGGGGACAGGGCCCCTGCGGGCGCCGCCGCGAGGCGCGCAATCGGAGGATATGGCCTGATCCGTACCGGGCTCCACCGTCTTGCCGTCCTTCGGCATTGACCGTGCCTGGCCGTCCCCGTATGCTACAAGTTGCGCTGCGGGCCTGCGCGCCTCGGACGGAGCAGGTCGCGCTCGCATCTGTCGAAGACCCCACGGTCGCAAGACGGACACCGGTTCCCGGGTGACGGGAGACCACTGGTGCGCCGTGTTCTTGGCTGTCCGGCTTTCGGTGGGAGCGATACGGGCCCTCCGCGTGGCATTACCTACGACTTTCATGTCCGTACCGGAGCCCTTTTCCTAATGACGAGCCCCACCGACTCCTCCCTCAGCACCACCCCGCAGGTCGCGGTCAACGACATCGGCGACGCGGAGGCCTTCCTCGCCGCCATCGACGAGACCATCAAGTACTTCAACGATGGCGACATCGTCGAGGGCGTCATCGTGAAGGTCGACCGTGACGAGGTCCTCCTCGACATCGGTTACAAGACCGAGGGCGTCATCCCGTCCCGCGAGCTCTCGATCAAGCACGACGTTGACCCGCACGAGGTCGTCGCCGTGGGTGACAACATCGAGGCCCTGGTTCTCCAGAAGGAGGACAAGGAGGGTCGTCTCATCCTGTCCAAGAAGCGCGCTCAGTACGAGCGTGCCTGGGGCACGATCGAGAAGATCAAGGAAGAGGACGGCATCGTCACCGGTACCGTCATCGAGGTCGTCAAGGGTGGTCTCATCCTCGACATCGGCCTCCGCGGCTTCCTCCCCGCCTCGCTGGTCGAGATGCGTCGCGTCCGCGACCTCCAGCCCTACGTGGGCAAGGAGCTCGAGGCCAAGATCATCGAGCTGGACAAGAACCGCAACAACGTGGTCCTGTCCCGCCGTGCCTGGCTGGAGCAGACCCAGAGCGAGGTCCGCCAGACCTTCCTCACCACCCTGCAGAAGGGCCAGGTGCGCTCCGGCGTCGTCTCCTCGATCGTCAACTTCGGTGCCTTCGTGGACCTGGGTGGCGTCGACGGCCTGGTGCACGTCTCCGAGCTGTCCTGGAAGCACATCGACCACCCGTCCGAGGTCGTCGAGGTCGGCCAGGAGGTCACCGTCGAGGTTCTCGACGTGGACATGGACCGCGAGCGCGTCTCCCTGTCGCTGAAGGCGACCCAGGAGGACCCGTGGCAGCAGTTCGCCCGTACCCACCAGATCGGCCAGGTCGTTCCGGGTAAGGTCACCAAGCTGGTTCCGTTCGGTGCGTTCGTCCGCGTGGACGAGGGCATCGAGGGTCTGGTCCACATCTCCGAGCTGGCCGAGCGCCACGTCGAGATCCCGGAGCAGGTCGTCCAGGTCGGCGACGAGATCTTCGTCAAGGTCATCGACATCGACCTCGAGCGTCGCCGCATCAGCCTGTCGCTGAAGCAGGCCAACGAGGCCCTGGGTGCCAACCCGGCCGAGGTCGAGTTCGACCCGACCCTGTACGGCATGGCCGCCTCGTACGACGACCAGGGCAACTACATCTACCCGGAGGGCTTCGACCCCGAGGCGAACGACTGGCTGCCCGGCTTCGAGAAGCAGCGCGAGGAGTGGGAGCGCCAGTACGCCGAGGCGCAGGCCCGCTTCGAGCAGCACCAGGCCCAGGTCATCAAGAGCCGCGAGGCCGACGCCCAGGCTGCCGAGGAGGGTGGCGACGCCGTCGCCGCTGCCGCCGGTGGTTCCTACTCGTCCAGCAGCGACGAGGGCTCGGGCGCCCTGGCCTCCGACGAGGCCCTGGCCGCCCTGCGCGAGAAGCTGGCCGGCGGCCAGAGCTGACGCTCTCGCCTCCCGCTAGCCGATAGCCGAACGGCGGGCCCCACCCGGATCTCCGGGTGGGGCCCGTTTCGTTTTTCCGCCGGGGTCCGTCTTCCGTCCGTGGGGCATCGGGCGCCGTTCTCCGCCGGGGTGGGTCCGCCGTATTTCGCCCCGGAATTGGTTTTCCGCCCTGACTTATACCGCTCCGACTTATGTGTGTTTTATGTGAAGGAAAGTGTGAGATGAGGCTCATTGCCCGTCTATAGGCCGGAGTTCGGGTTGCCCCTAGATTGAGGGGAGCTGCCCGAAAGGCTCCTCATGCGCAACCCCTCCTCCGCCGTCCCCGCCGCCGTGGTCGGCGGCCGGCTCGCCGCCCTCGGCCGGTTCTGCTTCCGCCACCGCCGCTGGGTGCTCGGCCTGTGGGCCGTCGTCCTGGTGGTCGGCGTCCTGATCGGGGGCCGGGTCTTCGAGGGGTCGGTGGCCGGGGCCACGTCGGCCAGCGCCGAGGCCGACCGGGGCAGCGCGGTGGTCGCCGCCGCCGACCCGGCCAAGGGCACCGTCACCGCCGTGGTGGACGGCCGGCCGGTGGACGATCCGCAGGTGCGGGCCGCCGTCGAGCGGGCCACCGCCGAGATCGCCGCCCTGCCCGGCGTCTCCTCCGCCCTCGACGCGTACGGGACCGGCCCGGCGTCGGCCGCGCTGCGCTCCGCCGACGGGACGGCGGGCCTGGTCACCGTACGGATGGCCGACACCGCGAGCGGCGCCCAGACCGGGGCCGTCACCCAGCGGCTCGCCGCGCTGGACGGGGCGGGCGGCGCCCGCGTCACGGTCGGCGGGGACCTGGTGCTCCAGCAGGAGGTCAAGAAGCAGACCGAGCGGGACACCCGGTTCGGCGAGCTGGTGACGCTGCCGCTCACCCTGATCGTCATGGTGCTGGTCTTCGGCGGGCTGGCGGCGGCCTCGCTGCCGGCGATCGGGGCGGTCGCCTCGGTGGGCGGCGCGCTGCTGGCCATGTTCGGTTTCAGCCGGATCATGGACATCGACACCAGCGTGCTGCCGATCGCCACGGTGCTGGGGCTCGGCCTCTCGATCGACTACGCGCTGCTCATGGTGAATCGTTTCCGCGAGGAACGCGGCCACGGCGCGGGCCTGGCCGCCGCCGTCGAACGGACCGCGGCGACCGCCGGGCGCACCGTGGCCTTCTCCGGGCTGACCGTCGCCGTCGCGCTCTGCGGCCTGTTCGTCTTCACCAGCCCGGTGCTCGGCGCGGTGGCCGCCGCCGGGGTGAGCGTGGTGGTGATCGCCGTCGCCGCCGCGCTGACCCTGGTCCCCGCACTGCTCGGCTTCGCCGGCGCGCGGATCAAGGCGCCCGCCGCGCCCGTGGCGGACGAGGGGTTCTTCAGCCGGACGGTGCGCCGGGTGCGCAAGCGGGCGGTCGCCGTCACGCTCGCCTCGGTGGCCCTGCTGCTGGCGGCCGGGGCACCGTTCCTGCACGCCGAGATGCGCAGCTCCGGCGCCGCGGTGCTGCCCGCCTCCTCGGCCGGACGGCAGGTCGCCGAGACGATCGACCAGCGCTTCCCGCAGGCCTCGGCCGCGCCGGTCACGGTGGTGGTCGAGGGCGGGGCGCCGGTGGCGCAGGCGTACGCGGACGAGGTGGTCGCCAGGCTGCCCGGGGTGAGCGGGGTGCGGGCCGTGTCGCCGGTGGGCGGCGAGGTCTCCACGATCGACGTGCTGGTGCACGGGGACCCGCAGGGCGGGCAGGCCCGGACGGTGGTGGAGGAGCTGCGGGCCGACCGCGGCGGCCTGACCACCTACGTCACCGGCGGCGCGGCCTCGGTGGTGGACTTCCAGGACGAACTGCTCTCCCGCGGGCCGTGGGCGCTGGGCCTGGTCGCGGCCGGCACGCTGGTGCTGCTCTTCCTGATGACCGGCTCGGTGGTGATGCCGGTCAAGGCGCTGCTGATGAACCTGCTCTCGCTGGGCGCCTCGCTCGGCGCGCTGACCCTGGTGTTCCAGGACGGCTGGTTCAGCGGGCTGCTCGGCTTCAGCCCGACCGGCGGGCTGGAGACCTTCATCCCGGTGCTGGTCTTCGCCTTCGCCTTCGGGCTCTCGATGGACTACGAGGTGTTCCTGCTCTCCCGGATCAGGGAGCTGACCCTGCGCGGGCACGACTGCGTCCGGGCGGTGGAGCTGGGCGTGCAGCGCAGCGGTCGGATCATCACCTCGGCGGCGTTGCTGATGGTGATCGTCTTCGCCGGTTTCGCGCTGGGGGACATGCTGATGGTCAAGCAGATGGGCATCGCGCTGGCCGTGGCCGTGGCGGTGGACGCCACCCTGGTGCGCTGCCTGCTGGTGCCCGCCGCGATGAGCCTGTTCGGCGAGTTCAACTGGTGGGCGCCCGCCCCGCTGCGGCGGCTGCACCGGCGGTTCGGGCTGAGCGAGCACGTCGAGCTGCCGGAGATCGCGCCGGTGGCCGTCCCGGCGCCGCGGCCGGCCGAGCCGCTGGTCGGGGCGGTCTAGCAGGCTCCTGCCCGGCGGCAGGCCGTCCGGGCGCTCGCGCGGTCAGTGCAGGCGGCGGAGCAGCTCGACGGCCGCGCGCAGCCGGTCCTGTTCGGCGGGGCCGAGGCGGGCCTCGATGGCGGTGGCGATCCGGTGCTCGCGGCGGGCGCGCTGGTCGAGCAGGGCGGTGCGGCCGGCCTCGGTGGCGGTGATCAGCAGCTTGCGGCCGTCGGTGGGGTGGGGCTGCTGGGCGACGAGCCCGGCCGCGGTCATCAGGGCGACGGTGCGGGCCATCGACTGGTGGCGGACCCGCTGGAGCGCGGCGAGCTCGGCGACGGTGCAGGTGCGCCCGTCCCGGACCAGCAGGCCGAGGACGGCGGCCTGGTTCTGCGGCAGCTCGTCGCCGGTGCGCAGGGAGCGGACCAGGCTGCCGAGGGCGGCGCGCAGGTCGGCGGCGAGTTCCAGGGTGTCCGGGCGCGGGGTCTGCGGGTGCGGGGCGTCCGGGTGCGGGGTCTGCGGATGAGGGGCGTCCGGGCGCGGCGCGTCCGGGGTCGGGGTGTCGCTGGTCATGGGAGGAGTCTATCCGGGATGTATGCAGCCTTGCTGTACAGCTTTGCTGTAGGGTTCGGCCCATGCGGATCACCAAGTTCGGACACGCCTGCGTACGCGTCGAGCACGGCGGCACCACGGTCGTCCTCGACCCCGGAAGCTTCACCGACCCCGCCGCCCTGGCCGGGGCGGACGCCGTGCTGATCACCCACGAGCACATGGACCACTTCGAGGAGTCCCGGCTGCGCGCCGCGCTCGCGGCCGACCCGGCCCTGCGGGTGTGGACCAACCGCGACGTGGCCGCGCAGCTGGACGGCGTGGCGCAGCGGGTCGCGGTGGTCGGCGAGGGCGACGCCTTCGAGATCGGCGGGCTCGGCGTCTCGGTGCACGGCGAGTGGCACGCGGAGATCCACCGGGACATCCCGCGGGTGCGGAACACCGGCTTCCTGCTGGACGGCCGGCTGTTCCACCCCGGCGACGCCTTCACCGTGCCGCCGCACGCCGTGGACACCCTGCTGCTGCCGCTCGCGGCGCCCTGGAGCAAGGCCTCCGAGGTGGTCGACTACGTCCGGGAGGCCGGGCCGCGCCGGGCGGTGCCGGTGCACGAGGCGGTGCTCAGCCCGATCGGGTTCGCCGTGCAGACCCGGCTGGTCGGGCCCGAGGGGCCGGGGACGGGCGCGGAGCTGACGGTGCTGGCGGAGGGCGAGAGCCTGGAGCTGGGCTGAGGCGGGGTGGCCGGGGCCGAGGCCTGCGGCCCGGGGCCCCGGCTGTCCCGTGCTGACGGCCCCGGGGCCGCGCCGGTAGCCTGACGCCATGCTGAAGATCGGACTGACGGGCGGCATCGGCGCGGGCAAGAGCGAGGTGTCCCGGCTGCTCGCCGCGCGCGGCGCGGTGATCGTGGACTCCGACGTGATCGCCCGCGAGGTGGTCGCCCCCGGGACGGACGGCCTGGCGGCCGTGGTCGCCGAGTTCGGGCCGCAGGTGCTGCGGGAGGACGGCACGCTGGACCGCCCGGCGCTCGGGGCGGTGGTGTTCGCCGACCCGGAGCGGCTCAAGGCCCTGAACGCGATCGTCCACCCGCTGGTGCGGGCCCGCTCCGCGGAGCTGGAGGCGGCCGCCGCGCCGGACGCCGTCGTGGTGCACGACGTGCCGCTGCTGGCCGAGAACGGGCTGGCGCCGCTGTACGACCTGGTCGTGGTGGTGGACGCGGCCGACGAGGTGCGGGTGGAGCGGCTGGTGCGGCTGCGCGGGATGTCCGAGGAGGAGGCCAGGGCCCGGATGGCCGCGCAGGCCTCCCGCGGGGACCGGCTGGCGATCGCGGACGTGGTGGTCGACAACGGCGGTGGCCTGGCGGAGTTGGAGGCGCGGGTGGGCGCGCTCTGGCCGGAGCTGGCCCGGCGCGCGGCGGCCTGAGGCCCGGGCCCGGGCGCGGCCGAGGTCCCTGGCCCGGGTGCGCAGGCTGCGTAGGTCTCCTGTGGGGATCGGCTGGTGGTCGTGGATGTGGTGGTCGTCGTCGGCGGCGTTCTGGCGGAGTTGGAGGCGCGGGTGGGCGCGCTCTGGCCGGAGCTGGCTCGGCGCGCGGCGGCCTGAGGTCCGGGCCTGGGCGCGGTCGAGGTCCCTGGCCCGGGTGCGCAGGCCGCGCAGGACGGGCGGCCGGAGGACGGCTCCGGGCGCCGAACCGGTCCGCCTGCGGCTGGGTGTTCCCGTACCCGCCGCCCGCTCCGTCTCCGTCTCCGGCGGGGGAGTTGACCACCGCCGGGCACAGCCCGTCCGGTGCGACCCCGACCGTGACGGCCGCCTCGGCGGTGGGGGCGTGAGTGCGTGTGGGTGTTGCTCGGCGCCGCCTGGACGGATCGCGGTAGGCCGCGTACTGGACGGCCGCCCGCACGGCCAGGGCGCCCGGTCGGCGGGGGCGACACGCGCCCGGCAAGCCGCGCAGTTCGGTGAGTGCCTGGGGGCCGAGGGGGGATCAGGCCGAGCGTCTCCGGGACGGCGGCCGGATGCCGCCCGGGCGGCCTGTCCGGCGGCCGGGTGCGGGGTGGTCAGCGTGGCCCGGTGGGACGCCGCCTCGGGCATCTCCCGGGCGGGACGGGCGGGTTCGGTGGCCGCCGCGCGCTTCCCGGCGGAACGGCGGGCCGGCGGGCGGCCTCCGGCAGCCGCTGGCACTCGGCCAGTCCGCTGACCGTACGGGGACGCTGGTGGGTGGTCAGCCCGAGGGCGAGCGGCAGGGAGCCGAAGAGCAGCGGGTCCTCGACCGGGTCGGCGGGCCCGGACGGGGCGGTGACGTCCCGAAGGTGACCGGGGCGAGCAGCCGCAGTTCGGCTGGCGCCGCCACGGCGGGCGGGAGCCGCCGCTCGGCAGTGTGGTGACCGCCACCACGGCCGGGTGTCGGCGGAGCCGGGCCAGGGGTGGTGCGCCGTGGGTGGTCAGGGTGGCGTTGGTCCGCGGTGCGGAAGCCGGTCCGAAGCCTGGGTCGTCGGCGGCGAGCGGGACCGGGACGAGCAGCGTCGGGGTGGTCGGCGCGAGGGCGCGACGCGGGCGGGCGGGCGGGAGCCGCCGCTCGGGGAGCGTGGTGACCGCCACCACGGCCGGGTGTCGGCGGAGCTGGGCCAGGGGTGGTGCGCCGTGGGTGGTCAGGGTGGCGTTGGTCCGCGGTGCGGAAGCCGGTCCGAAGCCCGGGTGGTCGGCGCGAGGGCGCGACGCGGCGGGCGCAGCGGCGCTACGAGGCCGGCGGCGGTCGGCCCGTCGTCGGCCGCCCCGCCGTCGGCGGCGTGAGCCAGGCGGGCTTCCACGCCGGTGCGGCGCCGGGGCGGTCCGTGCGACCGGGTGGCCGGGAAACGACTGGTGAAAGGCCTCGACCGGAGGGGAGCATGGCGGAATGGATGATCGTTTCTCGCCCGCGCCGCCGCTCGTGGAACCGCCTTCCGCCCAGCCGCACCCCGCCGGGGCGCCGGTGGTCGAACGGCTCCCGCAGTACGGCCGCGCCGAGCAGCAGGAGATCCTCGGCCCCGGGGCCGACCCGTACGGCGTCGCCTACACCGGGCTGGCCTTCCGGCCCAAGGAGATCCACTTCGGTGTCCGGGCCGCCGACGGCCGGCTCGTCGCCCACGCCGGGCTGGTGGCCGCCGTGCCGCTCACCGTGGGCGGCACCGACCTGGCCGTGGTCGGCGTCGGCGGGGTCGGCGTCGCGCCCGACCGGCGCCGCGGCGGCCTCGCGACGGTCGTCGTCCGGGCCGCCCTCGACCATGCGCGTACGCTCGGCCACCGCCATGCGCTGCTGTTCTGCCGCCCGCAGCTGGCCGCGTTCTACCGGGGGCTCGGGTTCCGGGAGGTGGTCGAGGGGGTGACGGTGGAACAGCCGGAAGGGCGGCTGGCGCAGATGCCGCTGCGCACCCTGTGGACGCCGCTCGTCCCCGGGGCCGGGTGGCCGGAGGGGCCGGTGCGGCTGCGCTCGCTGCCGCTGTGAGGCGGGCTCAGGCCGTCGCGGCCGGGGCGCCCGCGTCCGCGTGCGCCACGGCGGCGCCGGCCAGGGCCCGGATCATCGGGTGCGCCCGGGTGCCGTCGCCGGACAGCTCGGGCTGGAACAGCGAGGCCAGGAAGAACGGGTGGCCGGGCAGCTCCAGGATGCGCGCCTCGCCCGAGCCGTCCACCCCGCTGAACCGCAGGCCGTGCGCGGACAGCCTCTCCAGGTAGGCGCCGTTGAGGCCGTACGCGCAGTGGTAGCGCTCCAGCGTGCGGGTGGTGCCGAGGACGCGCTCGGCGAGGCTCCCCGGGGTGACGGTGACCGCCCCCTCGTGGCCGACCAGCGAGCACGACAGCGGGGCGATCACCTGCTCCGGAGCGTCCGGGTGGTCCTCGCCGTGGACGGCCCCGGCCAGGCCGCAGACGTTCCGGGCGTACTCCAGCACCGCGTGCTGGAACCCGGCGCAGGTGCCGAGGAAGGGGATGCCGCGCTCGCGGGCGGTGCGGACGGCGGCCAGCGCGCCCGCCTCGTGGCGGTACGGGCTGCCGGGCAGCAGCCAGAGCGCGTCGAAGCCGTCCAGGGCGCCGGGCTCGGCGGCGTCCCCGGTCGGGATCCAGTAGGCGTCCAGGACGAGGTGGTCGTGCTCGGCGAGGGCCTCCAGCAGGCCGGGGACGCGGGCGTGCGAGCGGACGGCGGGGGAGCGGTCGCCGACCAGGGCGACCCGCGGGGTCAGAGAGGTCATGCGGCTATCCTGGCCCCCGGCCCGAGATCAGCGCCAACGATGATTCCTTAAGCTCCGATCAGATCGGTTGATGACCGCCGTGGACCCGCAGCAACTGCGCACCTTCGTGACCGTCGCCCGCCTCGCCTCCTTCTCGGAGGCGGCGCGGGAGCTCGGCTACACCCAGTCCGCAGTCTCCCAGCAGATCGCCGCGCTGGAGGCCGACCTCGGGACCGCGCTGCTGCTCCGCCGGCCGGTCGGGCCGACGGCGGCGGGGCGGCGGCTGCTGGAGCACGCCGCACCGCTGCTGGTCCGGCTGGCGGCGGCGCGCGCCGACGTCGCGCGCCTGGTGGGCGCCCCGAGCGCTCGGCTGCTGCTCGGAGCCACCCCGCTGGCGGTCGGGGCGGCCCTGGGGCGCGCGCTCGGCGAGGTGCGCCGGGCCTATCCGGCAGTGCGGCCGGAGGTCCGCGTCCTCGCCCAGGACGTGCTCCCCGCCAAGGTCGCCACCGGCGAGGTCGACCTCGCCCTGATCGACGGCCTGGCCGCGCCCAGCGACCCGCTGCCGCTGTCCGAGGTCGGCCCGCTGCGCACCGTGGCGGTGGCCGAGCTGCCCGTCGCCGTCGGGCTGCCGCTCGGCCACCCGCTGGCCGGCCGCGGCGGCCTCGAACTCGCCGACCTCTGCGCCGCCCGCTGGCTGGACGCCCCCGACCTCGCCCCGACCGCCGCCCGGCTGCGCGCCGCCGCGGGCGTGGACGGCTTCCGGCCCGCCACCCGCTACCGGGGCACCGACCTGCACGGGCTGCTCGCCCTGGTGGCGACCGGGCACGGGCTCACCCTGCTGCCCGAGCCGGTGCTCGCGGCGGCCCCCGGGGTCGCGCGGGCGCCGATCGCCACGCCCCGGCTGGTGCACCGCACCGAACTCGTCCACGGCAGCCTGCCGGAGGGGCCGGCGGCGCTGCTGGCGCGGCTGCTGGAGGAGTCCCGGGGGGAGGGCGCCGCGGGGGGCGGCCGGAATTCGCTTGCGGGGCCCGCCGGTGCGGATGGAATGATCAAGCGATGAGCACGGACATCACCATCAGACGGGTGCGGGCCGAGGAGTGGCAGCCGCTCAGGGACATCCGCCTGGACGCGCTGCAGGACCCGGTCGCGGCCATCGCGTTCCTGGAGACCCACGAGCAGGCCGCCGCCAGGCCCGACGAGTTCTGGCAGGACCGCACGACCACGGCGGCGACGGCCCCGCACGTGGCGCAGTTCATCGCCGAGGCCGCGGACGGCCGCTGGCTCGGCTCGATGACCGCGCTGGTCGAGCGGGCCGGCGGGGACGGCGCCCTGGAGGGCGACGTCGTCGAGGTCGACCAGGCGCACGTGGTCGGGGTCTACGTCCGGCCGGAGGCGCGGGGAACCGGGCTGGCGCTCGAACTGATCCGGACCGTCCGGGACTGGGCGTGGTCGCTCACCGAGCCCAGGGTCGAGCGGGTGCGGCTGTTCGTCCACGAGGACAACGCCCGGGCCGAGGCGATGTACCGCAAGGCCGGCTTCGAGCCCACCGGGGTGGTGCTGTCGGTGCCCGGCGGCCCCGGCGGCCGGGAGGTCGAGCTGGCGGTCCGCCGGGGCTGAGCGGACGGGGCGGGGGGCGGCCGGCCGGGGCTGGGCGGGGCGGGGCGGCTGAGCGCTCCGGTGCGGCGGCGGTTGTGGAGAGGCGGTCACCAGGCGTTCACGTCCCGGGTCTGACGGCGGTCGGGCGGACGGTGCTGTCATGAACACTGTCGCCCGGCACGGGGCCGGGCCGGACCAGGAGTGCTTCCCCATGATGCTCCGTCACCGCCTCACCGTCGTCGCCTCGGCGGCCGCCCTCGCCGCCGCCGGGCTCGCCGCCGGCACCGCGCAGGCCGCCGCCCCGGCCCACGGCAGCGCCGCGCGGCCGCACGCCCTCGCGGCGAGCTGTTCGCAGGCGTACCTGCCGCTGCCCGACCCGGGCTGCACCCCCGGCGCGTACAACCCGAGCGTCACCCAGGCGACGATCGGGCAGACCATCTGCGTCTCCGGCTGGACCGCCACCGTCCGCCCGCCGACGAGCTACACCACCCCGCTGAAGGTCCAGCAGATCGCCGCCTACGGTTACGCGGACACCAACACGGCGGACTACGAGGAGGACCACCTCGTCCCGCTGGAGCTCGGCGGTGCCCCGCGCGACCCGGCCAACCTGTGGCCGGAGCCGCGCTACGGCAACCAGCCGGCGCAGAGCAAGGACTCCGTCGAGACCAAGCTCAAGAACGCTGTGTGCAACGGCCGGGTCGGTCTCGACGACGCGCGCCGCGCGATCGCGGGCGACTGGACCACCGCGCTCGCCGTCCTGGGGCTGTGACAGCCCCCCGGCGCTGAAGCGGCCGCCGTCCGGCCCGTCCGGCCGGTCGGCGGCCCGCTGGTGCCCGCCTGCGCGGGCCGGTGCCGGGGCCGTCAGTGCCCGTCGCAGCCGGGCAGCGCCTCGCACATCGGCGCCGTCATGCCGGTGCCGACGTACTTGTCCTCGGGGGCCTTCCAGGCGTCCTTGGGCTGGGCGCCGGCCTTGGTGGTGGCCCAGACGGACAGCTCGCTGACCGCGCCGCCCTCGCCGACCACGTACTCGTGCAGGGTGACGGCGCCGCCGTCGGCCTGCGGGACCGTCAGCACGGCCGCGAAGTAGGGCGCGTCCGGGGCGCTGTCGACCTTGACCGTGGCACCGGGGGCGGTCCTGGCGCAGGACTTGAGCGCCTCCGTCAGCCGGGCCTGGGCCAGGTTGGCGGACTGCCTGGCGCCGCTGCTGTGGGTCGGGTCGCCGTGGAACAGCAGGGTCTGCTGGGCCGTCCAGCGGTCCCCGCCGAAGCCCACCTCGGACCTCGCGGCGGCGGCGCCGGTGAACAGCGGCTCGTCCTCCTTGGCGACCGCGGCGCGGCACAGCTCCAGGCCCTTGAACTGGACCGGGCCGGAGAGCGGCTTGGCGTTCGCCGACAGCGGCGTGTAGTGGTAACTCTCGTCCATCGGGATGCTCTTGGTGTCCATCCAGGCCTTGTCCGGGATGCCCTTGTCGCCGCCGCCGGGCTTCTTGGGGTCGACGGCGGGCGTGGTGGCCCCGGGGGCGGCGGCCGGGCCGACGCCCTGGGTGTTGTCCGGGCCGCAGGCGCTGAGCGCGCCCAGGCAGACGAGGGCTGCGGCGGTGGCGGTGACGACTCTGGTGGTGCGCAACTGACGGTTCCTCGGGTGTCCGGTGGCGGTGAACGGGGTCGGCGGCGCGCCGGCCGCGGGCCGCTGGTGCGCGGCGCCGGCCGTCCGTCCTCGCCGCCCGCCCGACACGTGGTCGTGGGCACTCGGCATGGCGGGCCTCCCCCTGTGCGTACGGCCGCCGGACCCCCGGCCCGCCGCCCGTCGCAGACATGAGGGGTGGTCAGGGCCGCGACGGCGCACCGGCGGCGGTCGAAACCTATGCCACCGAACGGCTGCTCGCAAAGCCGGGTTCCGGCCGGAGGCCCGGATTCCCTTTGGGGCAGATGGGGCCTTCCGGGGCGGATGGGACGTGCCTTCCGGGTGGACCGGGACGGTGCGGCGGGCACGGTGTGCGGGGCCCGGAGCGTGCGGCCGGTTCCGGGAGCGGGCCGTGGCGGCGCATCCGGGCAGGTGGCGGCGGGTGCGCGCGGCCGCGCCCCGGGGCGTACCCGCGGGGTCGGGGGGTGCGGCTGCGCCCGGCGCCGTACGGCTACCCCCGGGCGCCCGGGACGCCGAGCTGCTGGGCGAGCCAGGGCAGGGCCTGGGCGAAGGACGCGGCGCCGGTCTGCCAGGTGCGCCGACCGGAGCCGACGACCTCCACGGTGCGGATGCCGGCCCTGCGGGCCGCCGCCTCCAGGGCCGGGCGGAGTCGATCCGGCCGCGCTCCTCGTCGCCCTGGGCGACGCAGCCGGACACGCCCTGGCGGCGGGGGCGCTGGGCGAGCACCGGCGGCGGGTCGTGCGCGGCGAACTCGCCGCCGATCATCTCCAGCGTGAGGGCCGCGGCCTGAACCGTCCACGGGATCCAGCCGTTGAGCAGGGAGACGGCCATGGCGCCGCAGGGTAGGGGAACCGGATGAGAGGCCGGTCAGAGGTTGGGAGCCTTCCGGAAGACCGCCGTGAGGAGGAAGGGCAGGCCGAAGGTCCCGGAGCCGGGGGCCTGGGCCGCCATCGGCCGGATCTCCAACGGGGTGAAGTCGCGGAACAGCGAGCGCAGTTCGTCCGGCGAGTAGGCGAGGCCGCCCTCCAGCGAGCCGATCCGGTAGAGCTCCTCGTCGGGCCGCTCGGAGCCCATCGCCCCGGCCGCGAAGGCGGTGACGGCGAAGTGCCCGCCGGGGGCGAGGACCCGGTCGAGCAGCGCCAGGTAGCCGACCCGGCGGTGCGGCGGGAGGTGGTGCAGGCAGCCGGAGTCGTAGACCAGGTCGTAGCGCGGGTGCGGGAGTTCGGCCTCGAAGATGCTCGCCCGGTGGAAGCGCAGGCCGGCGCCGGTGCCCGCCTCGCGGGCGCGCTCCTCGGCCCGGGCGATCGCGGTGGCGGAGAGGTCCACGGCATCCACCTCGAAGCCGGCGGCCGCCAGGTGGATCGCGTTGCGGCCGACCCCGCAGCCCAGGTCGAGCGCCCGGCCGGGGCGCAGGAGGCCGCGGTCCAGGTAGGAGACGAGGTTCTCGTCGGGCTCGGGCGCGAAGAACGGGCGCTCGACGGACCGGTCCGCGTAGAGGCGGTCCCAGCGGGCCCGCTCGGGAGGGAAGAAGCCGTCGAGCAGGGCGAGGACGTCGTCGGCGGTGCGGATCGTACGGTTCATGCGGCCGAGCGTAGGCCGCGCGGAGGGCGGCCGCGGGCGGCGCGAAAGCCCTTGGGCGGTGGGCTGTCGGGGCCCCGGTGGCCCCGGTGCGGACGGGGGCTTCGGGGCCGGGCGGGCGGGCGGCGCCGGAGTCGCCGGAGGCCGGGACGGGCCGCTTCCGCCGGGCGGGGAGGGGCTCCGGAGAGGGGGCCGAGGTCACGCTTCGATCAAGGATTCGCGGGCGGGACTCCCAGGTTTCCGCCGGCGCGGTGGAGTAGGTTCGAAAGGTTCTGCCCGTTTGACGCTCCGCTCACCCCACCCACCGCCGACTCGAAAGAACGTCTGCCTGCCGTGATACAGCCGACGACCGCTCCGTCGCACGAAGCCCGACCGACCCGCCCCTCCCGTCGGAGGCGGACCACCGCCCTCGCCGCCGCCGTGGCCGCCGCACTCCTCGTGGCCGGGTGCAAGGCGTCGGCCGAAACGGCCGACGCCACGCCGGCGCCGATCCCGAGTGTGATCGGCATGCACGGGGACAAGGCCAAGGACGCCCTTCAGCAGCCGAACGCCCGGGCTGCCAAGAACGTGACGTTCCAGGACGTCCACCCGGGCGAGTCCCACACACGGTCGGTTCTGATGCCGAGCCACTGGAAGGTGTGCTCCCAGCAGCCGGCCGCCGGGGAGCCCTCGACGAAGGACACGACGGTCACGCTGTCCGTGGTGAAGAACGAGGAGGACTGCCCGGGCAGCGCATCGCCCGCCCCGCCGGCCCCCGCTCCGGCTTCCCCCGCCGCGAGCGCGCCCGGGACGGCGACGGCCGAACCCGTGGCGCCGAGCGCCCCTCCGGCGGCCCCTGCGCCCGCCGCCCCGGCTGCTCCCGCCCCTGCCGCGCCGCCCGCCCCGGCTCCGACGCACGCCCCGCCGGCGCCGCAGCCCGCCGCGCCCACCGAGCACCAGGCGTCAGCCTGTACCACCGACTCCAAGGGCAACTGCATCGTCCGCGGCCGCACCTGTCCCAACAGCGCCCACGGCGACACCGGCAGCGATGCCAACGGCCACGTCCTGACCTGCCGGGACAACAACGGCTGGCGCTGGGAGTAGCCACCCACCGAGCCGGGGCGGCCCCGCGTCGGGCCCGGCGCCGTCGGCGGCCTCGGCGCCGTGGTGCTCCCGTACCGCCCCGCCCGGCTCCTCGGCGCCGAACGGCGGCGGTCCGGAGCGGAGTTGGCGTACCGGCCACCCCAGGCCCCGGCCACCGTGCGGCGGCGGATGCCGGCGGCGGTCGGGGCCGAGCGACGGCCGCGGTGAGGTGCCCCCTGCGTGCTGGATTCGAATGCGTTCAATTCCGGATGCGTTCACATCCGTGGGGCGCGCAGGGGGAACCATGGTCGCGGTGCCGGTGAGTGCCCGGTGGCTGTCCGGAACGGGGCTCCTGGCGTTCCTGCTGCCCGTCGTCCCGATCCGGCAGGTGCACGGGGCGGCCGACGTGTTCCTGTACGGGCTCGGGCTGTCGTGCGCCGTCGCCTGTGCCGTTCCACCGTTCTTCGCCCGACGGGACCGCTTCCGGGTCGCCTGTGCGGCCGCCGGGATGGCGGTGGCGGCGGTGTCCGTGCCGACGGCGCTGTTCGGCATCATGGCCGCGCTGGTCGTGGACGGCTGGCTGCTCTTCCTGGCCTTCCTCGCCCTGCCGGTCACCGCCCTCGCCGGTCTGGTCGCCGGGTTCCAGCGCGCCAAGGGCCGGGAGTTCGGCCGTCCGGCGGCAGTCATCGCCTGGACCTCGGGCGGGATCGCGCTGGTCGGCTGGGCGGCGCTCACCGCCATCGCGGTGACGCTGCCGGCCGGCTGACCGGGCCGGGACGGCGGGGCGCGCGTAGGATCGCCGGATGATCACCGTTCCGGCCGGCCGGGTCACCCTCTCCGACCGCCGCACCCAGCGCAGTTGGGCCGTCGACGTCCCCTCGTACCGGCTGGCGCGCTGTCCGGTGACCCGCGAGGAGTACGAGGGAACGGCCGGTGACCGCCGCCCCGCGCACAGCGTCTCCTGGTTCGACGCCGTCCGCCACTGCAACGCGCTCTCCCGGCGCGAGGGCCTCGCGCCCGCCTACGCGGTGGACGGCGAGGAGGTCGCCTGGGACCGCGGCGCCGACGGCTACCGGCTGCCCACCGAGGCCGAGTGGGAGCACGCCTGCCGCGCCGGCACGGACGGCCCGCGCTACGGCCCGCTGGACGAGATCGCCTGGTACCGCGGCACCTCGGGCGAGCGCCCGCACCCGGTGGGCGAACTGCGCCCGAACGCCTTCGGGCTGCACGACCTGCTGGGCAACGTGTGGGAGTGGTGCTGGGACCGCTACGACCCGGAGGTGTACGGCGGTTACCGCGTCCTGCGCGGCGGCGGCTGGTTCGACGAGCACTGGAGCTGCCGCGCCTCCGTGCGCCGCCGCAGCCACCCGACCCTGCGGATCGACGACGTCGGATTCCGGCTCGCCCGCTCCCTCGCGGGGTGAGGAACCGTCGCGTCCGCTCGTGCGTTTGCGCGGGCATGAGTGAAGATTCGGTCACCCTGCGCCCGATCACCGAAGCCGATCTGACCGGCGTCGAGGAGATGCTGAACGACCCGCGGGCACTCGGCGAGTTCCAGTGGTACGGCTGGCGGGACCCGCAGCGGTTCCGTCGCCGGTGGGCGGAGGACGGGCTGCTCGGGGACGAGCAGGTGATGCTCTCGGTCCTCGCCGGGGGCGCCTTCCGCGGCTTCGTCGCCGCCACCCGCGGCGGGATGCGGCCGGCCGTGCCGTACTGGAGCCTCGGCGTGCAGCTGGTGCCGGACGCGCGCGGGCGCGGGATCGGCACTCGGGCCCAACGGCTGCTGGTGGACTACCTGTTCGCGCACACGCCGGTGATGCGGTTGGAGGCGGACACCGAGGCGGGCAACCTGGCCGAGCAGCGCGTCCTGGAGAAGCTCGGCTTCACCCGGGAGGGCGTGCAGCGCGCGGTGACCTTCCGCGGCGGCGAGTGGCGCGACGTCGTCCGCTACAGCCTGCTGCGCACCGACCCCCGCCCCTGAGGTCAGGCTCCAGCGAACCACTCCTCGGCGAGGGCGTCCAGCGTCCGCGCCGAGGGCCTCAACTCCCGCAGGTACCAGGGCAGGTTGCTGTGGACGTGGAGCAGGGTGTACGCCATCAGCAGGCGCGGGTCCGCGGCGCGGCCGTAGGCGTCCAGCAGGGCGCCGAGCAGCCGCCGGTCGCCCCGGGTGGTGAACAGGCCGACGGCGACCAGGTCGTAGGCCGGGTCGCCGAGCATCGCGGGCTCGAAGTCGACCAGGCCGGTGAGGCGCCAGCCGTCGCCCGGGTCGGTGAGCAGGTGCTCGCGCATGAACTCGGTGTGCAGCAGCGCGCGTTCGGAGGCGCCGGGCAGTGAGGCGCCGGGCAGTGAGGCGGCGGGCAGTGCGGCGCCGGGCCCCGCGCCGGCGGGCAGCGGGGCGGCGGCGAGGAAGCCCGGGATCTGCTCCAGCCACTCCGCGCCCAGCCCGCGCTCGCGCTGGCGGGCCACCGCGCCCGCCGCCTGGCGCGCCAGGAAGGCCGGCCAGTCGCCGGGCCCGAGGAAGCCGGCGAGCGGCCCGGGGTCGAGGGCGTGCAGGGCGGCGAGCGCCTCGCCGCAGCGGCGGGCGATCCGCTCGCGGTCGGGGCCGGGGATGCGCGGCCAGGCCGGGGCCAGGCCCTGGCCTGGCAGCCGGGACATCAGGACGTAGCGCCAGCCGTTGACGTACTCGCCGGCCGCGTGGACGGTCGGGGTGGGGACCGGCAGCGCGCCGTCCAGGCGGGTGAGCACGCGCTCCTCGACCACGGCGTCCCGGGCGCTCGCGGCCGGGAACAGCTTGAGCACCAGCGCGCCGCCGACCGCGTACACCGGGACGGAGCCCTCCGCGAAGCGCTCCAGCGGCAGGCCGCCGAGGCCCAGCCGGGCGCACAGCGCCTCGGCGCCGGGGCGCACCGCCGCTTCGTCCGGGACGACCGCGTCCCACTCCTCGTCCGTCAGCACCAGGGGCAGCACGGCGGCACCTTAGGCAGGCGGACGGGCCGGAGGCAAAGGGTTTCTCAGCCTTCTCCCCGGCGGGTGCCGCAGGTCCGTACGCCCGGCGGGACGGGCTCGGGGCCGCTGTCCGGGTCGCGGGTGAGCAGGTAGCGGGCGCCGGGGCCGGCCTCGCCGGCGCGGTCGGCGGCGTTGTAGAGGGCGCAGCGCGACAGCGAGAGGCAGCCGCAGCCGATGCAGCCGGTCAGCTTGGCCTTCAGCAGCCGCAGTTCGGCGATCTGCTCGTCGATCCGGCTCTGCCAGGACGCGGCGACCCTGTCCCACTCGGTGCCGCTGGGCGCGGGGCGCTCGGGGAGGCGGTCGAGGGCGACCTTCGCCTCGTCCAGCGAGAGGCCGACCCGCTGGGCGGCGCGGATGAAGGCGATCCGGCGCAGCGTGCCGCGGGTGTAGCGGCGCTGGCCGCCGGAGGTGCGGGTGGCCTGGATCAGGCCGAGGCTCTCGTAGTAGCGCAACGCGGAGGCGGCGAGGCCGCTGCGGTCGGCGAGTTGGCCGATGGTGAGCAGGTCGCCGTGGTGCGGGCCGGGCGCGCGGGGGCCGTCGGAGTGGGCGGTCATGGGCACCCACTGTAGCCGCTTGACCTCAAGTCGGCTTTAAGTTGCACCATCGTCGTCATGACGACGAACGCGACCGCCACGAACCCGACCGGTACCCGCTTCGAGGACCTGCCCGCCCTGATGGCGCTGATGACCGGCGCCGAGAAGCACGGCCCCGCCGCCACCTCCACCCTGGACGCGCTCTGGGTGCTCTACGACCGGGTCCTGCGGGTGGCGCCGGAGAGCGCCGAGGCGCAGGACCGCGACCGCTTCCTGCTCTCCAAGGGCCACGGCCCGATGGCCTACTACGCCGTGCTGGCGGCCAAGGGCTTCCTCGACCCGGCGGTGCTGCCGAGCTTCGGGGGCTACGACTCGCCGCTCGGCCACCACCCGGACCGCACGCTGGTGCCGGGCGTGGAGATCGCCTCCGGCTCGCTCGGGCACGGCCTCCCGCTGGCCGTCGGCACCGCGCTCGGGCTGCGGGCGCAGGGCCTGACCGACCCGGCGGTGTGGGTGCTGGTCGGCGACGCGGAGTTCGACGAGGGCTCCAACGCCGAGGCGGTGGCCTTCGCCGGGGCCTACGGGCTGGACCGGCTGCACGTGGTGGTGATCGACAACTCCTCGGCCACCCACGGCTGGCGGGGCGGCATCGCCCAGCGGTTCGCCGCCGAGGGCTGGTCGACCGCGACGGTGGACGGGCGCGACCACGAGGCGCTGTACCGCGCGTACACCGCGGAGCACCCGGGCCGGCCGCACGTGGTGGTGGCCCGGGTGGAGCCCAAGGAGCAGCAGTGAGCCCCCGGCCGCACCCCCGTCCGTCCTGAGCCCCGCACCCGCACCCGCACCCCGAACCAGGGCCCGTGCCCGCACCCGAGAGGAACCCCACCGATGGACACCATGCGCGAACGCTTCGTGGACGTCACCACCCGACTGCTGGACGAGGACCCCCGGCTGGCCCTGGTGCTCGCCGACATCACCGCGGCCGCCTTCGCCCCGGCCCGGGAGCGCCACCCCGACCGGGTGGTCAACGTCGGCATCCGCGAGCAGCTGTTGATCGGCGCGGCTGGCGGCCTGGCCCTGGCCGGGATGCGCCCGATCGCCCACACCTTCGCCAGCTTCCTGATCGAGCGCCCCTTCGAGCAGGTCAAGCTGGACCTCGTGCACCAGGGCGTCGGCGCCGTGCTGGTGAGCGCGGCGGGCTCGTACGACTGGCCGGCCGGCGGCCGCACCCACATGTCCCCGGGCGACGTCGCCCTGCTGGACACCCTGCCGGACTGGACGGTCCACGTCCCCGGCCACCCGGACGAGGCCGAGCGGCTGCTGCGGCACGCCTACGCCGACGGCGACCGCAACGTCTACGTCCGGCTCTCGGAGCACCGCAACGAGGCGGCGCTGCCGGTCGAGCCGGGCCGCTTCAGCACCGTGCGGACGGGTTCGCGCGGCGCGGTGCTCGCCGTCGGGCCGATGCTGGACGCGGTGCTCGCGGCCACCTCGGGGCTGGACGTCACCGTGCTGTACGCGGCGACGGTGCGCCCCTTCGACGCCGCCGGGCTGCGGGCGGCGCTCGGCGAGCGGGCCGACGTGGTGCTGGTCGAGCCGTACCTGGCGGGCACCTCCGCCAACGAGGCGCACGCGGCGCTCGCCGACCGCCCGCACCGGGTGCTGGGCCTGGGCGTGCCGCGCGAGGAGCACCGGCACTACGGCTCGATCGCGGAGCACCTGGCCGCCTACGGCCTGGACGCGGCCTCGCTGCGGGAGCGGATCGGCACCTTCCTCTGGTAGCCGCCGCCCGACGCCAGCCGGCGGCCGGACGCCAGCCGCCGCCCCGACCGGCAGCCGGCGGCCCGCGGCCCCTGGCGGCCGGCGGCGGCGCTCAGACCCGGACGACCGCCACCGCGTCCGGCGCCAGCCGCACCGCCGCCCCCCGCGGCGCGGCCGCCCCGAAGGCCGCCACCACCTCGACCGCGTCGGCCCCCAGTGGCAGCGCGGCCTCGTCCGGCCCGAGGTTGACGGCGACCCGGTACGGCCCCCGGTGCACCACCAGATGGCCCGCCGCCTCGTCGTACACCACCCGCACCGCGCCCAGGTCGGGGTCGGACAGCTCCGGCCGCTCGCGCCGCAGCCGGATCAACTTCCGGTGCCAGGAGAGCAGTTCGCGGTGCGGGGAGCGCCGGGGCTCGGTCCAGTCGAGGACCGAGCGCAGCACGGTCGCGGGCTCCTGCGGGTCCGGGACGGCCTCGGCGGCCCAGCCGTGCTCGGCGAACTCCCGCCGCCGGCCCCGCCGGACCGCCTCGGCGAGGTCCGGGTCGGTGTGGTCGGTGAAGTACTGCCAGGGGGTGGCGGCACCCCACTCCTCGCCCATGAACAGCATCGGCGTGAACGGCGAGGTGAGCACCAGGGCGGCCCCGCAGGCGAGCCGGCCGGGGGAGAGGCTGGTGGAGACGCGGTCGCCGAGCGCCCGGTTGCCGACCTGGTCGTGGGTCTGGAGGTAGCCGAGCAGCCGGTGGCCCTCGCCGAGCGGGGTGAACGGGCGCCCGTGGGTGCGGCCGCGGAAGGAGGACCAGGTGCCGTCGTGGAAGAACCCCCGGGTGAGCACCTTGGCCAGGGCGGCGAGCGGCTCGCGCGCGAAGTCGGCGTAGTAGCCCTGGGATTCGCCGGTGAGCGCGCAGTGCAGGGCGTGGTGGAAGTCGTCGCTCCACTGCGCGGTGAGGCCGAGCCCGCCCGCCGCGCGCGGAGCGGTGGTGGCCGGGGTGTTGAGGTCGGACTCGCCGACCAGGAACAGCGGCCGGTTGGTGGCGACCGCCAACTTCTCCACCTCGGCGGAGAGTTCCTCCAGGAAGTGGATGGCCCGGTCGTCCGCCAGGGCGTGCACGGCGTCCAGCCGCAGGCCGTCGATCCGGTAGTCGCGCAGCCAGGCCAGCGCGCTGCCGACCAGGTAGGCGCGCACCTCGTCCGAGCCGGGCGCGTCCAGGTTGACCGCCGAGCCCCACGGGGTGTGGTGCCGGTCGGTGAAGTACGGCCCGTACGCCGGGAGGTGGTTGCCGGAGGGGCCGAGGTGGTTGTGGACGACGTCCAGCACCACCCCCAGGCCCCGGCGGTGTGCGGCGTCCACGAAGCGCTTGAGGCCCTCCGGCCCGCCGTAGGGCTCGTGGACGGCCCAGAGGGAGACCCCGTCGTAGCCCCAGCCGTGCCGGCCGGGGAACGGGCAGACCGGCATCAGCTCGACGAAGTCCACGCCCAACTCGACCAGGTGGTCCAGGCGTTCGGCGGCGGCGTCGAAGGTGCCGCGGGCGGTGAAGGTGCCCACGTGCAGCTCGTAGAGCACCGCGCCGGGCAGCGCCCGGCCGCGCCACCCGGTGTCCGACCAGCGGAAGCCGGCGTGGTCCACCGCGCGGCTGGGCCCGTCGGGGCCGTACGGCTGCCGGGCCGAGCGCGGGTCCGGCAGCGGCGGCCCGTCGTCGAGCCGGAAGGCGTAGTCGCCCGCCGGGGCGGTGCCGGACCACCAGCCCGCGCGTTCCGGGCAGCGCGCCAACTCGTGGGCCTCGCCGTCGACTTCGACCCTCACCCGGGACGCGGCGCCGGGCGCCCACACCTGGTAGACCGGCATCAGCCCCTCCTCGTCAGCAGCGCCACCGGCAGGGCCGCCAGCAGCTCGGCGGCCGGCACCGCGCCCGCCGGGAAGCTGCGCCCGGTCAGCGCGTCCGTCCACGGCCCGCCCCCCGGCAGCTCCAGCACGGTGCCGCGCCAGCCGCCGGCCCGCTCCAGCCCGTACGGCAGCCGGGTGACGGCGGTGACGACGTCCCCGCCCCGGGCGAAGGCCAGCAGGTGGTCCTCGGCGGGGCCCGCGGCGGGCAGCGGCTGGTAGGCGCCGAGCGGCCGGTCGCGGCGCAGGTGCAGCGCGGTGGTGGTCAGGTGCAGCTTCTCCCGGGCGAGGTCGCCGGGGCGCGGGGCGGTCGCGTCGGTGAGCCGCACGGCCAGCGCGCCGAAGTCCACCACGCCCCGGTTGTCCGGGTCCACCAGGGTGTACAGCGGCTCCTCGCTGCCCTGGTAGAGGTCCGGCACGCCCGGCACGGTGAGGTGCAGCAGCGCCGCGGCCAGGGTGTTGGCACGGGCGTACGGGGCGAGGGCGTGCACCGCGCCCTCGATCCGGGGCAGCAGCCCGGGGTTGCCGAAGACGGCGCGGGCCCGCTGCTCCAGCGCCCGCTCGTAGCCCGGGGCCGGGGCGGTCCAGGAGGTGTGCAGCTTGGCCTCGCGGGCGGCCTTGAGCAGGGCGGCGACCAGCCGGTCCGGATCGATCGGCCAGGCGGCGACCAGGGTGTGCCAGAGCAGCCAGTCGGCGTCCCGGTCGGGGCCGGGGCCCGCGGCGGTGGACCACGCGGCGGCCTCGGCGGCCCAGGCGTCCGGCCGCTCGGCGAGCGCGGCCAGCCGGGCCCGGGCGTCGGCGCTGCGCTTGGTGTCGTGGGTGGAGAGCACCGTCATGCCGTGCGGCCAGCTGCGCTCCACGTGGCGGCACCAGTCGTGGAACTCCGCCGGGTGCAGCCCGGGGCGGGACGGATCGCCGCCGACCTCGTTGAGGCCGGGCAGGGCGTTCCAGCGGTAGAAGGCGGTGTCCTCGACGCCCTTGGCGGCCACCGCGGCGGCGGTCTGGGCGAAGCGCGTGCAGAACTCGTCCTTGTCGGCGCTGCGGCCCAGCTCGCCGAGGGCGAGCGCGGCCACCAGCCGGTCGGTCGGGTCGGCGGAGCCGTCCAGGGCCGCCCGCAGCTGGTGGCTGGAGGCGGTCGGCACGGCCTCGCCGGGCCGGGCGTACGGCCGGTACGCCGGGTAGCCGGTGAGCAGCCGGCCGAGCGCTGTGCGCAGCTGCCCGGGCGCGTGGTCGGCGTGCGCGGGCTCGGCGGCGCCGATCCGCAGCGCGATCCGCACCAGCCGCTCGACCTCGGCCGCGAGCTCGCCGTCCGGCCCGGTCATGGCGGCCCGCCCGCGCCGGGCCTCGGCGACGGCCGGGTGCGGGTCCGCGCAGAGGTCCCGGACCGGGCCGCCGTGCAGGAAGGACTCGTACGCCCCGGCGAGCCGGCAGGCGCCCGCGTGGTCGACGAGCACGCCGTCGATCCGGCGCAGCGCGTCGTAGCCGGTGGTGCCCGCCACCGGCCAGTCCTCGGGCAGCCGCTCCTCGCCGGTGAGGATCTTCTCGACCACCGTGTACGCCCCGCCGGTGGCCGCGGCGAGGCGCCGCAGGTAGCCGCGCGGGTCGGCGAGCCCGTCCGGGTGGTCGATTCGGAAGCCGTCCAGGACGCCGTCGGCGTGCAGTCCGAGCAGGACGGCGTGGGTGGCGGCGAACACCTCCGGGTCCTCGGCCCGCAGCGCGATCAGCTCGTTGACGGTGAAGAAGCGCCGGTAGTTGATCTCGGTGCGGGCGAGGCGCCACCAGGCGAGCCGGTACCACTGGCGGGCGAGCAGCTCGTCGAGCGGGAGCCCGGCGGTGCCGGGGCGCAGCGGCAGCTCGTGCTCGTGGTAGCGCAGGGTGTCGCCGTCCACGGTCAGCTGGTCCAGCACGGCGCCGAGCCGGTCGCCGAGCAGCGGCAGCAGCACCCGTCCGCGCCCGGGGGCGTCGACGGGGCCCGGCTGGGCGGTCCAGTCGATGTCGAACCAGCGGGCGTACGGGGAGTCGGGCCCGTCGCGCAGCACCTGCCACAGCGGCCGGTTGAGGCGTTCGGGGGCGGGCACGGCCATGTGGTTGGGCACCACGTCGGCGATCAGCCGCAGGCCGTGGCGGTGCGCGGCGGCGGCCAGCTCCCGCAGCGCCGGCTCGCCGCCGAGCTGCTCGCTGATCCGGGTGTGGTCGACGGTGTCGTAGCCGTGGGTGGAGCCGGGGACGGCCTCCAGCAGCGGGGAGAGGTGCAGGTGGGAGACGCCGAGGGCGGCCAGGTAGGGGACGGCCGCGGTGGCGTCGCGCAGGGTGAAGCCGGGCTGGAGCTGGAGGCGGTACGACGACGAGGGGACGGCGGCGGCCGGGCGGGGCTGCGCGGGCTCGGCGGCGGGGGTCATAGCTCCATAGGTACCCGGCGGAGCGCGCCGCCAAGACCCGCTACTGATCCGAACAGGTGACCGCCCCGGCGCGTTCGGACAGCCGGGGCGGTCGCGGGGCGGTCCCGGGGCGGTCCCGTGACGGCCAGCGACGGCCCTACGCGGGCCGTTGCAGCACCATCAGCGAGCGGTCGGTGAGCCAGAGGCTGTCCCCGGCCTTGACCCGCGCCCCCGTGCCCGGCGCGGGCAGCCGGGGCAGGGCGGTGTCGACCACGACCCGCCACTCCCGGCCGTGGTCGGCGGGCACGGTGAACTCCAGCGGCTCGAAGTGCGCGTTGAACATCAGCAGGAAGGAGTCGTCGACGATCCGCCCGCCGCGCCGGTCCGGTTCGGAGATCGCGTAGCCGTTGAGGAAGACCGTCAGCGACTTGGCGTAGCTGGCGCCCCAGTTGCGCTTGGTCATCTCCTCACCCGTCGGGGTGAACCAGGCGATGTCGGTGAGGTCGTCGAACCCGCCGGAGGCGGACACCGGCCGACCGTGGAAGAACCGCCGCCGGCGGAACACCGGGTGGTCGCGGCGCAGCCAGATCATCCCCTGGGTGAACTCCAGCAGCTGCGCCTGCGGCCCGTCGCCCTCGGGCCAGTGCACCCAGGTCAGCTCGTTGTCCTGGCAGTAGGCGTTGTTGTTGCCCAGCTGGGTGCGGCCGAGCTCGTCGCCGTGCGAGAGCATCGGCACGCCCTGGGAGAGCATCAGGGTGGCGATGAAGTTGCGCTGCTGGCGCGCCCGCAGCTCCTCGACGGCCGGGTCGGTGGTGGGGCCCTCGACGCCGCAGTTCCAGGAGCGGTTGAAGGACTCGCCGTCCCGGTTGTCCTCGCCGTTGGCCTCGTTGTGCTTCTCGTTGTACGAGACCAGGTCGCGCAGGGTGAAGCCGTCGTGGCAGGTCACGAAGTTGATCGAGGCGATCGGGCGGCGGCCGTCGTCCTGGTAGAGGTCGGAGGAGCCGGTCAGCCGGGAGCCGAACTCGGCGAGGGTGGCGTTCTCGCCGCGCCACAGGTCCCGCACGGTGTCCCGGTACATGCCGTTCCACTCCGTCCACAGCGGCGGGAAGTTGCCCACCTGGTAGCCGCCCTCGCCAAGGTCCCACGGCTCGGCGATCAGCTTGGCCTGGGAGACCACCGGGTCCTGCTGGACCAGGTCGAAGAACGAGGAGAGCCGGTCCACCTCGTGGAACTGCCGGGCGAGGGTGGCGGCGAGGTCGAAGCGGAAGCCGTCCACGTGCATCTCGGTGACCCAGTAGCGCAGCGAGTCCATGATCAGCTGGAGCACGTGCGGGCTGCGCATCAGCAGGCTGTTGCCGGTGCCGGTGGTGTCCTCGTAGAAGCGCTGGTCCTGGGCGAGCCGGTAGTAGGAGACGTTGTCCAGGCCGCGCAGCGACAGCGTCGGCCCCAGGTGGTTGCCCTCGGCGGTGTGGTTGTAGACCACGTCCAGGATCACCTCGATCCCGGCCGCGTGCAGCGCCTTGACCATGGACTTGAACTCCTGCACCTGCTGGCCGCGGTCGCCGCTGGAGGAGTAGGAGGAGTGCGGGGCGAAGAAGCCGACGGTGTTGTAGCCCCAGTAGTTGGCCAGCCCCAGGTCCCGCAGCCGGTGGTCGCGGACGAACTGGTGCACCGGCATCAGTTCGATCGCGGTGACGCCGAGCTTGGCCAGGTGCTCGATCACGGCCGGGTGGGCCAGGCCCGCGTACGTGCCGCGGATCTCCTCGGGGATGCCCGGGTGCAGCCGGGTGAGGCCCTTGACGTGGGCCTCGTAGATGACGGTCCGGTGGTAGTCGGTGCGCGGCGGGCGGTCGGTGCCCCAGTCGAAGTACGGGTTGATCACCACCGAGTGCATGGTGTGCGGGGCGGAGTCCAGGTCGTTGCGGCGCTCGGGGGCGCCGAAGTGGTAGCCGTAGACCGACTCGTCCCAGTCGATGTGCCCGCTCATCGCCTTGGCGTACGGGTCCAGGAGCAGCTTGGCGCTGTTGTGCCGCTGGCCCAGGCCCGGGTTGTAGGGGCCGTGCACCCGGAAGCCGTAGCGCTGGCCGGGCTGGATGCCCGGGAGGTAGGCGTGCCGGACGAAGGCGTCCGTCTCGCGCAGTTCGACGGCGGTCTCGGAGCCGTCCTCGGCGATCAGGCACAGTTCGATCCGGTCGGCGCTCTCGGAGAACACCGCGAAGTTGGTGCCGGCCCCGTCGTAGGTGGCGCCGAGCGGGTAGGGCGTACCGGGCCAGACCTGCATGACTCTCCAACTTCCTTGCTGACGGCGGAAACTGACGTGTGTCCGACACATGCGCCCGACCTCCTGTCCGGGCTCGGACGCTCTCTTCCCGGCCGGGCGGCCGGGCATGTGCGGGACCGCGCGCCGTGACGCACGGCACAGCAGCCGTGACGCACGGCACAGCGCATACTCCCCGAGCCCGTCCCCGCGGGCCGGGAGATCCGGCCCGGGTTGGGCCGAACGAGCGTCCGCCGGGCATTCGTGTGAAGAGTGCCGCCGCCGACGGGTGCCGCCGACGGCGCGTGCGGCCGGGCCCCGGACATCCGGCTGCGAGCGGCCGGTGGCGGGCAGTATCCTTGATCGTCCGGCCGCCCCGGCCGACCCGGTGTTTGTCAACGACCTGTCAACGGCCCCCGCGCCCGTGGGGGTCAGCCGCAGATGAGGTGGCGCATGGTGTTCCCCGCTGGCGGCCGTGGCTCCGGGCCCGACGGCCCCGACCGGGGCGCGGGCCGCAGCGAGGCGCCCACGGTGGTCATGCGCCCCACCCTGACCGGCCGGGCCCTGGTGCCCGCCCAGGGCGGCCCGGTCGAGGTGCCCGCGCTGGCCTGGTCGGCCGGCGAGTGGGAGGACGCCTACCAGCGGGTCCGGCTGTCCGGCCGCGCCTACGTCTGGCTCAACCTCGTCGAACAGCGGCTGCGCGCCCTCGTCGACGAGGTGCTGCACCCCATCTACGCCCCCGCCCACGGCGAGGACTGGGTCACCGCCGCCGCCGGCCCGGCAGGCGAGGAGTGGGCCCACCGGGCCGGCGCCGTGCGCGAGGTCAGCCGCCGCAAGGGCTACCTGCTCGACCCGGCCGACGACGACCCGCTCGTCTTCCTCACCCTGCCCCAGCTGCGCGAGCTGATGGTCCAGCACTGGCCCTGCTTCGAGCCGTACCTGGCCGACCGGCGCGAGATCGAACTGGCGCTGGACGAACTGGAGGTGGCCCGGCACGTCGTCTCCCGCAACCGGGTGCTCACCCAGACCGTGCTGGCCCAGACCGAGCGGGCCGCCGCCCGACTGCTCGCCGTCCTGGACGGCGGCGCCGGCGGGGTGCCCGCCGACGTGGTCGAGTCCCTGGTGGCCGGCCGGTACGCCGACGTCGTCGCCGTGCACGCCGACCGCGTCCGCCTCCAGCGCGACCTGCCGGTCGAGGACCTGCTGGACGGCGCCCGGCGCCTGGACGCGCTCGGCATCGGCCTCGGCATGCTCTGCCAGAACTACACCGGCAAGCGCCTGGTGCGGCTGGCCGGCGAGGGCTGCCGGGTGCGGCTGCTCTTCCTCAACCCGGCGAGCAGCGCGGTACGCCGCCGCGAGCGCGAACTCGGGCTGGGGCGCAGCGAGTTGTCCCGCTCCATCGAGATGAACATCATGCACGTGCGGCGCGTGCGGGCCCGGCTGCGGGACCAGGGCGGCTTCGAGATCCGGGTCTTCGACGAGACCCCGCGCTTCACCGCCTACCTGGTCGAGGGCCCCCGCGCCGCCGGCCAGGCGGGCGGCCGCCGCCAGGGCCGCGACCTCGGGGTCGTCCAGCCCTACCTGCGCCGCGCCCGCGGCATGGAGTCCCCGGCGCTGGTGCTGCGCGGCGGCGCCGGCCAGCAGCCCGGCGGCACCGAGCCGGGGCTGCTGGAGGTCTACCGCGAGGAGTTCGAGGGCATCTGGGCCGACTCCCGGCCCGTCTCCTGAGAAGACCACCGCCCGGACGCACCCGGCCCGCCCCACCGCCGCCCACCGCGACGCCGAACCGGCCGACCGCCTCGGCGGCACCCGCACCGGCGCCCGCGACCCCGGGCCCGACCCCGGCGCCCACGACACCTGGACCGCCGCCACCACGACCCCCGGGGCCGCCCTGCTCCACGCGCTGATCGCGATCGTCGACACGAATGGTGACGAGCACCGCCGACCGCCACCGCGATTCCGGCGTGCTGCGGCCGGCCGGGACGGTGCGCCGGCAGACCACCGCGGTGGCCGCGCCGGAGGCCGTCCTGGTCGTCACCGCCGCCGCCCTGCCCGCCCTCGCCGCCACCGCGCCCACCCGGTACGGCACCACCGCGCTGCCCGACCACCGTGTCCCGGCCGGCCAGGCCACCGTCGCCCTGCGCCTGCCCCGGGCGCCGCTCGGCGCCGGCACGGCCCGGTGCCTGCTGCTCGCCGTCGCCTCCAGCGTCCTGCCCGACCGCGTCGCCCTCACCGCCCCGGCCCGCTGAGGCGGAGCGGGCCGGGGGAGACGGGCCCTCCGTGCTCCCACCGGTTCAGCACGGCCGCACCGGTCCGCGCCAGGCGCCTGACGGCGCGGCTGACGAGGGCCCGGCCCCTCGCGATGGCCGTGGCCGGGGCCGCGACCGGCGCCTCGGGCGGATCGGTGCTCGTCCCGGAGCTCCTCAGGCCCAGGGCGGGCGGGGCGCGACCAGGGTCCCCGCGGACCGGCTTGTCGGTGGGGCGGGTGATGATGGGGGCTGTTTCGAGAGGCAGGACGGAAGGACACACCTGATGAGCTGGTGGCAGCAGCCACTGGTCGGCTTCGACCTGGAGACCACGGGCACCGACCCGGCCGTGGACCGCATCGTCACGGCCGCGCTCGTGGACACGGTCGGGGCCGCCCTGGTGGGGGCCGCGCACTGGCTGCTCGACCCCGGGGTGCCGATACCCGCCGAGGCGGCGGCGATCCACGGGATCGGGGACGAGGTGGCGCGCAGCAAGGGCAGACCGGCGAAGGAGGCGGTGGAGGAGATAGCCGCCGCACTGTGCGAGCGGATCGCCGCCGGACGCCCGGTGGTGGCGTTCAACGCGCCGTTCGACCTGTCGCTGCTCGACGCCGAGCTGCGCCGGCACGGGCTGGCGACGCTCGACGAGCGCCTCGGCCGACCGGTCGGGCCGGTGCTGGACGCGCTGGTGATCGACCGCGCCGTGGACCGCTACCGCAAGGGATCGCGCACCCTGCAACGGGTCTGCGAGCTGTACGGCGTGGAGCTGACGGACGCCCACGAGGCGGGCAGCGACGCCCTGGCCGCCGTCCGGGTCGCCGTCGCGCTGGCCGGGCGCTACCCCACCGAGGTGGGCGCGGTGGAGCCCGCCGAGCTGCACCGGCGGCAGGTCGACTGGTACCGGCAGTGGGCCGAGGGCCTCCAGGCCTGGCTGCGCCGCGGCAAGGACCCGCAGGCGGTGGTGGACCCGCGCTGGCCCGCCCGGTGACGGCGCTGCGCCCGGCCCGTCCCGCCGGCCTGCCCGGCGCCCTCGCGCCCGCCGCGGAGGCCGGGCACCGGCCCGGCCTGCCGGAGGCCTGACCGGGCTGCCGCCGTGCGGTGCGCCGCGGCATCGAGCACGGCCCGGCCGCCGTCGCCGAGGACGTCGCGGGGCTGCCCGGCGCCCTGTCGCCGGGGCGGATGGCGCCCCGGCGCCCCGCCCTGCACCGGCTTGCGGTCGCGGGGGCCCTCAGGGCACCGGCGTCGGCCGGGCGCCGCTCCCGGACGCGCTGCGCTACCACGTCCGCGGCCCGGGCGCCGTCGAGCCGGCGACCTTCGGCGTGGACCTCCCGGCCACGGTCGCGGTAGGCGACCACCCCGGCGGCGAACAGCCGGCCGGCCGCCGCGCAGAGCGCCGGCATCAGCAGCGCCGCGAGCGCCCGGCCGAGGCCCAGTCGGGCCTCCAGGTAGGGCAGTCGCGGGTTCGACGGAGGGCCGGCGGTCATGCCCGGAGACGAGGGCGGCGGTTGTGACGGGCGGCGTGGGCGCCGGCCGTCCGGTCGGCGAACGAGGGGGGAACGTCCCCGCCGCCCGCTGCCCGGCCTCCCGTACCCCCCGCCCCCGACGGCCCTACGCCGCCGGGAAGTCGAAGGTGTAGCCCTGGGCGACCAGCCAGGGCAGCAGCTGCCGGAGCGCGGCCACCGTCTGGCTGCGGTCGCCGCCGCCGTCGTGCATCAGCACCACCCCGCCGGGCTTCAGCTGCTTCTGCACGGCCGCGACGATCGCCGGCGTCCCCGGCCGGGACCAGTCGCGCGGGTCCACGGACCAGCCGAGCGAGGACATCCCGAGGCCCGCGGTGATCTGCTCGTTGTCGGCGTTGAAACCGCCGCCCGGGGCGCGGAACCAGCCGATCTCGGTGCCCGGCCCGCCCGCCCGGAGGATCATGTCCCGGGCGGCGGTGATCTCGTACGCGGCCTTGTCGTGCGGGAGCTTCGCGAACGGCTGCGGGTGGTGGACGCTGTGGTCGCAGAGCCGGTGCCCGGCGGCCAGGATCCGCTTGACCATCGCGGGGTTGGCGGCGGCGTTCTGCCCGATCTGGCAGAAGGTGGCCTTGGCGTGGTACTGCGCCAGCAGGTCGAGTATCTGGCCGGTGGCCGGGCCGGGGCCGTCGTCGAAGGTGAGCGCGACGGTGCGCCCGCCGGAGGCGGTGGAGCCGATCACGGTGCCCGCCCCGGTGTGCGGGCGCGGCGCGGCGGGGGAGGACGGGTCGGCGCTCGGGGCCGCCGGGGTGGTCGGCGCGGCCGTCGCGGTGGTCGGGGTGGCGACGGGCGAGCCGGTGGCCGCGGACGGGCTCGGCTTGGTCGTCGCGGCCGGGGAGGGCGAGGAGGGGGCGGCGCTCGGCGAGCCCGCGCCGCCCGGCGGCACGGCGTCCGAGCCGGGGGCCGGGGCGCCGGTGCTCGCGGGCGCCCCGCTCGGCAGGGCGGTGGTCGCCGAGGGCGTCCCGGCCGCCGACGGCGTCCCGCCCGGCGCCGCCGCGCCGGGCGGCTGGAGCGCTCCGTCGGCCGTCCCGCACGCGGCCAGCCCCAGCGCGGCGGCGACCGCGACGCAGCCCACCAGCAGCCTGCGCCGGGTACGGGCGAGTCGGTCGGGGGTGGAGGGGCGGCGGGCGGTCCGGTGCATGGCGGCGGCTCCTGAGGTGCGAGTACGGTGCCGGTCTGTCGGGCAGGACGACTGTCCGACAGGACGCCGATCGTACGTGCGCCGGTTGCCGACCGGACCGAACCGCCGTAAGAGCCTTCTCACACTCGCCCCGGTGGCGCCCCGGCCCCGGCCCGGGTATCGGGGAGCCCTCAGAACGGGTACCAGCGCACCCCGGTGGCCCCGTCCCGCAGCGAGTCGACCCGCCGCCGGAACTCCTTCAGCGCGGCCGGGCTGCTGGCCGCCTGCTGCGCCACCCAGGAGGCGCTGGCGGTCTCCCGGGCGCCGCGCAGCACCGTGAAGCCGTGCCACTCGCGCACGTCCCAGCCGTAGGCCGCGGTGAACGCGTCGTACTCCTCGGCGGGCACGCCGTACCGGTCCTGGCTGAGCGCGAGGACCACCAGGTCGTGCTCGCGCAGGTCGTTGGCCATGAACTCCAGGTCGAGCAGGACCGCTCCGTCCGGGCCGATGTGGACGTTGCGCGGCAGCGCGTCGCCGTGGATCACCCCGGGGTGCAGCTGCGGGACGAGGTCGGGCAGGGCGGCCTCGAAGGCCGCGCGGCGGTGGCGCAGGAAGGCGACGTCGGCCGGGTCGACGTGGCCCTCGGCCGAGGCCAGCCAGCGTTCGACGGGGGCCAGCAGGTCACGCCGGCCGAGCGCGAAGGGCGGCGGCGGCAGCCGGTGCAGGGCGCGCAGCAGCGGGGCCAGGTCGACCGGACGGGCGGGCCGGACGGCGGGCGCGAGCCGGTGCCAGAAGGTGACGGGGTGGCCGTCGGCCAGCTGCGGTTCGGGCGCCACCGCGTCGTACGGGCGGACCACCGGCACGTCCTGCCCGGCCAGCCAGTGGGCCAGGGCCAGCTCGCGCCGCGCCCGGTCGTACAGCTCGGGGCCGCGGCCGACCTTGGCGACCACGGCCGGGTCGCCGAGGTCGAAGACGGCGTTCTCGCCGAGCGCGAGCAGCGTGGCCCCGTCGGGCGCGGCCAGCCCGGCCGCCGCGCAGGCCTGGGCGAGCAGCCGCCGGGCGCGGCCCTCGTCGAAGGGGGTCATGACTGGTGTTCCGTTCCGCCGACGTTCATCCGGGGGACCCCGGACGGTGATCATCATGACGCACGGGCGCCGGGGCCCGCGCGCTGCCCGCGCCCCCTCGCGGCGCCCTCCTCGGGGCCGCGGGTGGGGTTTCCCCTACCCCCGGACCCCGAGATCTCCTCCCAGGGGGTAGGGGATGCGCCTCCACCCTGAGGGGGAGATGACTCCACCCGGAGCACGAGGTCGACGGGGGTGCCTCCGGGAGACACTGGGCCGGGGCGCTTCGTGGCGGCCCGACGGGGGTTGAAGCACACGGGGGCTCCTTGCCGGGCGGCAAGCAAGTACTCGTAGGATGATGCCCCAGACCTACTTACCTGCCGACCGGCAAGGGTGTGCCCGCAGCATGCCCCGCGCCGGTCCTGCCGTCGCCCGGCGTCCCGTCCCCCAAGGGCTGCGGTGAACCATGCCCAGGAGGCATCACGAGCATGTTCCACCGACTCGGACAATTCGTCGTTCGCCGCCCCTGGTGGGTGATCGGCGCATGGCTGGTCGCCGCGGTCGCGATCATCGCGACCGCCCCGCCGCTGAAGGCCAACACCGACGAGGCGGCCTTCCTGCCCAAGCACTACGAGTCCATCCAGGCCTCGGAGCTCCAGCAGAAGGCCTTCCCGTCCAACATCTCGCCCTCCGCGCTGCTGCTCTTCGAGCGCACCGACGGCGGGACGCTGGACGAGGGCGACGCCGCGGCCATGGCCAAGGTCACCCAGGGCCTGACCGACAAGAAGATCCCCCTGGTCGAGATGGTCGTCCCGGTGTCCCCGGCGTCGTACTCCCAGGACCACAAGTACGCGATGACGCTGGTCTCCATCGACAAGACCAAGATGCAGTCGGACGAGTTCACCGACGCCGCGAAGAAGCTCCGCGACGAAGGCACCGCGCTCGCCTCCGGCAGCAACCTGAAGTACCAGGTCGGCGGCCCGGCCGCGATGAACCTGGACCAGAAGGACGCGGGCAAGACGGCCGGCATGCTGATCGGCCTCGGCACCGTCGTGATCATCCTGCTCACGCTGGGGATCATCTTCCGCAGCCCGATCATCGCGCTGCTGCCGATCCTCTCGGTGATCATCTACTCGCTGGTCGCCAACGGCCTCATCGCCGACGCCAGCAAGGTGTTCGGGCTCAAGGCCGACAGCTCGATGGAACAGATCCTCACCGTCGTGCTCTACGGCGTCGGCACCGACTACTTCCTCTTCCTGATGTTCCGCTACCGCGAGCGGCTGCGGGCCGGCGACGACCGCAAGCAGGCCGTGGCCAACGCGATCGGCCGGGTCGGCGAGGCCATCGCCTCCGCCGCCGGTGCCGTCGTGGTCGCCTTCGCCGTCCTCGTGCTCTCCAGCCTCGGCATGTTCAAGGCGCTCGGCCCCTCGCTGGCCATCGCGGTGGCCGTCACCGCCGTCGCCTCGGTCACCCTGGTGCCCGCGATCCTGTGCCTGATCCCCGAGAAGGTCCTGTTCTGGCCCTCCAAGGCCTGGCAGCGCGAGCCGTCCAACGCCCGCTTCGCGGCGATGGGCCGCGGCGTCGGCCGCCGTCCGGCCGCCGCCGCCGTGCTCTCCGGCCTCGTGATGGTCGGCCTCGCCGTCGCCGCGCTCAACTACCAGGGCACCTTCGACATGGCCGGCAGCTCGATGCCGAAGTCCAAGGAGTCGATGGTCGTCCAGGACACCATGATCAAGGCCTACTCGGCCGGTGCCGCCGACCCCGCCCACGTCTACCTGACCAGCGAGAACGGCAACCGGATCGACGTCGCCGGGCTCAAGGGCTACGTGGACGAGCTGGGCCGGGTGGACGGCGTGTCCAGCGCCGCCCTGCCCGACCCGGAGCACGGCATCAGCAAGGACGGGCTCACCGCCGACATCACCGTCGTCCTCAAGGACGAGGCGGCGAGCAACAAGGCCATCGACACCATCGGCGAGGTCCGCGAGGTCGCCCACGGCCACGCGCCCGCCGGCACCAGGGCCTACGTCGCCGGCACCACCTCCGTGTACAAGGACATCAACACGGCGATGGCCCACGACTACAGCCTGGTCTTCCCGATCGCCGCGGTGCTGATCATGGTGATCCTGGGCCTGCTGCTGCGCAGCGTGGTCGCCCCCTGGTACCTGATGGCCTCCGTCGGCCTCGGCTTCGGCGCCACCCTCGGCGCCACCACCCTGGTGTTCCAGAACATCAAGGGCGAGCAGGGCCTGATGTTCATGCTGCCGATCCTGATCTACCTGTTCGTGGTCGCGCTCGGCACCGACTACAACATCCTGATGATCGCCCGGCTGCGCGAGGAGGCCCGCGAGGGCCGCAGCCCCCGCGAGGCGGCCAGCCAGGCGATCCGCCACGGCGGCCCGACGGTGGCCGCGGCCGGCTTCATCCTGGCCGCGACCTTCGGCACGATGCTGCTGGCCGGGAACACCCTGATGAGCGAGATGGGCTTCTCGATCGCCATCGGCATCCTCATCGCGGCCTTCGTGATGGCGATGTTCTTCACCCCGGCGCTCACCGCGCTGCTCGGCCACCGCGCCTGGTGGCCCGGCCACGCGGACAGCCCCGGCCACGGCCACGGCGAGGGCCCGGCCCCGGTGGCCGGCGCCCACGGGGTGCCGGAGCCGGCCGGCCGGCGCTGATCCGACCGGTCCGCACGGACCAGGCGGCGCCCCGCTTCGGCGGGGCGCCGCTGCCCCTTTTCCGGAGCCGTCAAACGTGATCTCCGAAGCGGAAAAATCCCCGGTCAACCCCCGTTCCCCCGTGCTACAGTCGATGCAGTTGCAGTTTTGGTTCCCATGAACGTGGTGTGCGCCTGCTGGTTCCAACCGCCAGGCGCATTTGTTTTGTCCGGTGTTTCAGTCTCCGGATGGGGATCGCGGCTACACCGGGGACTCACGAGGTGTGGGTCCCTGATGCCCCAGTTAGAGGAGACGGTTATGGCTACCGGCACCGTGAAGTGGTTCAACAGCGAGAAGGGCTTCGGCTTCATCGAGCAGGATGGTGGTGGCGCCGACGTGTTCGCCCACTACTCGAACATCCAGGCTCAGGGCTTCCGTGAGCTGTTCGAGGGCCAGAAGGTCGAGTTCGACGTCACCCAGGGCCAGAAGGGCCCGCAGGCCGAGAACATCCAGATCATCGGCTGACGTCAGCTCCACGCTGACTCGCGATCATCGCGAAGCGGGGGCCCGCACCGCACGGTGCGGGCCCCCGCTCATGCCGCCGTACGGCCGGGGCGGCGCACTCTGCATCCGACGGCCGACCGAGCCCGCACCCCGGGCTGCCGACCGACGGACGGAGACCCCGTGACCACCCCTGCCCGCACCCCGCGCGAGCGCGGCCCCCGCACCACCGACCAGGCCCGCCGCACCGCCGGCGGCGACCGCCCGCGCAAGCCGCGCAACCGCGCCGGCGCCCCCCGGCAGGGCCGCCCCGCCGCCGTCCCCGAGGCCACCGAGTTCACCGTGGTCCAGGGCACCCCGGCCCGGCCCCCGGCGGCGTCCTTCGCCGAGCTGGACCTGCCCAAGGCGATCCTCTCCGCGCTCGGCCGCCAGGGCGTCACCGAGCCCTTCCCGATCCAGGCCGCCACGCTGCCCGACTCGATCGCCGGGCGCGACGTGCTCGGCCGCGGCCGCACCGGCTCCGGCAAGACCCTGGCCTTCGGCCTGCCGCTGCTCGCCCGTACCGCCGGGCGCCGCGCCGACGCCCGGCACCCACTGGCGCTCGTCCTGGTGCCCACCCGCGAGCTGGCCCAGCAGGTCACCGAGGCGCTCACCCCGTACGCCACCGCCGTCAACCTGCGGATCACCACCGTCGTCGGCGGCATGTCGATCAACCGGCAGGCCAACGCGGTGCGCCGCGGCACCGAGGTGCTGGTGGCCACCCCCGGCCGGCTGGACGACCTGATCGGGCGCGGTGACGTCAACCTCTCCGACGTCGCGATCACGGTCCTCGACGAGGCCGACCAGATGGCCGACATGGGCTTCCTGCCGCAGGTCAGCAAGCTGCTGGAGCAGGTCGCCGAGGGCGGGCAGCGGATGCTGTTCTCCGCCACCCTGGACCGCAACGTCGACCGGCTGGTCAAGCGCTTCCTGACCGACCCGGTCACCCACTCGGTCGATCCCTCGGCCGGCGCGGTCACCACGATGGACCACCACGTCCTCCAGCTGGACCAGGCCGACAAGGTCTCCGCCACCGCGCACATCGCCTCCCGCGACGGCCGCGTGATCATGTTCGTGCACACCAAGCACGGCGCCGACCGGCTGGCCAAGCAGCTGCTCGCCAGCGGCGTGAAGGCCGCCGCGCTGCACGGCGGCAAGTCCCAGCCGCAGCGCAACCGGGTCCTGGACCAGTTCCGGGACGGCCACGTCAGCGCGCTGATCGCCACCAACGTCGCCGCCCGCGGCATCCACATCGACGGCCTGGACCTGGTCGTCAACGTCGACCCGCCGGTCGACCACAAGGACTACCTGCACCGCGGCGGCCGCACCGCCCGGGCCGGCGAGTCCGGGACGGTCGTCACCCTGGTGCTGCCCGAGCAGCGCCGCGAGGTCAACCGGCTGATGACGGTGGCCGGCATCCGCCCGACCGTCACCAAGGTCCGCCCGGGCGACGCCGACCTGGCCAAGATCACCGGTGCCCGCACGCCCAGCGGCGTGCCGGTCACCCTCGCCGTGCCGGTCCCGGCCGAGCAGGCCGCGGCCGCCGCCGGTGCCGGTGCCGGTGCCGGTGCGGACAAGCCCGCCAGGTCCGGTGCCCCGCGCCGCCGGGCCGGCAAGCGCTCCGGGCTGCCCACCGACGTCGACATGAACGGCAACCCGCGCCGCCCCCGCCCCAAGCAGCGCCTCGGCGCCGCCGCCCAGAACGGCGACCGCCCGCAGGCGGCCGGCTTCATCGGCCGCTCCGCCGGCCGCGCCAAGCCCGGCAGCGGCAGCAAGTCCGGCTCCAACTACGGGACCGGCCGCCAGCGCCGCACGTTCGACTGATCCCCTTCCCCGGTGTCCGACGGGCCCCGCACCACCCTGCCGCGAGGGTGGTGCGGGGCCCGTCCGCGGTCCCGGGCCCGCCACCCGGGACGCCGGCACCACCCGGTACGGCGCCGGGCGCGGGAGCGGGGGGTGAAGCCGACGGCGATCATGCGGGAGTGGATCGAGGGTGCCATCGCGGACCTGGACGAGCCGGTTCCGCTCAGTGTGATCACGGCTGCCGTGGCCGAGTACCAGCAGCTCAAGGCGTCGTGACGGCTCAGGCGGTCAGCGCCCGGGGGGTGCGGGTGGCCCGCAGGGCCCGGTCGTAGCGGGCCAGGAGCAGGGCGGCGACCTCGGGGGCCGGGCCGAGGACGTCCGCGACCGTGTCGGCGCCCCCGGCGGCGGCCGCGATGCGGTCCGGCAGCAGGCCCGGGGCCAGCAGGTAGGGGGCGACGGCGGTGCGCCCGGCGCCGGCGGCGCGCAGGGCGGCCAGGGCGTCGGGGACGCGCGGGCCGGTGGCGGAGGCGTAGGCGACCTCGACGGCGGCCCAGCCGCGGGTGCGCCGCCACTCGGCGGCCACCGCGCGGGTCGCGGCGTCGGCGGCCGGGTCCGAGGAGCCCGCCGCCGCCAGGACCACACCCGTGGCGGCCCGCACGGCGGGGGAGGAGACGTCGAGCCCGGCCCCGGCGAGCCGGCGGTCGAGGGCGGCGAGCAGCAGGGGCGAGGGGCCGAGCACGTCCGCGACCGGCAGCCGGGAGCCGGACGCGCGCAGCGCCGCGGGGATGTCGTGCTTGGCGTGGAACGCCCGGTTGAGCAGCAGCGGCACCGCCACCGCGTCCGCCAGCCGTCCGACCACCTGCGGGATCCGCGGCGCGCAGTGGTCCAGGTAGGCGGTGGCGACCTCGGTACCGGGCCGCTGGGCCCGCACCTCCTCCACGAGCGCGGCCACCGTCGCGGCGTGGCGCGGGTCGCGGCTGCCGTGGGCGATCAGGAGGAGGGCGGGCATCAGCGGTGCCTCACTTGCCGGCGGCCAGCAGGCCGCGGTTGCGCAGGACCCGGCGCTCGACCGGGGTGAAGACGAGGAGCTCGATGGCGATGCCGACGAAGAGGATCAGGATGATGCCGAGCAGGACGCCGGACATGTCCGAGAACTCGCGCTGGTCCTCCAGGAAGCGGCCCAGGCCCCGGCCGAGGTCGGGGGAGGAGGCGACGAGCTCGGCGGCCATCAGGGAGCGCCAGGAGAAGGCCCAGCCCTGCTTGAGGCCGGCCAGGTAGCCGGGCAGCGCGGCCGGGATGAGGACGTGCCGGGCGCCGTTGAGGCCGGTGGCGCCGATGGTGCGCCCGGCCCGCAGGAACAGCGGGGGGACCTGGTCGATGCCGGCGACCAGGCCGTTGGCGATGGAGGGGACGGCGCCGAGCAGGATGACGGCGTACATCATCGAGTCGTTGATGCCGAGCCAGATGACGGCGGCGGGCACCCAGGCGACCGAGGGCAGTGACTGGAGGCCCTGGAGGACCGGGCCGATGGCGGTGCGCACCGGCCGGACGCGCGCGACGACCAGGCCGATCGGGGTGCCGATGACGACGGCGAGCAGGAAGCCGGACAGCCCGCGCCAGACGCTGGTCCAGATGACGGAGAACAGCGTGCCCTGGTACCAGAGGTCCTGGGCGGAGCGCCAGACGTCGGCGGGGCTGGGCAGCTTGTAGGAGGACGTGAGCTCCAGGCTGTACGCGCCCTGCCACAGCGCGAGCACCACCAGCACGCCGATCAGCGGCGGCAGGGCCTTGCTCCGCAGGGCCTCGCCGAGCGATCCGCGCTGGGCGGAGACGGCGTCGAGGGCGTCCAGGCCGGCGCCGACGCCGGCGGTGTCGCTCGCGCCCGGCGCGTTGCGGCCGGCCTCGGCGCGGCCGTCCTCGGTGTCCGCGACGGCGGTGGTGTCAGTGCTGGCCATGGCGACGGATCTCCCCACGCAGTTCTTCGGTGATCTCGATGGACAGGTCGGCGACGCCGGCGGACTCGATGCGGCGCGGCTGGGGCAGGTCGATGCGCCATTCGCGGGCGACCCGGCCGGGGCGGGAGGAGAGCAGGACGACCCGCTGGGCGAGGCGGACGGCCTCGCGGACGTTGTGGGTGACGAACAGGACGGTCAGCTGCCGCTCGGACCAGATCCGGGTGATCTCGTCGTGCAGCACGTCGCGGGTGATGGCGTCGAGGGCGGCGAAGGGCTCGTCCATGAGCAGGACCCTGCTGCCCTGGGCGAGGGCGCGGGCCATCGCGACGCGCTGGCGCATGCCGCCGGACAGCTCGTGGACGCGCTTGCCGTACGCGCCGCCGAGGCGGACGAGGTCGAGCAGGCGTTCGGCCTCGGCCCTGCGCTCGGGGCGGGCGACGCCGGCCAGCTTGAGGGCGAGTTCGATGTTCTTGCCGGCGGTGAGCCAGGGGAAGAGGGCGTGCTCCTGGAACATCAGCGCGGGGCGGCCGCCGGGGACCTCGATGGTCCCGGAGGTGGGCCGGTCGAGGTCGGCGACGAGGTTGAGCAGGGTGGACTTGCCGCAGCCCGAGGCGCCGAGCAGGGTGACGAACTCGCCGGGGGCGACGTCGAGGGTGATGTCGTCCAGGACGCGGGTCCGGGCGCCGGGGCGGCCGAAGGACTTGTGCACGTGCGAGATCCGGACGGCGGGCTCGCCGCCGGGGGCGTCGGCGCCGGGGGCGTCCGCCGAGGTGGTCAGTGCCGGGGTCATCCGGGCACCTCCTGCGTGAGTGGTCATGGGCCCGCCTGTCCGCCGGCGGGAGGGGGGAGAGGTCTGCGGGGCCGTGGCCCGGGCCCCGCCCGTCCCGGTGGGCATCGATCGGGGATCGACCGGGCGGGCGGGGGCCGGACCGCGGAGTCGGGTCGAACGGCGGCGGTGCGGGCGCTACTTGGCGCCGAGCCCGGCGTCCGCGACGGCGGGCTGCCCCTGGGCGGCGAGGACCTTGTTCAGCAGGGTGAGGTCGTAGATGCCGTTCAGGTTGGGCTTCTTGAGGAGCCCGGCGGTGACGGCGTGGTCGGCCTCGGCCTGGAGGGTGTTCGCCAGCGGGTCGTCCAGGAAGTCGATGTCGGCCCAGGCCGGGTCGAGGACGGCGGCCTCCAGCGAGTTGCCGGCCTCCTTCCTGATCGCCTCGTTGGCGTCGGCCTTGGCCTTGTCGGGGTTCGCCTTGATGAAGGCGTTGGTCTTCACCGAGCCGCGCAGTACGGCCTCCACCACGTCCGGGTGTTCCGTGAGGAACTTCTGCGAGACGATGATGTTGGTGATCACGAACTTCTTGTCCGGCCAGACGTCCTTCTCGTTGAGCAGGACCTTCGCGCCGAGCGTGACCAGCTTGGAGGCGGTGGGCTCGGGCACCCAGGCGGCGTCGATGGAGCCCGACTTGTAGGCGTCCGGGGTGACCTTGTTGTCGGTGCGCACCACCGAGACGTCACCGGCGCCGGAGGCCGCGTCGACCTTGTAGCCCTTGCCCGCGAGGTAGTTGAGCAGCGCCACGTCCTGGGTGTTGCCCAGCTGCGGGGTGGCGATCTTCTTGCCCCTGAGGTCGTCCAGGGTGGCTATCTTGTCCGGGTTGGCGACGAGCTTGACGCCGCCGGAGGCCGAACCACCGATGATCCTCAGCGACTTGCCGTCGGACTTGGTGTAGCCGTTGATCGCGGGGGAGGGGCCGATCCAGCCGATGTCGATGGAGCCGGCGTTCAGCGCCTCGATCTCGGCGGGCCCGGCGTTGAAGACCTGCGTCCTGACCTGGGTGGAGCCGAGCTCCTGCTGGAGGATGCCCTCCTGGAGGCCGACCAGCGGCGTGCCGTGGGTGAGGTTGGCGAAGTAGCCGATCTTCACGGTGTCCGCGGACAGCTTCGCGGCCGAGCCCTGGGCGCCGGCGGTGGCGCCGGCCTGGGCGCCGGAGGGCTTGTCGTCGGCCTTGGAGCCGTAGCCGCAGGCCGACAGCAGGGCCGCGGCGGTCAGGCCGGCCGCGGCCGCGGCGGCGGTGCGTCTGATCCGCCCGGCGCCGGGGCGGGTGCGGCTATGCGGGGCCGTGCTGTGTCGGGACGGGCTGTGCGAGGGTGCCGGGTTCGGTGCCATGGTGGGTCCTGTTCGCTGACGGACCGTCAGGAGGCGGTCTCGGGCGGAAGGTTCGGAAGGTGGTGCGCGCGGCAGCGGTGTGCCGGGGCAAGCCGGGCGGCTGTGGGGGAAGACAGCCCGGTGACAGGGCGTTCTCAGCCCTGTCGGCCCACACATCGCGTCAGGCCGCCCTGGCCGCTGCCGAGGACGCCGCTGCCGATGCGGCCGCCTTCCTTGTCCATGCCCGAGAACGCCTCGCTGGGCATCAGACCCATTCCTCCTCGTCGGGGGTGCCGGTGGTGGGTGCGGTGGCGAAGGCCTCGCCCGCCATGCCGGCGGTGAGGGTGGTGCCGTCGGCCGGGTCGATGAGCAGGAACGACCCGGTGCGGCGGTTGTCGGTGTAGCTGTCCAGCGCCAGCGGCTCGGCGGTGCGCAGCACGACGCGGCCGATGTCGTTGACGTTCAGCCCGTCGGGGGCGGGGCGCTGCTCCAGGCCCCCTTCGCCGATCGGGGCGGTGATGTCGATCCGGTAGCTGACCTCCCTGACCAGCGCCCGCACCGTGCGGGTGGTGTGCTTGAGGAGGACCTTGTCCCCGGCCCGCAGCGGCCGCTCGTCGAGGTGGCTCACCGTGGCCTCGATGTCCTTGGTGGGCACGGGCGCGGGCCCGGCGGAGATCAGGTCGCCGCGGGAGACGTCGATGTCGTCGGCCAGGCGGACGGTCACCGACTGCGGGGCCCAGGCGAGGTCGGCCGGCCGGCCGAGGGCGTCGATGCCGGCCACGGTGGTGGTGTGGCCGGACGGCAGGACGGTGACGGCGTCGCCGACCCGCAGCACCCCGGAGGCCAGCTGGCCGGCGTACCCGCGGTAGTCGGGGTGCTCCTCGGTCTGCGGGCGGATGACGTACTGGACGGGGAAGCGGGCCGGTTCGGCGCTCGGGTCGCTGCCGACCGGGACGGTCTCCAGGTGCTCCAGCAGCGTCGGGCCGCCGTACCAGTCCATGTGCGCCGACGGGTCGACGACGTTGTCCCCGGCCAGCGCCGAGATCGGGACGGCCAGCACGTCGTGGATGCCGAGGGAGGCGGCGTAGGCGGTGAACTCGGCGGCGACGGCGGCGAAGACCGGCTCGGCGTAGTCGACCAGGTCCATCTTGTTGACGGCGAGCACGACGTGCGGCACGCGCAGCAGGGCGGCGACGGCGGCGTGCCGGCGGGTCTGCTCGACCACGCCGTTGCGGGCGTCGACGAGGACGACGGCGAGCTCCGCGGTGGAGGCGCCGGTGACCATGTTGCGGGTGTACTGCACGTGGCCGGGGGTGTCGGCGAGGATGAACCGCCGCCGGGGCGTGGCGAAGTAGCGGTAGGCCACGTCGATGGTGATGCCCTGCTCGCGCTCGGCGCGCAGCCCGTCGGTGAGCAGCGCGAGGTCCGGGGCCTGCTGGCCGCGGCGCCGCGAGGCGTGCTCGACGGCTTCGAGCTGGTCGGCGAGCACCGACTTGGAGTCGTGCAGCAGGCGGCCGACGAGGGTGGACTTGCCGTCGTCGACGGAGCCGGCGGTGGCGAAGCGCAGCAGGGACGTTGCCGTTGCGGTGGTCATGGTTAGAAGTACCCCTCGCGCTTGCGGTCTTCCATCGCGGCCTCGGAGAGCTTGTCGTCGGCGCGGGTCGCGCCGCGCTCGGTGAGGCGGGAGGCGGCGATCTCGGCGATGACGGCCTCGATGGTGGCGGCGTCGGAGTCGACGGCCCCGGTGCAGGACATGTCGCCCACGGTCCGGTAGCGGACCAGCCGGCGCTCGACGGGCTCGTGCTCCCGGGGGCCGCCCCAGTCCCCGGCGGTCAGCCACATGCCGTCCCGGGCGAAGACGTCCCGCTCGTGGGCGTAGTAGATCTCCGGCAGCTCGATGCGCTCGCGCTCGATGTACTGCCAGACGTCCAGCTCCGTCCAGTTGGACAGCGGGAAGACGCGCACGTGCTCGCCCGGCGCGTGGCGGCCGTTGTAGAGGGACCACAGCTCGGGGCGCTGGCGGCGCGGGTCCCAGGCGCCGAACTCGTCGCGCAGGGAGAAGACGCGCTCCTTGGCGCGGGCCTTCTCCTCGTCGCGCCGCCCGCCGCCGAAGACGGCGTCGAAGCGGTTGGTCTCGATGGCGTCCAGCAGCGGCACGGTCTGCAGCGGGTTGCGGGTGCCGTCGGGGCGCTCGCGCAGCACGCCGCGGTCGATGAAGTCCTGGACGGAGGCGACGTGCAGGCGCAGGCGGTGTTTCTCGGCGACGCGGTCGCGGTAGGCGATGACCTCGGGGAAGTTGTGCCCGGTGTCGACGTGCAGCAGGGAGAACGGCACCGCCGCGGGGTGGAAGGCCTTGAGGGCCAGGTGCAGCATGACGATGGAGTCCTTGCCGCCGGAGAACAGGATCACCGGGCGCTCGAACTCCCCCGCGACCTCGCGGAAGACGTGCACCGACTCGGCCTCCAGCGCGTCCAGGTGGGACAGCGCGAACGGGGTGTCGCCGGTACGGACCGGGGTGTCGGTCGCGGTGGTCATGCCAGGCCCCTCTCGGTCAGGAAGGCGTGCAGCTCGGCGGCGGAGTCGGCCACCTCGCGGCCCTGCGTCTGGACCCGCAGCTCCGGGTTCTCCGGCGCCTCGTACGGGTCGTCCACGCCGGTCAGCCCGGAGATCTCCCCGGCGGCCTGCTTGGCGTACAGGCCCTTGACGTCGCGCTCGGCGCACAGCTCGACCGGGGTGGCGACGTGCACCTCCAGGAAGGCGGTGCCGTGCGCGGCGTGGCGCTCGCGCACCGCGGCCCGGGAGTCCGCGAACGGGGCGATCACCGGCGCCAGGACCTTCACGCCGTTCGCCGCCAGCTTCTCGGCGACGAAGCCGATCCGGGTGACGTTGGTGTGCCGGTCCTCGCGGGAGAAGCCCAGGCCCCTGGAGAGGAACTCGCGGATCTCGTCGCCGTCCAGGACCTCGACCCGGTGGCCCTCGGCGCGCAGCCGGCCGGCCAGGGCGAGGGCGAGGGTGGTCTTGCCCGCGCTCGGCAGCCCGGTCAGCCACACGGTGGCGCCGCGCTCGCAGGGGGCGGCCGGGCGGGCCGCCTCTGCGGCTCCGCCGGCGGCCGGGGTGTGTGCTGTCACGGTGTCTTCCTTACGCAGGGGGCGGGGGGTGGGCGGTGGCCCGGGTGTGTGCCGGGGTCTCGGAGGTGCGGTCGGACGTGTGGTCGAAAGCGTGGTCGGAAGCGTACGAGGCGCCGGGGGCGTCAGGGCCGTCGGGTCGCAGGCGGGCGGGGCCGTCGGCGGCTCAGAGGTGGATGCCGCACTCGGTCTTGCCGGAGCCCGACCAGCGGCCGGCCCGGGCGTCCTCGCCCTCCGAGGGCTTGCGGGTGCAGGACAGCGGGGAGCAGCCGATCGAGGTGTAGCCCTCCCACAGCAGCGGGTTCAGCAGCACCCCGTGGGCGGCGACGTAGGCGTCCACGTCCTCCTGGGTCCAGCGGGCGATCGGGGCGATCTTGACCTTGCGGCGCTTCGGGTCCCAGGAGACCACCGGGGTGTTCGCCCGGGTCGGCGACTCGTCGCGGCGCAGCCCCGTCGCCCAGGCGTCGTAGCCGGCCAGGCCCCGGTTGAGCGGCTCGACCTTGCGCAGCGAGCAGCACAGGTCCGGGTCGCGGTCGTGCAGGGCGGGCCCGTGCTCGGCGTCCTGCTCGGCCACCGTCCGCAGCGGGGTGAGCGTGATGACGTTGACCGGCATGGTCGCGGCCACCGCGTCGCGCGTGCCGAGGGTCTCCGGGAAGTGGTAGCCGGTGTCCAGGAACACCACGTCCACCCCCGGGAACACCGAGGACGCCAGGTGGGCCACCACCGCGTCCTCCATCGAGGAGGTGACGCAGAACCGCTCGCCGAAGGTGTCCGCGGCCCAGCGCAGGACCTCCTGCGCGGTGGCCTCCTCCAGCTCGCGGCCGGCCCGGACGGCTATCGCCTCGTGGTCAGTCCCGGTGCTGCTCATGCGGAGCCCCCCCGTGGTCGGTCGGTGACAGCAGGCCGAGGAACTTCAGCCGGAAGGCGCGGCGGCAGCCGTGGCACTCCCAGGCGCCGTGCCCGGCCTCCGAGGGGCGCAGGTCCTCGTCCCCGCAGTACGGGCAGAAGAACGGTGCGGCGCGCTCGCTCATCGCCCACCCCGCCGGGGTCGGCGTCCGCCGGGGCGGTCCCCGGAGCGTCCGCCGGGGCGGTCACCGGGCGCGCTCACGACAGCTGCTCCTCACTGGCCCGGGCCGCCCACTGGGCGAACCTCTCGCCCTCGGCGCGGTCGGCCCGGTAGCGCGTCAGCACCCGCTCGACGTAGTCGGGCAGGCCCGCGCTGGTGACCTTGAGGCCGCGCACCTTGCGGCCGAAGCCGGCCTCCAGGCCGAGCGCGCCGCCGAGGTGCACCTGGTAGCCCTCGACCTGGTTGCCGTGCTCGTCGGTGACCAGCTGGCCCTTGAGCCCGATGTCGGCGACCTGGATGCGGGCGCAGGCGTTCGGGCAGCCGTTGATGTTGATGGTCAGCGGCTCGGCGAAGTCCGGCAGGCGCTGCTCCAGCTCGTCGATGAGCGTCCGGCCGCGCTCCTTGGTCTCGACGATGGCGAGCTTGCAGTACTCGATGCCGGTGCAGGCCATGGTGCCGCGGCGGAACGGCGAGGGGGTGACCCGCAGGTCCAGCGCCTCCAGGCCGGCCACCACGGACTCGACGTGCTCCTCGGCGATGTCGAGGACCAGCATCTTCTGCTCGGCGGTGGTGCGCACCCGGTCGCTGCCGTGGGCGGCGGCGAGGTCGGCGATCCGGCCGAGCAGCTTGCCGTCGACCCGGCCGGCGCGCGGGGCGAAGCCGATGTAGTAGCGGCCGTCCCGCTGCCGGTGGACGCCGACGTGGTCGCGCCAGCGGGCGGCGGGCTCGGCCGGGGCGGGGCCGTCGACCAGCGGGCGCTTCAGGTACTCCTCCTCCAGCACCCGGCGGAACTTCTCCACGCCCCAGTCGGCGACCAGGAACTTCAGCCGGGCGCGGTTGCGCAGCCGCCGGTAGCCGTAGTCGCGGAAGATCCCGATGACGCCGCCGAAGACGTCCGGCACCTCCTCCAGCGGGACCCACGCGCCCAGCCGCACGCCGAGCCTGGGGTTGGTGGACAGGCCGCCGCCGACCCACAGGTCGAAGCCGGGCCCGTGCTCGGGGTGGACCACGCCGACGAAGGAGACGTCGTTGATCTCGTGCGCGACGTCCAGCAGCGGGGAGCCGGAGACCGCGCTCTTGAACTTGCGCGGCAGGTTGGAGAAGTCCGGGTTGCCGATGAAGCGGCGCTGGATCTCCTCGATCGCGGGCGTGCCGTCGATGATCTCGTCCTCGGCGATGCCGGCCACCGGGGAGCCGAGGATGACGCGCGGGGTGTCGCCGCAGGCCTCGGTGGTGGACAGGCCGACGGCCTCCAGCTTCCGCCAGATCGCCGGGACGTCCTCGATCCGGATCCAGTGGTACTGGATGTTCTGCCGGTCGGTCAGGTCCGCGGTGCCGCGGGCGTACTGCTCGGAGACCTCGGCGATCGCGCGCAGCTGGGGGACGGTCAGCCGGCCGCCGTCGATGCGCACCCGGAGCATGAAGAACTCGGAGTCCAGCTCGTGCGGCTCCAGGATCGCGGTCTTGCCGCCGTCGATGCCCTCCTTGCGCTGGGTGTAGAGCCCCCACCAGCGCATCCGGCCGCGCAGGTCGGCCGGGTCGATCGAGTCGAAGCCGCGGTGCGCGTAGACCGTCTCAATGCGTGTCCGCACATTGAGACCGTCGTCGTCCTTCTTGAACTGCTCGTTGGCGTTCAGGGGGGTGTAGTGGCCCATGCCCCACTGGCCCTCGCCGCGGTGGCGGGTCGCCTTGCGGGCCGCTGCGGGGCGCCGCTCGACGGCGCGCTCGGCCGGGGGTTCGACGGTCTCGGGGGAGGTGGCCATGGTGAAGTCCTTCTGGGCGGGTGGCGCTGGCGCCGAATGGGTCGCGGGGCGTGCTCGGCCGTACGGTGCTGCTCTGACCTGCGAATTCGCCGAGGCCGGGAGGGCAGTGACCGGGAGCCGGGCAGGCGCCTGCGCGTCCGCTGCGGCGGGGACGGCGGGAAGGGGCGGCGCCGGGTGCGTGGTGCGGCGGAGTGGGGCTCAGGTCACCGGACAGATGGCGCTGGACACGCGAAGGAGATCGACGTGGAGTCGACCTACCAGGGTGGTTCCGGCGCTAGACATGGCAAGAGATTCGCACGGGCCGGGACTCGCGGTCCACTAACATCCGGATAATGGACGCTGAGGTTTCGTCATGTGGGACATCCGGAGGTTCCCGCCGCTCGTCGCCCGGGCGTCCGTCCACGTCCCGCTGCCGGCGTCGGCCGCCCCCGGCCCCGGGGGCCCTCCTCGTCCGGTTCCGGGGGCGGCCGCGCCCGGAACCGTGGGCCCGGGCCCGGGCACGGCCCGGCCACGCGCCCGTACCCCCGGGGAGATCAACCGCCGGGCCCCGGCCCGATACGGTTGCCCTGTGCAAGCAGCGGGCGATACGAGCAGACCGAACGCCGAGCGGCCCTCCCGCCGCAGGGGCAAGGGCTCCCGGCGTGCGGCCAAACAGGCCACCTGGCGCCGCACGGCGTGGGAACTGGTGAAGGACACCACCAACACCTGCGTCGAGTACCGGGTCACCGGGCTCGCCGCGGAGGCGGCCTTCTTCACCCTGCTGTCGATCCCGCCGCTGCTCCTCGGCCTGGCCGGCACCCTCGGCTACCTCGACGAGTTCGTCGAGGCGGGCACCATCGACCGGCTCAAGCACGACATCGTCGCGGCCGCCGGGACGGCCCTGTCGGACTCCTCCGTCCGGGAGGTCGTCGTCCCGCTGCTGAACCAGGTGTTCGACCACACCCGGCCGGACCTCGTCTCGATCGGCTTCCTGCTGTCGCTGTGGTCCGGCTCCAGGGCGCTCTACATCTTCATCGACACCATCACCGTCATGTACGGGCTCGACGGCAAGCGGGGCATCGTCAAGACCCGGCTGATGTCCCTGGGCCTCTACTTCGGAGCCCTGGTGATCGGCTCGCTGGTGCTGCCGCTGCTGATGGCGGGCCCGGGGCTGGTGGAGAACGCCGTGCCGGGGGTGGCCGGGCTGGTCGGCGCCCTCTACTGGCCGGTCGCGATCGTGCTGCTGGTCGTCTCGCTGACCACCCTGTACCACCTGGCCGTGCCGGTCTCGACCCCGTGGCGCGAGGACATCCCCGGCGCCTTGGTCGCCCTGGTGGTGCTGGTCTTCTGCAGCGTCGGCCTGCGGTTCTACCTGGTCAGCTCGATCGAGGGCCCCTCGGCGTACGGCTCGCTGGCGGCCCCGGTGGCCGTCCTGCTGTGGATCTTCGTGGTGGCGCTCGCGGTGCTCATCGGCGCCGCGATGAACGCCGCCATAGACCGCCGCTGGCCCACCCTGGAGACCGCCGACGCACGCGCCGAGAACGAGCGCGCCCACGAGGAGGCGGCCGCCGCCGTGGTCCGCGAGGTCGCCGCCCGGCGGGCCGTCGAACGGGCCCGGCGCGCCCGCGAGCTCGGGCTCGCCGAGGGCGCGGAGGAGGAGTGGGGCGAGGACGAGGGCGACGACGTCGACGTGCCCTCCGAGTACCCGGAGCGGTGGGCCGACGTACTGGCCGCCGACAACGTGCGCGGCCGGCTCACCTCCCGCGGCGGGCCGCACCACCGGCCCGCGCCGCCGCCGCCGGACAGCGACCGGCCGGCCGGGCCGCCGGGGGCCGGGCCGGGCTCCGGGCCGGGCTCCGGGCCGGGGATACCGCCGGGGACCCCGCCGGGTGGGCAGCCGGGGACCCCGCCGGGCGGGCAGCCGGGTGGGCAGCCGGGGCCGGGGCCGGTGCCGGGGTATCCGCCGCGGCCGCCCCGGCCGCCGTGGGAGCAGCGGTAGGCGGCGCGGTCGGCAGTGCTGACCGGCAGGGCCTCTCCCGCGGGGGCGGGGGAGGCCCTTTCGCGTCCGGGGCGCATGCGGCGGGTGGGGCGGGGCCGGGCCGGGCCGGGGAGGCGTGCCGGGCTGGGCCGGGTGGGGCCGGGTGGGGCCGGCTGGCGGTGCCGGGCGGGGAGGGCCGGTCAGGTGGCGGCCTGGTTCGGCGGGTAGCCGTACGCGGGGCGCAGCTCGGTCGGGGCGGAGGGGTCGGCCCCGCCGGGGGCGCCGGGGCCGTCGGGGACGGGGTCCGACGGGTCGTACGGGCCGGAGGGCTGCGGGGCGGTCCCGGCTGCCCCCGGCCGCTCTGCCGGTCCGGCCGGTTCGGCCGGACCGGGCTGTCCGGCCGGGCGGGCCTGGGGCGGGAGCGGCTCGGGGGAGGTCCGGACCGGGTCCAGGGCGGTGCGCCCGGAGGAGTCGCTGAGCTTGACCAGCAGCGCCACCATCAGCCAGTTGGCCAGCAGCGAGGACCCGCCGGCGGCCAGGAACGGCAGCGCCTTGCCGGTCAGCGGGACCAGCCCGCTCACCCCGCCGACCACCACGAACACCTGGAGCGCCAGCGCCGAGGACAGGCCGGTGGCCAGCAGCTTGCCGAACGGGTCGGTCAGGCCGATCGCGGTGCGCAGGCCGCGCTGGATCAGCAGCACGTAGACCAGCAGGATCGCGGTCACCCCGGCCAGGCCCAGCTCCTCGCCGATGGTGGTGAAGATGAAGTCGCTGCGCCCGGCGAAGCCGATCAGCCAGGGCCGTCCCGAGCCCAGGCCGGTGCCGGTCAGGTGCCCGGTGCCCAGGCTGAACAGCGCCTCGGCGGGCTGCTCGGAGATCGCCTTGTCGTGCACCGGCTTGTAGTAGTCGAGCGGGTGCAGCCAGGCCTCGACGCGGCCGTGCACGTGGGGTTCCACGGTGCCGACCACCGCCGCGCCGCCGACCGCCATCAGCAGGCCGAGCACCACCCAGCTGGTGCGCTCGGTCGCCACGTACAGCATCACGATGAAGACGCCGAAGAAGATCAGCGAGGTGCCCAGGTCGCGCTCGAAGACCAGGACCAGCAGGCTGACCACCCAGATCGCCAGCACCGGGCCGGCGTGCCGTCCGCGCGGCAGGGTCAGCCCCCAGACCTTCCGCCCGGCCAGCGCCAGCGCGTCCCGGGAGGCCATCAGGTACCCCGCGAAGAAGATCGTGATCGCGACCTTCACGAACTCGTCCGGCTCGAAGGACAGCCCGAACAGCCGGATCCAGCGCTTGGCGCCGAAGCTGTCGCCCGGCGAGAGCACCGGTGCGGCCAGCAGGATCAGCGCACCCGCCATCAGCAGGTAGACGTAGCGCTGGAAGAAGCGGTGGTGCTTGACCAGGACGATCAGCGCGAGCGCCGCCGCCACCGAGATGAACACCCACATGAGCTGGGAGGGCGCGGCCGGGATCTTCTGGTAGTCGCCCTTGGCGGCGTGGGCGGCCTTGTAGCTGAAGTCCAGCCGGTCCAGCAGGACCAGCCCGAACCCGGTCAGGAAGACGCCCAGCGGCAGGATCAGCGGATCGGCGTACGGGGCGAACCGGCGCACCGCCAGGTGGGCCGCGCCGGCCAGCGCGCCCAGCGACAGGCCGTGCACCAGCAGCCCCGGCGGGAGGTGGCCGGTGAGCGCCAGGCCGGCTTCGACGTGCCCCGCCAGGCAGACGGCCACCGCGAGGGCCAGCAGGCCCAGTTCGATGTTGCGGTGGCGCGCCGCGAGTCGGCGGCCGTCGCCGCGTGCAGTCGTTCGCACCTGTTGTCATCCCCTTGTCGGCCACGTGGCGGGTCTCGCCGACGGGGCATCCTGCCAGACGTTTGTGTCTTCGCCGCGGTTGCGGAAAGCGGCGGACGGAGGGCAGAACTTTGCCTGGGCAAAGCTTTGTTGGGGCTCGGTAAAGCTTTGTTCAGGCCCGGGTATAGAGGCGGGCCCCGGATGCGGCGGGGCCGCCACGCGGGGACATCATGGCCGGGCGCCGGGGGAGCCCCGGCGGTGCGGGTCCCGGGCGAGGGGGCCACCGGGACGAGCGGGGTGAGCGGGCGGATGGACGTGGTGGTGGACGGCGCGGCGGGCGCTCTGGGTGGTCCGGGCGGTCTGGGCGGCCCGGTGGGCGGTCCCGCCTCGGTGCTGGCCTACAGCGGGCCGCCGCCGTGGCAGTGGTCGGACCTGGCGACCTCCTGGACGGCGGAGCCCGTGGTGCTCGCGCTGTCGGTGCTGCTCGGCGCCTGGTACCTGGTGGCGGTGCGCCGCGTGAACCGGGTGGCCGGGGGTATGGCGGCCGGTGGCGGGGCGTCCGGACGCGGGGCGTCCGGACGCGGGCGTTGGCAGCCCACCCGCACCGCCGCGTTCCTCGGCGGGCTGCTGCTGTGGATCTGGTGCACCTGCTCCGGTCTCGGGGTCTACGACCGGATTCTCTTCACCGACCGGGCCGTGCAGGTCGTGCTCCTGCTGATGGTCGTCCCGCTGCTGCTGGCGCTCGGCGCACCGGTCTCACTGCTCGTCGGGGCTTCGCCGGCGGGCCGGCGCGAGCGCGTCCTGCGGGCGCTGCGCAGCCGCCCGTCCAAGGTGCTGATGTTCCCGGCGGTCTCCACGGCGCTGCTGATGGCGCCGCCGTGGCTGCTCTACTTCACGCCCTGGTACGAGTGGTCGGTGTCCAGCGGGCTCGGGAACGCGGTGCTGCACCTGGCGCTGGTACTGCTGGGCCTCGCGTACTTCTGGCCGCGCCTGCAGATCGATCCGGTCGGACACGAGTACCCGCACCTGGTCGGGCTGTTCATCACCTTCGCCGAGGTGATCTTCGACGCGGGGCTCGGGATCGTGCTGATCTACGGCGGGCACCTGGTCGCCGAGCACCACTACCTGGCGCTCGGGCGGCCGTGGGGGCCCAGCCTGGCGCAGGACCAGACCTGGGGCGGCAACGCGTTCTGGGTGCTGGGGGACCTGGTCGGGCTGCCGTTCCTGGCCGCGCTGGTGCGGCGGATGGTGGTCCAGGGCCGGGAGGAGAACGAGGCGGTGGACGCCGAGTTGGACGCCCGCTTCGCGGCGGCGGCCGCGCGGGCGCGGGAGACGGGGGAGCCGGAGGAGGCCGAGACCGGGATGCGGCCGTGGTGGCTGGACGACCCGAACCTGAAGCACCGGTACGGCGGGTAGGCCGGCGCCGGGGGGTGGGGCGGCGTCGGCGGTGGGGCGGCGTGGGGAGTGGGGCGGCGTCGGCGGTGGGGGCCGGGCCCCGCTGAGGGCGGTCGGACGGGGAGTGCGAGGGGGCCAACTGTGGCCCCCTGGAGCCTCTCTGAGGACCGCCCTCCCGCATTTCCGCAGGTCAAAAATAGGTTGGCCGCCACCCCCCGTTCCGCTAGCGTGTGACACGTCCGGTTCGGGCGCCATTGGGCCGCCCGAGGAGTAGAGAGCAGGAGGTGAACCCCGTGGTCACTGTCGCCCCGATAGCTGCCCAGGGCAGCACTCGCGTTCACCTCCCTGTCCCGGCCGCCGGCTGAGCCCTTCGCGCCAGCCGTAGCCCGCCGGGGTCATCTCCTCCCGAAGGGCCACTGCGTTGTTCAACGCTGCCTCCGTTCCGTCGTTCTCCTCTCCCTCCTCCTTCTCCTCTTCCTCCGCTGACCACTCCGTTGGCGACTCCGCGCTGGCCGGCTACGGCTGGACGGCCGAGCTCGCGGAGCTGTTCGCCCCGTTCGGCGAGGCCGGGCTGCTCCCGGCGCGGATCGTCCGGGTCGACCGCGGCCAGTGCGATGCCGTCATCGCCGACCCGGAGACGGGCGAGCCGCGCACCGTCCGGCTCGACACCCGGCCGGTGGGCGACGCCGACATGATCAACTGCCCGTGCACGGGCGACTGGGCGGCGGTCGACCTGCACGCCCAGCCGATGGCCGCCGTCGCCGCCCTGCTGCCGCGCTCCACGGCGATCATCCGCAAGGTGGCCGGCAAGCGCTCCGACGGCCAGGTGCTGGCCGCCAACGTCGACACCGTGCTGATCGCCTCCTCCCTGGCGGCCGACCCGGACCTCGGGCGGATCGAGCGCTTCCTCGCCCTGGCCTGGGAGTCCGGTGCCGAGCCGCTGGTCGTCCTCACCAAGGCCGACCTCGTCGACGACGCCGACTTCATCCGGGCCGACGTCGAGGCCGTCGCCCCCGGGGTCACGGTGGTCGTGGTGAGCGCCGAGACGGGCGAGGGCATGGACGTGCTCCGGGCCTGCACCCCCGGCACCACCGCGGTGATCGGACAGTCCGGCGTCGGCAAGTCCACGCTCACCAACGCCCTGGCCGGCTCCGAGGTGATGACCGTCCAGGAGGCCCGCGAGGTCGACCAGAAGGGCCGCCACACCACGACCACCCGCGAGCTGATACCGCTGCCCGGCGGGGGCGTGCTGATCGACACCCCCGGGCTGCGCGAGGTCGGCCTCTACGGTGGCGAGGGTGTGGACCTGGCCTTCGCCGACATCGCCGGGCTGGCCGAGGAGTGCCGCTTCCACGACTGCGGCCACCACACCGAGCCCGGCTGTGCGGTGCGGGCGGCGCTGGCCGACGGCACCCTGCCGCAGCGCCGGATGGACAGCTACCTCAAGCTCCAGCGCGAGAACGAGTGGATCGCCTCGCGCTCGGACGCCCGGGTGGCCAAGGCACGGCTGAAGAAGTGGAAGACGATCACCAAGTCGATGCGAGCCGCGGGAGGTCCGGTGAAGCGCTGAGCCTCCCTGGTCGGCCGGCTGCCGCGCCACGGCCGTCGGCCGGCCCCCGCCAGGGCCCGCCCGGCCCGCGCGGTTCAGCGCAGGTCGGCCACCAGGCGGAAGCGCTGCAGGACGGCCGGAGTGCTGTCGTCCACGGCGAAGTCCGGGTCGTCGAGGGCTTCGAGCATCTCCGGGCTGTGCCAGAACCGCTCGTGCGCCGCACGCCACTCGGCCACGCTGGTGAGGCCTTCGCCCTCGTCCACGGCGTGCTGGAGGTCCACCTCCGCGAGCGGGACGACGCGGACCTCGGTGGTCTCGATCACGGCGACCCTGCGGCCCTGGGAATCGAGGACCGCGGCGCGCTCACCGGGCTTCGGCAGGGCCTCGCCCTCGTGCTCGTAGTCGACGACCAGGCCGGTGGTGCTGGTCTTGGAGCCGTCGAGGATCGCGGCGACCAGCTGGTCCCGCAGGGGGCCGGGGAACGCGAACTCCCCCGGGGGCAGGGCGACGACGCGCGGGTCGTCCGGGCCGGCGTAGGGCTGCTGCTCGCTCATCCCGCGAGGGTAGCGGCGGGGTGGCCGGAGGGCGCGTGATTATTCGGTCCGGGCCGCCGGTCCGCCGGTCCGCCGGTCGGCCGGACCGCCGGGCCGCAGGGCCGCCGGGCCGCCGGGGCCTACGGGCCATGGCCCCGGCGGGGCCGCGGCTCATGGCGACGGCCCGGGGCGGGCGCGGCTTACGGCCACGGCCCGGCGGGCGCTCGGCTTACCGCGCGGGCAAGCCACGGCCTGGCGCGCCGTGGCTCGGTGGCCCACGGCCCAGGGCCCACGGCCCACGGCCAAGGCCTGCGGGCCAAGCGGCGATGAACCGTGGGCCGACGTCGGTGGCGGTGGAGGCGGGGTGGGGCGGGGTGGGGTGGGGGAGGGGGGAGGGGGGAGGGGGAGGGCCCCCGAAGCGGCGATCAACGGTGATGTCCGATTCCCGCCAGTCACCCCCCACCCGGTGTCGCAGACTGGACACCGTGATCGACGACGACATCCGGTACCGAGCCGTGGACAGCCGGGACTCCCGCTTCGACGGGGTCTTCTTCACGGCCGTCACCTCCACCGGCATCTACTGCCGTCCGAGCTGCCCTGCCGTGACCCCCAAGCGGGTCAACTGCGTCTTCTACCCCAGCGCCGCGGCCGCCCAGGGGGCCGGCTTCCGCGCCTGCCGCCGCTGCCGCCCCGACTCCGTGCCGGGCTCACCCGAGTGGAACCACCGCGCCGACCTGGTCGGCCGGGCGATGCGCCTGATCGGCGACGGCGTGGTGGACCGCGAGGGCGTCGCCGGCCTGGCCGACCGCCTCGGCTACAGCGCCCGCCAGCTCCAGCGCCAGCTGACCGCCGAGCTGGGCGCCGGCCCGATCGCGCTGGCCCGCGCGCGCCGGGCCCAGACCGCCCGCCTGCTCCTCCAGACCACCGAACTGCCCGTCACCGACATCGCGTTCGCGGCCGGCTTCGCCTCCGTCCGCCAGTTCAACGACACCGTGCGCGAGGTCTACGACCGCACCCCGAGCGGCCTGCGCGCCGAGGTGGTCGCCGGCCGTCGCACCGCGACCCCGGCCGGCGGCCTCACCCTGCGCCTCGCCTACCGCGGCGCGCTCGACAGCGAGCACCTGATCGACTTCCTCGCCCTGCGCGCCGTCCCCGGCGTGGAGGAGGTCGTCCCCGGCGCGCGCCCCGGCGTGCGCGTCTACCGGCGCACCCTCGCGCTCCCGTACGGCCACGGCATCGCCGAGGTCGAGGGCCTGGCGCCGGGCGAGCCGCTCACCCGCGGCTGGCTCGACTGCCGCCTGCTGCTCGCCGACCTGCGCGACCTGCCGACAGCCGTCCAGCGCCTGCGCATCCTCTTCGACCTGGACGCCGACCCGCTGGCGGTCGACGAGCAGCTCGGCGCCGACCCGCTGCTCGGCCCGCTCGTCCGCGAGCGCCCCGGCCTGCGCTCGCCCGGCCACGTGGACCCGCACGAGCTCGCCGTCCGCGCCGTCCTCGGCCAGCAGGTCAGCGTGGCCGCCGCCCGTACCCTGGCGGGGCGGCTGGCGGAGAAGTACGGTGCCGCGCTGCCCGAGCCCAGCGGCGGCCTGCGCCTGCTCTTCCCGACGGCGGCGGCCCTCGCCACCGCCGACCCGGAGGACTTCGCGATGCCCGCCGCCCGCCGCCGCGCGCTCACCGGTCTGTGCGCCGCGCTGGCCGAGGGCGTGGTGCGGCTCGACGGCGGGGTCGACCGGGAGGAGGCCGCGGCCGGTCTGCTGGGCCTGCCCGGCATCGGCCCCTGGACGGTCGGCTACCTGCGGATGCGGGCCCTGGCCGACCCGGACGTCTTCCTCCCGAGCGACGTCGGCGTCAAGCACGGCCTGCTGCGCCTCGGCGCCGCCGGGGACCCGAAGTCCGCCGCCCGCACCGCCGAGGCCTGGGCCCCGTGGCGCTCCTACGCCGTCCACCGGCTGTGGGCCGGCCCCGTGGGAACCGGTTCCGCGGGCACCGGCCCCGCCGTCACCAGCAGCTCCACCACCGGCAGTTCCAGCACCAGCGACACCGGCAGCGCCGGAACGGAGAACGAACGAGCATGAGCACCACCGTCTACACCACCATGGAGAGCCCCTTCGGCCGCCTCCTGCTCAGCGGGGTGCTCCCCGAGGACGGCGGACCGGCCGCGCTGGCCACCGTCACCGCGCCCGGCCAGAAGTACGCGCGGGCCGAGCCCGCCGACGACTGGGCGCTCGACCCGGAGGCGCTCGCCGAGCCGGTGGCCCAGCTGACGGCCTACTTCGCCGGCCGGCGCACCGTCTTCGACCTCCCGCTCGCGCCCGAGGGCACCGAGTTCCGCCGCAGGGTCTGGGCCGCGCTGGACGAGATCCCGTACGGCACGACCGTCACGTACGGCGAACTCGCCGAGCGGGCCGGACAGGAACCGCGCATGGTCCGGGCGGTCGGCGGCGCGGTGGGCGCCAACCCGCTGCTGATCGTCCGCCCCTGCCACCGGGTGCTCGGCGCCAGTGGCGCGCTCACCGGCTTCGCCGCCGGCGTGGACCGCAAGCGCTGGCTGCTGGACCTGGAGGGCGGCACCCTGTTCTGACCGCGACGGGACCCGCCCCGAGGGACCCGCCCGCGCCGAGGGGCCCACCCGCCGGAGGGTCACCCGCCGGACGCTTGACCCCCGTGACTCCGAAGGTCCGCCCGCCAGTTGTTGCTGCGCATGAACCGCCCGGGCGGGAACTCGAAGTCCGTCTCGCCGAGCAGCGTGAACCCGGCCCTCGCGCAGACCGCGTTGGAGGCGGGGTTGTCCACCGAGGGGAAGGCGTGCAGGTACCGGTGCGCGGCCTCCCGCCGGGCCGCCGCGACCGCCGCACGGGCGGCGGCGGCCGCGATGCCCCGCCCCTGGAAGCCGGGCAGCACGTTCCACCCCATCTCGTGGACGGTCCGTCCCTCCCAGGTCCGGGTGCCGTAGCCGACCGTCCCGACCGCCTCGCCCCCGGGCAGCAGCACGATCCGGTACATGCAGCCGAGCCCGGACGGGACGAAGTCCAGGTAGCGCCGGTGCCGTACGAGCAGCTGCCGCTCGTTCTCCGGCCCGCCGACGTGCTTCTTCATCTCCGGCGTGTTGACCAGGCGCAGCAGCGCGAGGTCGTCGTCCGTCCAGGGCTCGATCCGTACGTCCGCGGTGGTCATACCGGGGACGGTAGCGCCGGGCGGACGGGGACGGCCACCGGGTTTCAGGGGGCGGTATGAGAGCTGATGTCCGGTTTTCGTTTCGTGGGACTGGCGGGCAGGTCGTGGCGATGTCGGTCGACTACGGCCGGGGCCGGGTGAACGAGCCCGGCTCGGTCCCGGCCGCGGGGACGGGTTCGACCTGCGAGTCTTGCTGCGCAAAGCGTGCCGTGGCGGCGCTGCTAGCCGTGTGCGTGTTCCGGCTTGTGCGCCTCCGCTGCGAGGATCCCGAGCAGACCGGGGAAACGTTCGTCGATGTCCGACCGGCGCAGCCGGATGCCCTTCCGGTTCCCGTAGTCAATCTCGCAGATCAGTCCGGCCTCCCGGAGCGCACGGAAGTGGTGCGTCTGGGTCTGCTTCGAGATCGGCAGATCGAACGAGTTGCATGTGCGCTCGCGATCCTCCTCGTCTGCGGCGAGCTCGACCATCACCGCACGACGGTGCTCGTCGGAGAGCGCTCGGAGGACGGTGCCGAGCTCCATCTCCGCAGCCGTCGGCCCCGAGGACGTTTCCTTCGCCATGTGCTTCCACCTCTCAGGTCTGATTTGCATCGTACCTCACGTGCGTGCTTCCATCAGGTACGACACACATCGTACCTAGGAGGAGTCTTGTCGCCCGCTCACGCCACCCCCGAGCGCCCATCACCATCGCCGTTGCTGCTGCCCGTCGTGCTGCTGGGCATCTTCGTGATGCCGATCAGCATCACTGGCGCCGCGATCGCGCTTCCCGACATCTCGCACGACCTCGGCAGCGATCCGACTCTGCTGCAGGGCGTCGTCAACGGCTTCAACATCGCCCTGACGATCTCCACGCTGCTATGGGGGCAGATCGGCAACCGGATCGGGCTGCGACGGACGTTCGTCATCGGCCTCGCCACGGTCCTGCTCGGAGCAGTCGGAAGCGCCCTCGCCGGAAACCTGGTCCTCCTCGACCTCGCACGGATCATTACCGGCGTCGGCGCGGCCGCCATCGCGACCGGCGGCACCTCGATCATCTCCCACGCCTACGACGGCAAGCGACGCGCACACGCCTTCGCTCTCCTGGGCACGATCGTGGGCATCGGCCTGGCGGCCGGCCCCACGCTCAGCGGCCTGCTTGTCACGGCGCTCGGATGGCGCGGTGTCTTCGGCGTGGTCGCCGGGGTCGCCGCGCTCGTGCTGGCGGCTGCAGCGTTCAGAGTCCTGCCGGCACCGTCCGCCACGTCGACGGGCGATGCGCCCCGCCGAGGCTTCCTCGATCTGTCGCCGCTGCGCAGCCCCCGCTTCCTTGCAGTCGCGCTGGTCCCCGTCGCCGCGTCGTTCGCCTACGTCTCAGTCCTCACCTACGCACCCATCGCGCTGAGCGCCGTCCACGGTCAGGACGCGGCGACCGCGGGGCTGTTCATGCTCCCGCTGACGCTCCCCGTCCTCGTCGGCCCGCTGCTCACCGGCGCGCTGATCACCCGCACCCGCGTCTCACCGCACACGATCATCAACACCGCCATCATCCTGCTCATCACCGGTGACGTGCTGTTCCTGCTGTTCGACCCGAGCCTGTCCCCGGTGCTGCTCGTTGTCCCGATGATCCTGCTGGGATTCGGGTGGGGGCTCCCCCTCGGGCTCGTCGACGGCGAAGCCCTCGCCTCCGTCCCCGCACACAGCAGCGCCGCCGCGGCCGGCGTACTCAACTTCCTCCGACTCGGCAGCGAAGCGCTCGCCGTCGCCGTCTTCGGCGCTGCCCTCGCCGCGATCATCGGCGCCCAGCTCGGCAACCCCGCTCTCGGCGCCGAGGTCGCAGCCGGGGCCACCGGCCATGCAGCCGTCTACGCCACCGTGTTCCGCATGATGATGATCGCCTGCGCCGTCGTCACCACGGTCATCGGCGCCGCCGTCATCCTCCTGCGCCGAGCCGGCGGCACGCCCACCCCCGACTCCGCCGAGGACGAGCTGCCCACTGCGGCGCAGTCGCCCACCGATTCCATCCCGGTCCTGTGAAAGGAGCCATGATGACGAAGAATCTGGGGTTCCTCTCCTTCGGCCACTACCAGCCCCGCCGCCACCTGTCCGCAGCCGACGCGCTGACGCAGGGGATCGAGATCGCGGTCGGCGCGGAAGAACTCGGCTTCGACGGCGCCTGGATGCGCGTGCACCACTATCAGCACCAGTTCGCCAGCCCCTGGTCCTTCCTGGGAGCCTTGGCCGCGAGAACTCGGCGAATCGAGCTCGGCACTGCCGTGATCGACATGCGTTACGAGAACCCACTCATCATGGCCGAGCTCTCCGCCGCAGCCGACCTCATCAGCGGCGGACGTCTCCAGCTCGGCATCAGCCGAGGATCACAGGAACCCGCACTGCGCGGATGGGAGAGCTTCGGCTTCCATCCGTCCGCCGACAGCAACGCCGCAGACATGGCACGCGAGCACACCGAGCGCTTCCGCGCCGCCATCGCCGGGACCCCGATGGCGATCAGCGACCCCGCCGAGGCCGGCGTGCAGGTGCCGTTGCCGATCCAACCGCAGTCGGAGACCCTTCCGCAGCGCATCTGGTGGGGATCGGCCACGCGACAGAGCGCCCAGTGGGCCGGTGAACAGGGCATGCACCTGCTCAGCAGTACCTTGCTCTCCGAGGACACGGGTGTTCCGTTCTCGGAGCTCCAGGCCGAACAGGTCAGGGTCTTCCGCGCCGCCTGGGATCGCGCGGGCCATCGAGGTGCACCCCGCGTCGCCGTCGTGCGCAGCATCCTGCCGATCGTCTCCGACCGTGACCGATCCTTGTTCGGCCCCGCGGCGCTCCAAGCACGAGAAGACGTCGGCGTCCTTGGAGGTGCCGTCTCCCGTTTCGGGAAGAGCTTCATCGGAGAGCCGGATGCCATCATCAGGGAGATTCAGCAGGATCACGCAGTGAGGGAGGCGGACTCCCTGCTCGTCACGATCCCCAACACGCTCGGCGTGGAGGAGAACCTGCGCATCCTCGGCAATATCGCAGAGCACCTCGCTCCGACCATCCACTCCCTGAGAGCGGGTTGACTCAAGGGAGCCAGGCAAGCCAACGGAGGGGGCGGCGACCCGAATCCGTTCGGGACGCCGCCCCCTCCGCATCTCTGTCCACCTGTCGTGTCGCCGTGCGGAACCGGCGAGGTGAGACGCCGGCTTCGCGGCCAAACGCCGTGCTGAATGCTCCCTCGGAGGGCATTCGATCCAGGCGAACTGCCCTTTCCGTTCCAGTAGGTCCCTCGCCGGGTCGATGTTGTCCCGTCCGTTATGCGCTTGGCGAGGTTGTCGAGCGAGGCGACGTGGATCACTGTCTCGGAGCCGGCGGGATACGAGCACCTGCCCCGCGGTTCGGGGTCTCGGGTGTACTGGGCGATGACCGCGGTGACACTGCGCCGGCTGACCGCGGCGGCCCTGCCGGCCCGGCGCCCATGCCACCCCCTTCAGTCGGCCGCCGGGCCCTGTCCGGGCGCGCCTGCGGCCGCCTCCTCGGGCGCGGTGCCCGGCTGGGCGAGGGCGCGGGCGAGCCGTTCCAGGGCGGGCAGCGCATCGACGACCGCCGCCTGGTCGGCCGGTTCGAGGGTGCCGAGCGCGGCGGCGATCCGGCGTTCGTGGGCGTGCTGCCAGTCGTCCAGCTGTCGCCGCCCGGCCGGGGTGAGGGCGATCCGGGCGGTGCGGCGGTCGCCCGGGTCGGCCTGGCGGTCCACGAAGCCGGCATCGAGCAGCTTCCCGACCAGCCCGCTGACGGTGTTGGGTGCGAGCCGCTGCCGGGCGGCCAGCTCGCCGACCCGCAGCGGGGCGGCGGCCAGCGTCTGGAGGAGTTCGACCTGCGCCATCGGCAGGGACTCCCACGGGTAGTCGGTGCGGATGCTGCTGCGCAGCGCACGGCGCAGGCGGGTGACGGTGTCGGTCAGCCGCCGGGCGTGTTCGACCGCCGGGTCGGGGCTTCCGGTGGCGGGGTCGGGAACGTGTGGTGACGACGGCATGGCGGACAGCGTATCTCCTGGTACGGGGCGGTCCGGCGGCTGGTGCGGGCCTCGGGAGCCGCCGTGTTGCGGCTCTGTTGCGGGCCGTGCGGCCGGGCCTCCCGGCGGCTGCCCGGCGGCTGCCCGGTGGCCCGGTGGGGCCCCCGCGGCGGCCCCCGCGGCCGGTCTTCCGGGGCGCATCCTGTCGTAGAGCGAGCTGCTCGTAGAAAGAACATATCTGTATCCGATATATTCGTGTCATGAACGCCACTGTCCTTGCCTCGCGGCTGCTCACCGAGCGGCCCCGGCCGAGCGGCATAGCCGGCTGGCGTCACGCCCACTGGCTCGCCGTCGGCACGGTCTGCCTCGGAGCCTTCCTCGGCCAGCTCGACGCCAGCGTCATCGCCCTGGTCTTCCCCGCCCTCGGCCGCCACTTCGACGCGGGCTTCGCCGCCGTCGAGTGGGTCGCCCTCGCCTACCTGCTGGTCCTGGTCGCCCTGCTGGCCCCGATCGGCCGGCTGTCCGACCTGGTCGGCCGCAAGACGATGTACATCGGCGGCTTCGCGGTCTTCGGCCTCTCCTCGCTGGGCGCCGGATTCGCCGGCAGCCTCTGGGTCCTGGTCGGCTGCCGCGCCGTCCAGGCGGTCGGCGCGGCGATGATGCAGGCCAACAGCGTCGCCCTGGTCGCCCGGGGCGTCCCCCGCCACGCGATGCGCCGCGCCCTCGGCATCCAGGCTTCCGCCCAGGGCCTCGGCCTGGCCCTCGGGCCCATCCTCGGCGGCACGCTGGTCGAGCACGCCTCGTGGCGCTGGGTGTTCTGGGTGAACGTGCCGGTCGCGGTGTTCGGCATCCTGGCCGGCTGGTACCTGCTGCCCCGCACCCGGACCGCCGACGCCCCGCCCGGTGCCCCGGCCCCCGACGCAGCCACCGCCCTGCCCGCCCCCCGACGGCGCCCGGCGGCCACCGGTCGGAGCGGCTCGCGCTCGGACGCCCGCTTCGACCTGCCCGGCCTGCTGCTGCTCACCGGGGCGACCACCACGCTGCTGCTCGCCCTGTCCACCGCCTCCGGGCTGCCCCTGCCGGGCTGGGCGGTGGCCGCTCTGCTGCTCGCCTCCGCCGTCCTGGCGCTGGCCCTGGCGCACCAGGAGCGCCGGGCCGCCCGGCCGATCCTGGCCCCCGGCCTGGTCAACACCCCGGGCGTGCGCACCGGCCTGGTGGTCGCGCTGATCGGCTACCTGCTGCTGTTCTGCCCGCTGGTGCTGGGCCCGGTGCTGCTCACCGGCGCGGGCGTCTCGACGGCCCACGCGGGCCTGGTGGTCACCCTGCTGCCCGCCGCGTTCGCCTTCGCCGCGACGGTCGGCGGCGGACTGCTGCCCCGGGGCTGGTCGGACGTGGCCAGGTGCCGCTTCGGCGCGCTCCTCACGGCCGGCGGACTGCTGCTCTGCGCCCTGCTGCCGGCCTCGGACGCGGTGGCGCTCCCGCTGCTCGTCGCCGGTTACGGGCTGGGCCTGCTGCTGCCCGCCAACAACGCCCTGGTGATGCGGGCGATACCGGCGCAGTGCTCGGCGGTCGGCGGTGGCATGGTCAACATGGCCCGCAGCCTCGGCACGGCGCTCGGCATGGCGCTGTCCGTCCTCGGTGTCCACCTGGCGGGCGCGGAGTCCGGTGGGCGGACGGTGCTCCTCCTGCTCGCCGCCGTCGCCGCATCGGCCGCACCCCTCACCCGCCCCACCCGCGCCTGAGGCCCGGGCCCGTGGGGCCTGAGGCCGCGGGGGCCCGAGGCCGCGGAGTCCTAAAGCTTGTTGCAGAAGGTCTGGTGCGGGGCATTTCTCCAGTATGGGTGGGGTGCTTCGGGCTGTGCCGGTCTGGGTGGAGACGTTCACGGGGCTGCGGATGCGGCAGTTCGAGGGTCTGGTGCGGGTGGTGCGTGAGCGGGGCGGCAATGGTCCGGGCGGCGGCAGGCCGTGGTGCCTGCCGCTGCCCGACCGGGTCCTGCTGGTCGCCGTGTACTGCAGGACCAACCTCACGATGCGCCAGCTCGCCCCGCTGTTCGGGGTCTCGACCGCGACGGTGTGCCGCATCGTCCGGCGTCTCGGCCCGCTCCTGGCGCTGGAGGCCGCTCCACGCCCGGTGCCGGGCGTGGAGCGGCTGTGGATCGTGGACGGCACTCTCGTTCCGGTGCGGGACCGCGGCGTCGGGGCGTCGAGCCGTAACCACCGGTTCTCGGCGAACGTGCAGGTCGTCATCGACGCGGACACCCGTCCCGTGGTCGCCACCGCCCGCCCCGTGCCGGGCAGCAAAGCCGACGCCCACGCCTGGCGGGCCTCCCACCTGCCCGCCACCTGTGCGGGCACCACCGTGCTCGCGGACGGCGCCTACCCCAACACCGGCCTGGTCGTCCCCCACCGCCGACGAGCCGGCCGCCCCCTCCTACGGGCCCAGGAGGAGGACAACGCCGAACACCGCCGGGTGCGCGCCCGCGTCGAGCACACCTTCGCCCGGATGAAGAACTACAGGATCCTCCGCGACTGCCGACAGAAAGGCGACGGCCTGCACCACGCGGTGCAGGCCGTCGCCCACATGCACAACCTCGCCCAAACCGCCTGAACCGACAGGTCAAAGCACACATTGACCTGCCCCCACCCGGACTTCTGCAACAAGCTTTAGGGTCCGTTCCAGAAGTCGATCAAGGGCACGTAAGCTCGCCCGCGTGGGCAGTCGTGAGTGCGGTGGGGGCGCGGGATGAGCTGGAAAGACAGGTGGCGTCGGAGCGAGGGCGCGTCAGTCGAGCCCCCATCGGCGAGATGGCCTTCCAACTGGAGCGAACTCGCACCTGACGAGCGCATCGGGGTCGTCGTTGCGGCGATTGCCGACGGCACCACCGCCCGACCGGACCAGCTGATCGGACTGACGGACGACGGGATCCTCCAGGTCGAAGACGACCAACGCACACCGATAGCGGGTGCATATCGGACGTTCCTGGCGCAGATCGGTGGTGGCGCCGGGCGGTTCATGCAGGGAACCGACGTGTACTACCCACGCATTCTGGGGCTGAGGACGGCGGCGCGAGAACTCCTGGAGGAGCGCGGATCCACGTTCGAGTTCGGGGAGTCCGATCGGGTCTTCTCCATGCATCAGGGCTACCAGTTCGACTTCTTGCGTGGGTCTGGGGCCGACCCAGAGGTGTGGTCCTACAGCGAAGGCGAGAACGACGACCTTCCAGTGCTGAACTTCGCGCACTTCACCGACTGGCTTCGGGCCGTGGCCGAGGAGGAGATCCCGGTCTGGGCTCGCCTCGCGGCCTCTCGGCCCCGCAATCTGACGTATTTCCGGATCCATGCCGACGGGAGTCGGACCGAGCAGTGACAGCTCTCGAAGGTCGCAGTGTCACAGCCACTCGTTGATCGTCGCGATGGTCACGGTTGCCTCATAGCGGACGGCGAGCTTGTCGTACCGGGTCGCCACCGCTCGGTGGCGTTTGAGGCGGTTGATGCCGCACTCCACAGCATGGCGTGCGCGGTAGTCGATCCTGTCGAACTTCGGTGGCCTGCCGCCATGGGCACCGCGCTTCTTGCGGTTGCGGATCTGGTCGACCTTCTCAGGAATCGTGCAGCGGATTCCCCGACGGCGCAGGTAGGCGCGGTTCGCGCGCGAGCCGTACGCCCTGTCGGCATGGACCTTGTCCGATCGGTTACGCGGCCTCCCTCGACCAAGACGCGGCATGCTTACCCGGCCCAGCACGGTCTGGAACCGGGGCCAGTCGCCGCGTGGCCGGAAGTGACGACGAGGGAGAGGGGCTTCTGCTCCTGCTCGACCGCGAGGCGCAACTTGGTGGTCAGGCCGCCTCGGGATCGCCCGAGGCCGTGATCAGCGGGTTCGAGGTGCGGCGGCGGCCCCGGCGGCCGGAGTCATGCGGGGTTCTCCAGGAGGGGCGGGGAGGACGGCGGACGGCCGGGGCGCGGCGGGGACGGTACGGGACCGTCCCCGCCGGCGCCCCGGCCGCCCGGGGAACGCACGGATCTGCGCAGCACGCGCCCGGCGCCTCAGGAGGCGGGCACGCCGGGCTCGGCGCCGCGCTCCTTCAGCATGTCGGTCATCAGCTGGAGCTCGGAGGTCTGGGCGACCACCATCGACTCCGCGAGCCGCTTCTCCGCGTCGTTCCGGGCCTTGTCGACATAGCCCTGGGCCATCTCGACGCCGCCCTTGTGGTGCTCGATCATCAGCTGGAGGTAGTACACCTCGGCGTCCCGCCCGCTGAGCGTGCGCAGCTTCGCGATCTGGGTGTTGGTGGCCATGCCGGGCATCAGCGAACCGTCGTGGGCCTGGTAGTCGTGGCCCATCTTCATCCACGCCATCGGTGTGGCGGTCGAGTGCTGGGACAGCCCCCACTGGTCCAGCCAGCCCATCATCATCCCGCGCTGGTTGGCCTGGGTGTTGATGATGTCGAAGGCCAGGGTGCGGGTCGGCTCGTCGGCGGTGCGGTCCCGCACGACGAACGACAGGTCCACCGCCTGCTGGTGGTGGGTCGCCATGTCGCGGGCGAAGCCGGCCTCGGGGGAGTCGTCGGCCGGGACGGACATCTTGGCCGAGCCGGACGCCGAGGTCCCGCTCGCCACCAGGGCCGGCACGCCGAGCGCCAGCGCCACGGCGGCGGCCAGCGCGGCCGGCCACCACATCCGGCGGCGGCGCGGGGCCCCGCCCTCCTCGACGGCGGGGCCCGCGTCGGCGGTCACATCTGCCCCATGGTGCAGGAGGCGCCGGGCTCCTGGGTCTGCTTGCCCTGGACGTACTTGGTGAAGAACTGCTCCACCCGCGGGTCGCTGGCGCTGTCCACGACCAGCTGGGTGCTCCAGGCGTTCAGGGTGATGGTGCCCTGCTCGTCCGGGTACGGGCTCATCATCGAGTACGGGGTCTTCTTGACCTTGTCGGAGAGGATCTTGATGTCGTCCGGGGTGGCCTTGCCGTTGTACGTCACCCAGACCGCGCCGTGCTCCAGCGAGTGGACGGCGCGCTCGTTCTCCAGCGGCTGGTCGTAGACGTGCGCCATGCAGTCCGCCCAGATCGCGTTGTGGTCGCCGCCGACCGGCGGGGTCATCGGGTAGGTGACCTTGTCCTTGACGTGGGTGCGGCTCAGCTCGCCGAAGGTCTTCACGCCCGGGATGTCCGCGTTGGCGGCGGTCTCCTGGTCCTTCTTCTTCTGGTTCTGGTCCATGACGATCCAGGTGCCGGTGGCGATCGCGCCGATCACCAGCACGCCGGCCGCCACCGAGGCGACGATCTTGTTGCGGCGGTCGCGGCGCTGCTCGGCGGCGCGCAGTTCGGCGATCCGGGCGCGGCGGTCGTTGCCGTCCTGCTTGCCGGGCTTGTTGGTCTGCTTGGAAGGGGAACCCATGGTGGTCGTCCTTGTCCCCGCCGCACCGGTCGGCGACGGCGGTCAGCTGGAGTGGAGGAAGGGCGCTTCCGCCGGCGGGAGGGCCGGCGGCGGGTTCCACTCAGGACCGGTGGACCTGGAGTTCGTGCAGGTCGGGGACCGGGTGCGCGCCGTCCAGCAGACCGGCGGGCACCACCCGGGGCTGCGCCTCGGGCGCGGCCGGGGCCAGCGGTGACACGGCGGGCTGCGGCTGCGGCGGCGGGTTCGGCAGCTGGGCGTCCTGCGGGCAGTACGGGTGGCTGGTGCAGCCGTTGTTGCGCGGCGGCTGGCCGTCGGCGGTGCAGAGGATCCAGTGCCCCTGCTCCTCCGCCGCCCGGTGCTGCTCCGAGGGCTGCGTGGACTTGGTGACCTTCGCGGCGCGGCCGGTGTAGGAGGTGTGGCCGGTGGCGACCTGGACGCTGACCACGCTGACGACCGTGACGGCACTGGCCGGGGCCGGGGGCGACGCCGGGAGCCCGGAGCCGTCCACCGCCTTCGCCTGGCCCGCGCACGGCAGCAGCGTCAGCAGCGCGACGAGCAGCAGGACCAACAGCCCACCCGCCGGGCGGCCCGCGGATGCGGCCCTCCCCGGTCGGGGCGAACTGGGGGCCGACGCGGTCATGCGCACATTTAATCAGCCGAACGAGTGATGCGATGCCCCCCATCGGCCCTCATTTTCGGCGCTCCGCACGCCCGGATGACCAGGAAACGCCCTGCTCCGGACACATCCGGCAAGCGCGGACGGAACGGAAGCGGACGAGCGGACGACGCCCCGGAACCGGCCCGGCGAACCGGCAGGTGAGCGCGGTGGCCGGGACTTTCCGGTGGGTGACCGGTTGTCGCCGAAACCCGGACAGGGTCCTCGCAGGTGGAGAACAATGTCGTCAGCCCGGCCCGCCGGGGGCGGCGCGACCACGGAACGACCAGGAGCCGCCAGATGAGCAAGCAGGGTGCACCCGCACAGCCGCACCGGCCGGACGACGACTGGTGGGACACCGTCTACGACGGCCCGGCGGGCACCCTTCCGGACACCCCGCACGCCGATCCGGGGGACGGCAGCGTGGACGACTGGTTCGACACGGCGGTCGGGCTCATCGGGCAGCAGCGGTCGGCGGAGCCGGAGCCGGAGCCGGAACCAAAACCGGAGGCGGAACCGGGGCCCGACGGCTCGCAGGAGCCGGACCGCCGGGACAGCATCGACGACTGGTTCGACACCGCGGTCGACGTGATCGGCGGAACACCGGGGATCGGGCGCCAGCGGACCTCCCCGGAGACCCACCGGTTCCCGGCCCCGGCCTTCGCCGACGATGCACCGAAGGCCGTACCCGAACCGGAGCCGGAGCCGGAGCCCGAGCCCGACCCCGAGCCGGTCTCACTGGAGAAGCCCGCCCCCGAGCCGGGTCCGGAGCCCGAACCCGAACCTGCACCCGAAGCCGAAGCCGAAGCCGAAGCCGAAGCCGAGCCTGACCCCGTTCCCGAGCCCGAACCCCGCCCCGAGCCGGAACCCGTCCACACCCCGGAGCCCGACCCCGAGCCCGTCGCCCAGGCCGCGGCCGCTCCCGACCCCCGCCTGGCCGTCCGTGCACCGCTCGCCGACGGCGGCGCCGCCGTCCCCCACGTCGGCGAACGCCCCCCGACCTACGGCCCCGAGCCCACCGCCGTGCCCGAGGCGGACCCGGGCGCCCTGCGCACGCTCGTACCGGACACGGTGCTGGACGGCGCCCAGTACGGGTCGACGGTGCTGCGTGCAGCCTCCGTCCGCGGCGACTCGGCGCGCTACCGGGGCGAGCCGCGCCGTGACACCCTGCTGGTCACCCGGTTCGGGGAGGGAGCCGACGGCCTGCTGCTCGCCGTCCTCGGCAGCTTCGACCGTACGGGCGGCGGCGAGGCGGAGGCGGCTTCCCCCGAGCCGGTCCCCCCGGAGGCGGTCGCGGCTGCCACCCGGGAGGCGTGCCACCAGTTGGCCGCCGCGATCGGGCGCAGCCGGGCCGGCCTGGCCGCGGACCTGCGCGACGGCGCCCGCGACCGGCTCCGCTACGGCCTCCAGCGGCTGGCGACCAGTGCCGCCGCCCCGCTGCGAGCCCTGGCGTCCCGGGTGGAGGGCGAGGAGGAGACCCCTTCTCCGGCGTCGCTGCACTGCCTACTGGTGTCGCTGGACCCGCAGGCCGGCTACCGCGCGGCCTTCGGCGTCGGCCCGGGCGGGCTCTACCTGCTGCGCTCGGGGCACTGGATCGACGCCTACGCGGCCCGTCTGCTGCACCATCCGGACGGCCAGCCGCCGGCCCCCGAGGCCCCGGTGCCGGGCCCGCGCCCGTTCCGCTTCCGGCTCGTCCCCGCGACGCCCGGCGACATCCTGCTGCTCTGCACCCCGGGCCTCGCCCGCCCGATCGCCGACGAGCCGGCCGTCGCCCACTTCCTCTCCACCCACTGGGTCCACCCCCACCCGCCGGGCACCGTCGACTTCCTCCGCCAGGTCCAGGTGCGGGCCAGGGGCTACGCCGACGATCGCACTGCCGCAGCCGTCTGGACGGAGTGACCCGGGGCTGCGCTTGCGTGGGAAGTCGGCGGGTTCGACTTCTCGCGTGCGGGGCTGTGGGTCGTGGGGTGTGTGGGTGAGTGCGCTGCCGCAGGCGTCTGGACGGAGTGACCTGGGGCTGTCCGTGCGTGGGAAGTCGGCGGGTTCGACTTCTCGCGTGCGCCCCTGTGGGCGGTGGGGTGCGTGGGTGAGTGCACTGCGGCCCGGGGTCGTCCTTGCACGGGAAGTCGGCGGGTCCCACTTCCTACGCGCGGAGTGGCGGGCCAGGGGCTATGCCGACGATCGCGCTGCCGCAGGCGTCTGGACGGAGTGACCTGGG